>USBZ01000003.1 GCA_900553065.1 uncultured Desulfovibrio sp. | reverse complement strand
AGCAAATCAAAAGGAGTGTTTAAACTTACGCATAACTATAAGTTTTCGGGAACCCACAGCCTAGCTGGGGGTTTTCTTTTAACCAAAAAAAGCATCATAAGGTCATCCCTTATGATGCTTTTTCAAGTCACTCTGGTCGGGGCGACTGGATTTGAACCAGCGACTCCCTGCTCCCAAAGCAGGTGCGCTACCCCTGCGCCACGCCCCGAAAAAAAGGCTGCCATGCAGAGGACACAGGGCAGCCTTAGTCAGCTGAATTTAGCGGGCGATGACGTTGAATTCGTCACGACGGTTCTTGGCCCACACAGCTTCACCGGTACCTTCAACGGCGGGACGTTCCTTGCCGTAGGAGATGATATCGAGCTGTTCGGCAGGCACGCCGAGACGGATCATGTATTCGTAGGCAGCGCGGGCACGACGTTCGCCGAGGGCGAGGTTGTATTCCTGGGTGCCGCGTTCGTCGCAGTTGCCTTCAATGCGCACGCGGATGGAAGGATACTGCTTCATGAGTTCAGCCTTCTGCTGAAGCATGTCGCGGTATTCAGCCTTGATGTCGTACTTGTCGAAATCGAAGTACACGACACCGTCGGTGATCTGCTGAGCAGCAGCGTCAACAGCGGAGGTGGACACCACGGGAGCGGGTTCCACGTTTTCCACTTCAGCGTTCTTCTTGGCGCAGCCGGCACCCATGCCGAGAGCCAGAGCCATAACCATAACCAGGCCAAAAGACTTCAAAGACTTCATGATAACTCCTCCTGAGAGTTAAGCATAATATTTCTCTCTCCAGCTCGTCCCTCTTGATTACGGAGCATGGAAAGAAAACTGCACGTGTTGGGCAGAAGGGCATATTACCCTCGCCCATACTGTTGTCAAGCTCACGCAGGGGTGATTTCGCCAGGAAATTTAAATTATTTTACTTTCCCCAGCTCGGGAAGGAGGCATTTCCCGGCCCCGTGGGCACATGCTTTGCCTCGCCGCCATGACGCGTGGTCAGATAGATCTGCGACGTGCCGCTTCTGGTGGAGGTGAAGGCAACGAAGTAGCTGTCCGGAGCAAAGGCAGGCTGCTCATCTCTGCCGGGACCGAAGGAAATCTGCTGCTCGTAGCCGGTCACCATGTCGTGAACGAAAATACGGAAGCCGGACGGCGTGGCCTTGGTATAGGCGATGAGCGTGCCGTCAGGACTGATGCAGGGCTCGGAATTGTAGGAACCGTCCATGCTCACGCGGGTCACGGTACCCGTGGTGAAGTCCTTCAGGAACACCTGCGGGCTGCCGAGACGGCTGGAGGTGAAGGCCATCTTCGTGCCCGTGGCGTCGAAGGAAGGCGACACGTTGATGGCGGAGCTCTGTTCCAGAGGACGTTCACGCTGGAACTGTCGGTTCAACAGGAAGATGTCGGGATAATGCCCGGTGGAAAGGCTCACGGCCACGCGGTTGTCGGGCAAAAAGCACGGACCGATGACGGTGTTGCCGGGGAAGCGCACACGCTTCACGGTATTGTTCATGCGGTCCCAGATGCCGAGGGCATGCGTGCTGTCGTCGAGGTGGCTGAACACGACGTAACGGCCGTCGGGAGACCACGAGGGAGACATGGCCGAACCGGGAATGTTGGTGACCTGTCGCAGATCGCGACCGGTGGCGCGCACGACCCACACGTCGCGCTTCTTGCCGTTGCCCTTCACGAAGGCCAGAGAGCTGCTGAAGAAGCCGCGGGCGCCGGTCAGGGCTTCCATGAGATCGTCGCAGAAGCGGTCGGCGACATTGGGCACTTCGGCATGGGTCACGCCGGAATAGGCGTTGCCGAACACGAACTTGCCGGAATAGGTTTCAAAGACGCGAAGCTCCACCGTGCTGTTTTCCCTGTCGCCGGAAGGCCAGTGGGCCGTGACGAGAAGGTCGGCTCCGGCGATCTGGAAGCGGCGGAAGTCCACCTGCGCGCCCTGCCAGGCCGAGAGCACCGTACCGCCGAGCACGGCGGCAGGCGAGGTGAGCCTCATGAAGGGCAGGAAGTTCAAGTTGGTATTGATGGCATCGTTCAGCTCGGCGCCGAGCGCCGTGGCGCGCTGATTGGGAGCCGTAAGAGGAGCGGCCATGGCCAGATTGATCTGATTCTGACCGGGACCGTAGATGTCCACCATGGTCGCGGCGCGACAGGGCAGAACCGTCACCAGAAGCAAAAGAAGCAGAACGGCAGCGGAGCTATGAAATAGTTGAATGAACTTACGCATTTTGACACCCTTGAATAGAGTTCTGGGCCGCCGTTTTCAGGCTGGCCGAGGGAGGAACGAGCATATTCCCGCGTGACTTTGCGGTCAAGTGCGGAAGTCTTTCCGCAGCAGGGGCGGGAACGGCAGGCCTGCCCGGCACAAAAAATGCCCCTTCCGGTGGAAGAGGCTTCGTCATGATGCCATCCCTTTCTGCAGCGCCGTGAGCGCCGGAAGCTTTTCTGCTCGGGGGAGCTTTTTTACTGCGCGCTCCAGCCTGAGCGCCTCGCCTCTGTCCATGCCGCCGACGCTGACCAGAAGGCGTACCGGTCTTCTTCCTCTCGTGTACTTCGCGCCGCCGGGCAAAAGGCCGTTGTGCATGGAAAGTCGCCGCTCCACGTCCGTGGTCACGCCGCAGTAGAGCGTGCCGTCGGAGCAGAGAAGAAGATACACGCTCCAGAAGTTCACGCACGCGCTCCCGGCCGGGGCGCCGCCATTTTCCAGCCGAGTCCCGCAAGAGCCATGCAGAGTCCCGCGTTCAGGCCGACATTGAGAAGGGCAGATACGACATGGTCCGCCTTCCAGAGCAGCACCGTATCGAGACCGAAGGAGGAAAAAGTGGTGAAGCCCCCGAAAAAGCCCGTAGCCAGAAAGGCCGTGACCGTGGGATAGCCGTGTTTTGTACGGGAGGCCGCGCCCAGGAGAAGTCCGAGAAGAAAGGAGCCGATCATGTTGACGAACAGAATGCCGAAAGGAAACGCGCCACCCGTGCCGCTCATGATGAGCCGGCTCATCTCCACGCGGCATACCGCGCCGAGCGCACCGCCGCTCATCACCGCCATGACCTGCTTTGTAAACTGTCTCATGTGTCCGCCTCTCTGCGGCGCCCCGGAAACGGATTCCGAACGCGCCTTTCCCGCTATGCCTGATGAAACAACGTAAGCCCCGCCGCAGCAGCCGCCAGACCGAGCACCATGTTCAGAAGAATGTTGGCCGTGGCCTTTCCCGCATACCCCTGCTGAAACAGACGGAAGCTGTCCAGCGAAAACGTGGAGAAGGTGGTCAGCGCTCCGCAGAAGCCCTGAAGCACGAACTCAGACAGAAATCCGGAAGGCTGCACGGCGTACACGCTTCCGATGACGAAGCAGCCGACGACATTGACGATGAGCGTACCCATCGGAAAAGACGGGCCGAACACGGCCGAGGCAAGCATGCCCGTCAGATAGCGGCCCAACGCTCCCAGAGCGCCGCCCGCGGCAATGAACATGATAGAATGCATAGTCTCACTCCCGCGGCAGAGGATCCGGAATTTGCTTCGTCCTGTCAATGCCGTTCCGCCGCCGACCGGAAAAGAACCTTTTAATATACCGCTCCCCCAATTCGGAAAAACGCCCTCAGAAAGCCGCGTCCTTCCGAAGATCCGGACGCGGGAAGTTCCCGCGCCCGGATCAAAAACGCCGTTTTCTGAAGCAAAGGCCCGATTGCCCGCGCTTCTCCTCTTTTCTACAGGCGGTAGGCCGATTCGCCGTGCAGAGCCTCGTCCAGCCCTTCCAGTTCCTGCTCGTAGCTTACGCGGATGGGACCGAAACGGCTGATGAAGCGGAGAATGAACCATGTTGCGCCGAACGACCACACGGCCACCACCACGATGCCCAGAAGCTGCAGGAAGAACTGCTCCACTCCGGCCTGAACGTGATTGATGGCGGCGGAAGCGAACACGCCCACAAGCAGCGCTCCGGTCACGCCGCCCATGCCGTGGGCGCGCCAGACTTCAAGCGCGTCGTCGAAATGCAGTCTGGCCTGCACGCACTTGGCATAGTAGCAGACCACCGCGCCCGCGGCGCCGATGACGATGGCCGCCCACGGCGGAACATAGCCCGCACAGGGCGTGATGGTGGCAAGGCCCGCCACGGCGCCCACAAGAACGCCGGAGAAGGACGGACGCTTTGCGCCGTGCCAGTCGAGGAACATCCACACGAGCATGGCGATGGATCCGGCAATGGTGGTGTTGGTGAAGGCATAGGCCGCCAGTCCGTCTCCGGCATAGGCTCCGCCGGCATTGAAGCCGAACCAGCCGAACCACAGAAGGCCCGCGCCCACGGCCACGAGGGGCAGATTGTTGGGTTCCGGATGCGCGCCGGGAGCAACGTCATCCCGGGGGCCCAGGAAAAGCACGGTGGCGAGCGCCGCAAAACCGGCGTTCACGTGCACCACGATGCCGCCCGCAAAATCCATCACGCCGAGCCGGGCCAGAAAGCCGCCGCCCCATATCCAGTGGCAGACCGGGATGTACACGACGATCATCCACAAGACCAGGAACTGAAGATAGCCGCGGAAGTTGAATCTTCCGGCGAACGCGCCGGTAATGAGCGCGGGCGTGATGATGGCGAACATGAGCTGATAGGCGAAAAAGAGCAGGAACGGCACGGTGACGGCGTAGTCGGGACTCGGCGCGGCGCCGACCTTGTCCAGACCGAAATGGTAGGTGATGTCTCCGATGACGCCGCCGATATCCGGCCCGAAGGCAAGGCTGAAGCCTCCGAAAATCCAGATGACGGCAATGACGCCCATGGAAATGAAGCTCTGCATCATGATGGTGAGCACGTTCTTGCGACGCACGAGACCGCCGTAGAAGAAGGCGAGTCCGGGCGTCATGAGGCAGACCAGCGCCGTACAGAACAGAATGAAGGCGGTATCCCCGGAATCCACGGTGTACATAACAGACTCCCGTCAGGCTGAAGGTTGGGAAGCTGCGCGGTCTTCCGGCTCAAGCGCGACATGCGGAAGCAGGAAGAACCACGCGGCAATGACGAAAGGAAAGGTAAGCGTGGGAATGCCGAGCGGCGCCAGCGCGGCATTGAGCGCGCCCTGCGCCACCACGGTGAATATCGTGGCCAGAAAGGTGTAGAGGGCCACCCGCCAGCCCGGATGATAAAATGTCGTGCCTATGCCTACGGCCGTAAGCACGGCGCTGAACTGATACAGACCGGCGTGCACCTGCGCGCTGTCGGCGCCGAAGAGAAGCGCCGCCGTCATGGCGATGAGCGATCCCGCCCAGCCGTACAGCGCCGCGGAAAGGGAACCGGCGGCCAGTCCGGCAAGAAAGAGCGCGCCCGTCACGGCGTTATCAATGAGAAAAACCTGAGACACGCCGGCAAGCGACGCATGAAGGAACATGACCGCCCCGGAAAAGGAAAGCATGTCCGGCTGGGGAGAAGGCAGCGCGGGATGCGGAAGCGCGGAGGCGCTGAAGCCGGAAAAACTGTAGGAAGCCAGCAGAATGAACCAGGTGGTGAACACGAACGGTCCGGTCATGGCCGACACCTTCCAGGAACGGAAAACCCGGGACACCGCCATCATGATAACGGTGGAAAAGAACGCGCCCGCCACGATCATGATCCAGCACAGCGCTCCGGAGTCCAGAAACACGGGCAGCGCGCATCCCACAAGAATGCCGTTGTAGCCGTGCAGTCCTTCCTCGATTTCCTCGCGCGGCGCGCCGAGCAGGCAGGCCGCCAGCGTTCCCGCGCACAGGCCGACAAGCGCGCCTGCCGCCACATCCATTCTGCCTTCGTACCAGGCGCCCCAGGCAATGCCGCAGAGAAACAGCAGGCCCGTCCACGCGGAATTCTGAAACATCACCTGCCCGGCTCCGCGCAGAAGCACCTTTATCGCATAAGAAACAGGGCAGCAGGCCCGTCCGTTGCCGCCGCATCCAGTTGATACCATCATCATCTCCTCTTCTGTCGCAACGCCCGTCACCGCCAGAGAAAGTCCGGCGGAAGAGGCCTTCCCAGACCCTTTTCCCTGACCAGCGAATGAAACTCCCGCGTTTTCTGCCGTACGGACTCCACGCTGTGCCCCAGCACCCGCAGCGCCAGCCCCGCTCCTTCGGGCAGCTTCAGCACGCCCCAGGCCAGATCCCGGGTCACGGCGCAGCCCACGGCCTCGCCGATCTGCGCCGCCAGAGGCTCCGGCACCAGAGCAAACATGCTGCCGAACACCTCGAAGCCGTTCATCACGCCCGCGCTGCAGAAATTCTCCTCATCCGGCTCCAGCACGAGCCGCTCCTCGAAAAGCGGCGTCTCGCCGTCCTTCCGGCAGACATGAAAGCCCGCAGAATAGAGATCAAAGCCGAACTGCTCCTCCTCGTGATGCCAGCGGCGGCCCGGCATGAGAATCTCGCCGTAGAGAAAGCAGGCCGATTCCGGCAGCGTCACCCAGGTGTCCTGCATGAACCGGGCATGGCGGTGCAGAATGACAGGATCCGGCACATACTCAAGCCAGCTGTTTCCTTCCAGACGGAAACGCTGCAGCTGAAAGGCGTGGTTGTGCTCCATGACGTGCACCTTGGTGGCGCTCTGGGTGGTCACAAGCGCGTGCGCGCCCTCCTCCGCCCGGATGTCGAGCGCCATGCGGTCGCCCTGCACCACGCAGCCCGTGGCCGATATGGTGATCACGCAGGCCATGTCCGGCTGCGACTCCTCCCAGTACAGCGCCTTCTGCGCCAGAAGCGGCACACGTCTGTCCAGATCGGCCAGCACGGTGCGTCCGCTTCCCTCGTCGCGACGAAAGTCGAGCCGAAGATAGCCCGTCTTGCCCACGGCGGCGCTTTTCATCTGCGGCGGCTCGTCGCGGTAGGGATCAAGTTCCACGGCCTCCTGATCCAGCCTGATCATGGCCTGCCTCGCGGCCTGAAAGCTGGAACAGTCCGGCACGGCGCACTCCCTTCTCTTCTCTCTGCCCGGAGCACGCTCACTCATGGCCGGCCTCTTCCCGCCGCACGCCCTCTTCCGGCCTTTCCGAGGCCAGACACACCGGCTCGCGCTCCGGAATGTCGAACAGCGCGTCGCGCATGATCCAGTCCGCCAGCGTGTCGATGTTGTGTCCGGTCAGGCAGTTGGTGAACAGAAAGGGCCTGTCCCCGCGCATGAGTCTGGAATCGCGGTCCATCACCTCGAGGCTCGCTCCCACATACGGCGCAAGATCCTCCTTGTTGATGACCAGAATGTCGGAATGACACACGCCCGGCCCGCTCTTGCGGGGAATCTTGTCTCCGGCGGCCACGTCGATGACGTAGATGAAGAAGTCCGCGAGCGCCGGACTGAAGGTCAGGGTAAGATTGTCGCCGCCGCTTTCAATGAACACCACGTCGCTGTCGGGAAAGCGCCTTTCCAGATCCTCCACCGCGGCAAGATTCATGCTGGGATCCTCCCGGATGGCGGTATGCGGGCAGGCCCCGGTTTCCACGCCCACGATTCTGTCTGCGGAAAGCACGTGCGAAAGCTCGCGCTGCACATGACGGGCATCCTCGGTGGTGACCACGTCGTTGGTGACGATGAGCGGTCTTATGCCCCGCTGCATGAGCACGGGCACCACGGCCTCGATGACGGCGGTCTTGCCGGAGCCGACAGGGCCGCCGACGCCGATGCGGGTTATCTTCTTCATAATGATCTCTCCTCTTCAGCTCATAAAAAGGCGGACACGCGCCCGCGCGTGCATCGCGGAAAGGATCTCCGTCATGGGCGCGTATCCCGTCATGCGTTCCAGCGGCGTATCGAGCGCCTTTGCGCAGAGACGATCAAACATGGCGGAGCTTCTGTACAAAACGGCCTGCGTATCCAGATGCGTCACTCTCATCAGCCGGAGCGAGGCGTTCAGTATGCCTGCGGCCACGCCGTAGAAGTACACGGTGAGACATTCCTGAAGCAGCGCCTCCTCTTCCGTGCCGTCCGCCTTCCGGATGGGCGCTCCGGCAAAGGAGGCGGCCGAAAGCAGCACCGCCAGAGAAACCGGATACGAACCGGACGTGCTGCCGCACGCTATCTGCGACAGCCAGCGCGACAAAAGCGGCGAGAGCGTGATGGAAAGTCCCAGTTCCGTCAGCTTGCGACCGGTTCTGGTCATCATCTCCCGGAACTCCTCGGGGAGCTTGCGGCGGTACAGGGCTATGTCGATGTTTCTGAGTCTTGTGAGCGTGCCCTCGCGCACCTGCCCGCCCGCGCTTACCGGATCCATGCACAGGGCACGCACGGCAAAGGCCAGTCCCACGGCATCTCCGGTGGAAGACTGGCGCAGCGCCGACACCACATACTGCTGAAGCGTGTCCGTATCGTGCACCACGCCCGTCTGCACCGCCGCCTCCAGCGCGCTGGAAAAGGCAAAGGCTCCGGTGGGAAGCATGGAATCCCCGAACTGCATCAGTCTGACCAGAGAAAGAACGTCCACCTCAGCCTCCTGTCCCGCCGTCACGCATGATGGTCGTGATGATGATGGTGGTGGTGATGTCCGGACTCCTCGGCCCCGCCGAAAAGAAGTCTCGCCTCTTCTGCGGAAAGTCTTCCGCTCACGCTCTCTCCGGGAAGAAACTCCCAGCCGATGCCCGCAATGGCGTGCGTTTCCATGACGGCGTTCATCACCTTTTCATCGGCCGTCATGGGCACATAGACAAAGCCGTCCCGAACCACCGCAGGCCAGTGCTGATTGCCGAGCGCATGGCCCAGTCTGACGGCCGAAGACACGGCCTCCTCCGACGAAAGCGCGGACAGGCCGGAAAGGTTCACGACCATCACCGGACAGAGCCGGATGCGGCATATCACGGCCCGGCGCTGTTCCTCGTCCCAGTCCAGAATGTCGCCGTCGTGAAGCAACTGTCCGCGCTCCAGCGCCACGGCCACGCTTTTTCCGCCGAGACTCGTCTTGCGCAGACGGTTTTTCTGCGCATCCCACTGGGAAAGTTCCAGCCAGTCGATGTCTGCGCCGCGCAGTCTGGCCACCCATACGGCATCGTTCCTGTTGCCCCATATCTTTTCTACAACGTCCACATACGCCCCCGGAGCGTTTTGCAGGCGACAAGGCGCCCGCGCGTCATCCGGACGGGCCGCGCTGTTTTGCAGCGCTCTTCCGGCCGGATGACGCATGATTTTCGTTCTCAGCTGAAGAAGTACAGCTGTCCGAGACTCACCTTCTGCGCCGGAGGCACGGTGACGTGCTTTCCGTCCACCATGACGGCGAAGGTTTCGGGATTGACCTCGATGTGCGGCGTAAGATTGTTGCGCACCATGCACTGCTTGGTCAGATTGCGGATGCCCCGCACGGCCTCGACATGGCTCTTCAGCCCGAGCTTTTCGCCGATGCCGCGCTCAAGAGCCGCCTGCGACGTGAAGGTGTAGCGGGTGGACTGCAGACACCTGCCGGTGGAGCCGAACATGGGCCGGTAGATGACGGGCTGCGGCGTGGGAAGCGAGGCGTTGGGATCGCCCATGACGGACCAGGCGATGGCGCCGCCCTTGATGACCATGTAGGGCTTGGCTCCGAAGAACTGCGGCTGCCAGAGCACAAGATCGGCCACCTTGCCCGTTTCCACGGAACCGATGAGATGAGACACGCCCTGAATGATGGCCGGGTTGATGGTCACCTTGGCCACATAGCGCAGCACGCGGAAGTTGTCGTTGCCTGCGGCATCCTCGGGCAGACTGCCGCGGGCCGCCTTCATGGCGCTCGCGGTCTGTATGGCGCGGATCCAGTTTTCGCCCACGCGCCCCATCGCCTGCGAGTCGCTCGCAATGCAGGAAATGGCGCCCATGTCGTGCAGCACGTTTTCCGCAGCTATGGTTTCCGGACGCACGCGGCTCTCGGCGAAGGACACGTCGGAAGGCACGTTGTGGTTGAGGTTGTGGCAGACCATGATCATGTCGAAAAGCTCGGCCTGCGAATTGATGCCGAAAGGCAGCGTGGGATTGGTGGAGCTCGGCAGCACGTTGGACTGACCCGCCACACGGATGATGTCCGGCGCATGACCGCCGCCCGCGCCTTCGGTGTGGAAGGTATGGATCACACGGCCTTCCATGGCGGCGATGGTGTCTTCCACGTATCCGGCTTCGTTCAGGGTATCGGTGTGGATGGAGACCTGCACGTCCATCTTGTCGGCCACGGAAAGGGCCGCACGGATGATGGCGGGCATGGCGCCCCAGTCCTCATGGATCTTGAAGCCGCAGGCGCCGGCCTCAATCTGCTCGCGCAGGGGATCTTCGTTGTAGGCATGCCCCTTGCCGAGAATGCCGAGATTCACGGGAAGCGCCTCGGCCGCTTCCATGATGCGGTGAATGTTCCACGCGCCGGGCGTGATGGTGGTGCCGTTGGTGCCGTCGGAAGGACCGATGCCGCCGCCGAAGAAGGTGGTGATGCCGTTGGATATGGCGGTTTCCGCCTGCTGGGGGCATATCAGATGCACATGGGCGTCGATGCCGCCCGCGGTGAGGATGAGATGCTCGCCGGAGATGGCGTCCGTGGCGTTGCCCACCACGAGATTCGGATCCACATTGTCCATGACGGCGGGATTGCCCGCCTTGCCGATGCCCACGATGCGGCCGTCGCGGATGCCCACGTCGGCCTTGATCACGCCCTGCACGGCGTCGATGATGGTGGCGTTCGTAATGACGAGATCAAGCACGCCGTTGTCGCGCACGGATTTCGCGTCGCCGCCCATGCCGGCGCGCAGCGTCTTGCCGCCGCCGTAGATGACCTCGTCGCCGTAACCGCGCAGGTCCTTTTCAATTTCCACATAAAGATCCGTGTCGCCGAGCCTGATTCTGTCGCCCACGGTAGGGCCGTACAGGCTGGAATATTCCTGTCTTGATATCTGGGGCATAGCGCAGTCCTTGGGTTATACGGGTCAGATTTTGGCGTTCCTGAATCCGAGAGCGACGGCCCGCTCGATCCGTACCGCCCTGCCGTGCTCATCGCCGACCCAGGCGTCCACGAGATTGTTGAAGCCGTACACGCTGCACAGTCCGCCGAACGGCACGAGCGACACCGTTTTTTCATCGCCCGGTTCAAACCGGACGGCCGTGGTGGAAGGAATGTTCAGGCGCATGCCGTAGGCTGCTGCGCGATCGAATTCCAGCGCCCGGTTGACCTCGAAGAAATGAAAGTGCGAGCCTACCTGCACGGGACGGTCTC
The DNA here is from genome assembly GCA_900553065.1 of uncultured Desulfovibrio sp. GTDB lineage: Bacteria > Desulfobacterota > Desulfovibrionia > Desulfovibrionales > Desulfovibrionaceae > Mailhella. The sequence continues at coordinate 64,455 of USBZ01000003.1, read as the reverse complement.
CGGTATTGCGGACCTTGATGCTCACGGAAGGTAGGGACTCGTTGAACGTGATGGGATCGTCGGCAAAGATGCAGCCGCCGACGGGAGCCTTGGGGGAATCTGCCATGTTCTTCCTGCCTGTGTTTGGCCGCAGAAGTCATGCGGCGTGATGAAAGGGAAGGCAGGGCGCAGGGATCCGGCCGACAAGTCCGGCGCACACTCGAAGCGGCGCTTCGCCGAAGGCCGCCGCGCCGTTTGCGGGCCGCCTTTTTCCGCACGCAGAAAACCGACCGGAAAAAATACGTTCCTGAAAAAACGCTCCGCCCTCCTGCCGGAAACGCTTCTTCCGCGCTCAGCTTATGGGATCGTGAACCGTGACGAGACGACTGCCGTCCGTGAACACGGCCTCAAGCTGAACAAAGGGAATCATTTCGGGCACGCCCTCCATGACCTCGTCGCGGGTGAGCGCCTTGCGGGCGTCGTTCATGACCTCTTCCACGGTTCTGCCCTCGCGCGCGCCCTCAAGAGCCGTTGCCGTGATGATGGCCACCGCCTCGGGATGATTGAGCTTCAGCCCTTTTTCCCTGCGGCGCTGCGCCACCTGAGCCAGAGACAGCACCATCAGTTTGTCGATTTCTCGCGGAGTAAGGTGCATGAGACCTCCTTCTGATAAAGATGGGAAAACGGCGTCATACCGTTTTTCAGATCCAACCTTATCGCCGGCCCCGTGAGAGGGATATTGTAATAATGCGACAACAATGGAAAAACACAGAAAAATACCTGGAGGCGGAAACTGCCGCGAGAGGCCCATGCAGGATTTCGGCGGCGAGCCCGGTTCCTGAGGCCGGAAAAGAGCGGAAGCTCCACCGGTACGACAGGCCTGCGGAATGCAGACGAAAAAAGGACGTGATCCGAAGACCACGTCCTTTTCCATGACGCTTTTTCAATGGAGACTTACTTTCTCCACTGCTCCACGTTGATGCCGAGACGTTTTATTTTAAGATAAAGTCCCCCGCGGGAAATGCCCAGCATGGCGGCGGCAGCGCGCATGTTGCCGTGCGTGGAGCGCAGCACGTCGATGATGCTCTCCACCTCTCTGGCCGCCAGCAGACCGGCATCGCCCACAAGCAGTCCTGCCACTCCGGGGTCGGCCGTTCCTGCGCCGCTCCGTCTGCCTGCCGCAAGCATGTGCGCGGGCAGACAGCTTTCGTCCACGGGCTGTCCGTCTCTGACCACGTTGACCATGCGTTCGACCATGTTTTCCAGTTCGCGCACGTTGCCCGGCCACTGATAGCGCTCCATGCAGGCGAGCACTTCCGGCGTGAATCCCGGCACCGCCTTGCCCATGCCGAGCGCGAACTTGCGCAGAAAATACCGGGCCAGGAGCTCCACGTCGCCTCGGCGTTCGCGCAGCGGCGGCAGATTGATGGGAAACACGTTCAGCCGGTAATACAGATCCTCGCGGAAGGAACGTTCCCGCACGGCTTCTTCCAGATTCCGGTTCGTGGCCGCCACCACGCGCACGGATACCATGCGGCTGTACTTGCCGCCCACCCGCGTGACTTCGCCGTTCTGCAGAAGGCGCAGCAGAGACACCTGCGCATCAAGAGGCAGTTCGCCTATCTCGTCCAGAAAAATGGTGCCGCCGTCGGCCAGCTCGAACTTGCCCGGCTTGCCCGAACGGCTTGCGCCGGTAAAGGCGCCTTCGCTGTAGCCGAACAGCTCGCTCTCCACAAGGTTGCGGGGCAGCGCGCCGCAGTTCACGGCCACGAAGGGATGCGAGGCACGGGGACTGGCATTGTGAATGGCCTGGGCAAAAAGTTCCTTGCCCGTTCCGCTCTCGCCGAGAAGGAGCACGGTGGAATGGCTGCCCGCCACAAGCTTGGCCTGATCCATGGCCTCCACCAGAACCGTGGAGCTGCCCATGATTCTGTCGAAGGTATAGGAAGGCTTGATGCCCGCCACCTGTACGGCCACCTGACGCATGCGCTTGGCTTCGCGCATGGTGATGACCCTGCCGCCTCCGGCAATGGGAACCACCGACACAAAGCAGGCCAGCGGAGAGCCGTGCCTCAGGGGGAAGAGCATTTCCTGATCCTGAATGTGATTGGTCGTCTGCAGTATGTCCTCCAGCGTTGCGCCCGGATGGAGAACGTTCCGCAGATTCTCGCCCTGCAGGGCGCCTTTCCGCCCCAGCATGGCCACGGCCTTTCTGTTCACGATGTCGATGACGCCGGAGGCGGAGAGCACCAGCACGCCGTCGTCGAGCATTTCCATGATGGTTTCCCGCTGCTGAAGCAGACTGCGCAGTCGAAGCTGTTCGGTAATGGCGCATACGGCCGCCTTGACCATGCCGTGCGTGTGCGCATGGTACTGCTTGCGCGGCTGCGTGACGTTGAGCACGCCGATGAGTTTGCCTTCGTTCGTGAGAATGGGGGCCGCGGAACAGCTCCAGCACTCGCCGCTGAAGCGGAAATGCTCGGCGCCTATGATTTCCAGAGGTCGACGCTCGGCAAGACAGGTGCCTATGCCGTTGGTGCCGCGGGCCTCCTCGGTGTTGATGCTGCCCACCAGCGCGTCGGGATAATACATCTTGTGGGACACGCGGTTGGAAATATACAGGGTCACGCCTTCGGCGCTGACCAGACTCAGCGCGCTTACGGCCTCCTGTATGGAGGAGAACATCTGATCGAGAATGGTTTTCGCGCAGTTCATGAGATCGGCGTTTTCCTCAAGAATGGCCTTCAGCTCACCCTCGCTCACCCGGGGCCTTTCCCGAACGCCCGGATCCACATGCGCCGCCACGCTGCGCTCCCAGGAACGGAGAATCGTGCTGCTCACGATGCCGGTATCCACCGTGCCGCCGGAAAGAAAGATCCTTTTCTGCTCGACGATGGCCTTCTGACGTTCCTCAGACTGAAGATAACTTTCCTGGCTGGGCATGACGTTCTCTGCTGACCTCCATGTACACAAAGATGACATACAAAGTGTAGACATGTCAATTCCATGAACATGAGACTTTAGGAACAAAGTCCGGACTGAAAAAATTTTTCTTATAAAAACAATATATTATAAAATAACGCATTTTGGCACGACTTTTGCTTAATAGGGGGTGTGGCGTTTCTGCCTCCTGTTTCAAGCACGTACCCCATGCCCGACGCGACATGCCGTCACATATTTCACAACCTTTTTTGCCGCAAGGCGTTTTTTGAAAGGAACCGTCATGATCATCGACTTCCGCGTCCGTCCTCCCTACAAGGGCTATCTGAACACGTTCAACTTCCGCAAGTCTGCTCCCAACACCGATCCCACGAAGGAAACCATCTTTTCCATCGGCAAGCGTCCCAACGTGTCCGCCATTGAGGGTTCCATCGAAAAGTTCGTTCAGGAAATGGACGAGACCGGCACGGAACGCGCCGTCATCATGGGCAGAAAGGCCGACAACTTCGGCGTTGTGGACAATGACGAAATCCATGAACTGAGCCAGAAGTATCCGGGCCGCTTCATTCCCTTTGCGGGCGTCAATCCCAACCTGCCCGGCATGGTGGAAGAAATCGAAAAGTGCGCGGCTCTGGGCTTCCGCGGCGTGGGCATCGACGCCGGATGGCTCCGCAAGCCCCTGCTCTATGATGATCCCATCTTCGATCCCATCTACGCCAAGTGTCAGGAACTCGGCCTCATCGCCTCCCTTACGAGCAGCTTCATGCTCGGACCCGATCTGTCCTACTCCGATCCCGATCCCATTCAGCGCGTCGCTCTGAAGTATCCTTCGCTCAAGATCGTCGTTCCCCACGGCTGCTGGCCTCACGTGCACAAGGCTCTGGCTCTGGCCATCCGCTGCCCCAACGTGTACCTCATGCCCGACTGCTACCTGTACATCCACAACTTCCCGCTCTCCGAAGAATACGTCATTGCGGCCAACACCTATCTAAAGTATCGTATTCTCTACGCTTCCAGCTATCCTGTCCGCAGCCTGGAACAGGCGCTGGAAGGCTGGAAGGGCAGAGCCTTCACCGACGAAGCGCTCAGAAACACCCTGCACGACAACGCCGCACGCCTGCTCGGCGAAATGTAGCCTCCCCTGCCCCCGCTCCCATGCGGGCACACTTTCTGCGGGAGCGCCCAGGCTCTCCCCCTGCGCAAGGGCGCTCCCGCAGAACGGATTCACATACAAAACACAGGAAAGTTCATGCCTACCATCAGCGTCATTTCCCCGCTGACCATCCGCCGCACCACGTTCCGCAACCGCATCATCATGCCGTCGATGGTAACGAACTATGCCGGAAGAAACGGTGAAGTCAGTGAAAAGCTCATCCGCTACCACGAAGCCCGCGCCCTCGGCGGCGTAGGACTGAACATGCTGGAAGCGACCAGCGTCCATGATTCTGGCCGCAGCTACTTCCCCGGCGTCAGCATTGCTTCCGACGACTACATCAGAGGTCTGTCCCATCTGACGGACGCCGTACACCAGGCCGGAGGCCTTGCCGGCATCCAGCTCCACCATGCCGGACGACTCGTCCGTCCCGATGCCTCCGGACAGGCCATTCCGCTGGTTTCGTTCGTTCCCGGCCGCACGTCGTACGACAATTCCCGCGTGCTGGACACCGAAGACATCTACATGCTCATCGACGCCTATGCCGAAGCCGCGAGACGTGCCAGGGAAGCCGGATTTGACGTGATAGAAATTCACGGCGCGCACGGCTATCTCATCGCGCAGTTCATGTCGCCGCTTTTCAATCAGCGCACCGACGAATTCGGCGGCTCCTACGAAGGACGCATGCGCTTCCCGCTGGAAGTCATCCGCCGCGTCCGCGAAACGGCGGGCGACGACATGGTGCTCTTCTTCCGCCTGAGCTCCGAAGAACTTCTGCCCGGCGGCATCGACGTGGATCTTTCCTGCCGCATCGCCCGCGACGTGGCCGAGGCCGGCATCGACCTCGTGCATGTGAGCGTGGGTCTTGCGGAAACCAACGAATTTACCGGCCCGCCCCCCTGCCTGCCTGAAGGCTGGAACGCCGGAAGCGCCGGACGCATCCGTGCCGCGATGGAAGGCAGAGCTCTGGTTTCTGTGGCCGGACGCATCCTTACCCGCGCCACGGCCGACCGCATTCTGAACGCCGGTCAGGCCGACATGGTCACCATGGGCCGCGCGCTCATCGCCGATCCCGATCTGCCCGTCAAGCTGGCGGAAGGCCGCGATGAAGACATCCTTCCCTGCGTGGGCTGCAACGAAGGCTGCAACGGCCGCCTCGGCCAGAGAAAGCCCGTGGAATGCGCCGTGAACCCCCGCACGGGCCGTGAAGGCATCATGCTCATGACGCCCGCCAAAACCGTGAAGAACGTGATCGTGGTGGGCGCTGGCCCCGCCGGCATGGAAGCCGCCGTTACCGCCGCCAGGCGCGGTCACAAGGTCACCCTGTTTGAAAAGGAACAGGAACCCGGGGGCCTGCTCAACGTGGCCGACCTTCCTCCGCACAAGGACGTGCTCACCCGCCTGAAGAACTGGTATGTTCATGAACTGAAAAAGGCCGGAGTCACGCTGGTGACGGATCATGCCGTTTCCACGCAGGAACTCATCGACCTGCACGCCGACGCCGTGCTCGTGGCCACGGGAAGCTGCGCCGCCAGACCCGGATTCGCCGCCGAGGCCCTCGCCTCCGGCGCGGCCGTTACCGCGGAAGACGCCCTGCGCAATCCGCCCTCCGGCAGTCATGTGCTGATCCTCGGCGGCGGCCTCGTGGGCTGCGAAACCGCCGAAAAGCTCGCGCTTCAGGGAAAAAGCGTGACCATTCTTGAACTTCGTGCCGAACTGGCTCCCGACATGCATCCGCGTGCGCGCAAATTCCTTCTGAAGAGCCTGCGTGAACACGGCGCCAGATTTCTGCTCAACACACAGGTCGTTGACTTGGAGCGCAACGGCATCGTCTCCGTCCGCGACAGCTACGGCAACGAACGTGTGCTTCCCCCGTACGACAGCATCATTCTTGCCCTCGGCTACAAGTCCGACAACACACTGTGCCGTGAACTGGCCGCCGCCGATCTGCCCTTCATTCCGCTGGGCGACTGCGTGAAGCCCGGAAAAATCATGGATGCCATCCATGCCGCACGGCAGGCGGCATGCAGGCTGTAGACGAACCTTCACCCGAAACGCCTTTTTCTTCAGGAGACAGCATGTTTGAGCGTAAAAAACTGAGACCCATCATCCTCGTACTGGCGACGCTGCTGTGCATTTTCCAGTTGTGTACATCGCTGGGCATCTTCATCCTCGATCCCATGGTCATCCGCTCCGTACATGTGGGTATTATTCTCGCGCTGATCTTCCTCTGGCGCCCGCCGGTGCACGAATGGAAGAAACATCCCCGCCCCGAACCTCTCTGGGTTCTGGCCTGGGACATTTTCCTTCTGACCTTCAGCGTGGTCGCCTGCGGATACATCGCCATCTATGAGCCTGAACTGTCCGAGCGTATGCCACAGGTCGACGAAGTAGAAACCTATCAGGTCATTCTGGGCGCAGGCCTGTGCTTCTGCATCATGGAAGCCGTGCGCCGCGTGTCCGACTGGTCGCTCGTCATCGTCACCCTCGTGGCCCTCGCCTACGCCTTCTTCGGACACCTGCTTCCCGGCAACCTCGGTCATCTGTACCTTGAAACCGACCGCATCATCGAATCGCTGTACCTGCTGAGCGACGGCATCTGGGGCTCCTCCATCGGTGCGTCCGCCAGCGTCATCTTCCTGTTCATTCTCTTCGGTGCCACACTGGATAAGGTCGGTTTCTCCAGCGTGTTCATCGACATCGTCTGCCTGCTCACCAAAAACGCCAAGGGCGGCCCGGCCAAGGCGGCCATTTTCGGTTCCGCCCTGTTCGGTTCCGTGTCCGGTTCCGCGGTAGCCAACGTCTACGCCACCGGTATTTTCACCATTCCGCTCATGAAGAAGGTCGGCTACAAGCCGCACTTTGCCGGTGCCGTGGAAGCTGTGGCCTCCTCCGGCGGCCTCATCATGCCTCCGGTCATGGGCTCCATCGCCTTCGTCATGGCCGAATATACCAACGTGAGCTATCTGGAAGTCTGCAAGGCCGCTCTTCTTCCCGCCGTACTCTACTACGCCAGCCTCTTCATGATGATTCATTTCGAGGCATATCGTTCCAACATCGGCACCACACCGGCAGACATGATTCCTCCCAAAAAGGAAATCCTGAAGAAGCTCTATTACCTCGCCCCTCTCGTCATCCTCATCGCCACCATGCTGGCCGGCAGAAGCGTGGTCTTCTCCGCCGTGTCCGGTACGGCAAGCGCCATCGTGCTCTCCTTCCTCCGCAAGGACACCCGACTCACCATCGGCAAGTTCTTCGAAATTCTGGAAAGCACCGCCTCCAACATGCTCATGATCGCGGCCTGCTGCGCCTGCGTGGGCATCATCATCGGCGTCGTCACCATGACGGGCTTCGGCTTCGGCTTCGTGAACATCATGACCACGCTGGCCCAGCTCAACATGACGCTGTTCCTGCTCATCCTCATGATCGCCTGCCTGCTCTTCGGCCTCGGTCTGCCCAGCCTTCCGGCCTACATTCTCGTGGCAACCTTCGGTGCTCCCGTGCTCGTGCAGACCGGCGTTCCCGTACTGGCGGCCCATCTGTTCGTGATGTACTTCGCCATCACTTCCGGCATCACGCCTCCCACCTGTCAGACGGCCTTCGCCGGCGCCTCCATCGCCGACGCGCAGCCCATGAAGACCGGCTGGACGGCCTTCTATCTGGCCATTGCCGCCTACATCGTGCCGTTCGTGTTCATCTTCAACCCCGCCATGCTGCTCATGGGTGAATGGCCCGTCGTCATCATGGCCGTCATCACCGCGCTCGTCGGCGTGGTCTGCCTCGCCGGCGCCGTGCAGGGCTGGTTCCTTATCGAAGCCAACTGGCCGGAGCGCGCCGTGCTCATGGTTGCAGCCATCACACTGCTTATTCCCGGAGCGTTCAGCGACGCCATCGGCGTGTCGGCCCTGCTCGTGGCCATTCTCTCCCAGACCTTCCGCAAAAAGCGCCTGCAGAACGCCGCAAGCTGAAACCTGCAGGACTGAAAAAAAACGGTTCATGCCACCTTCAAACACGGAGTACACTATGAACGTCAAGCATCTCTTCTCCACGGCCGCCGCTCTCGCTCTGGCCCTCACCGTAGGCGTGACCTCCGGCTACGCTGAAGACAAGTCGCCCGTCAACCTGCGCGCCGTGGGCGGCGCCAACATGGGCGGCACCTGGAACGTCGGTCTTGCCGGTCTCGGCAAGCTGGTGAACGACCGCTACCCCGGCAGCACCTTCAACATTCTGCAGGGTTCCTCCTCTTCCAACCCCCTGCGCCTTGAAGCCAACTCCGGCGACATCACCGTCACGCAGAGCCTGAACACCTACTCCGCTCTGACCGGCACCGCCCCCTACAAGAAAAAGATGGAAAACCTCACCTCCATCGCCAACATTCAGGACGTCAGCCGCTTCCACGTGATCTGCTCCAAGAAGCTGCCCGTGAACTCCCTCGACGAACTTCTGGAAAAGAAGCTCCCCGTCAAGCTCGACCGCGGCAAGCCCGGACAGATGCAGCATGAAATCGGCAAGCGCGTTCTTGCCGAATACGGCCTGACCTACGACGACATCGAAAAGTGGGGCGGTCATGTTTCCGGCGTGTCCAACAACGACCTCGTCAGCCTCATGCAGGACGGCACCATCGACATCGTCTTCAAGGTCGGTCCCGGCGAACAGAGCCAGCTTCAGGAAATGGTGCTCAACGCCGACGTCAAGTGGCTGCCCATCTCCGAAAAGGTTCTGAAGGCTGTGGCCGAAAAGTCCGGCCTCGGCATCGGCGTTGTGCCCGGCACCTACTTCGGCGGCGCCGTGGGCAAGGACATCCCCTGCCTGACCGACACCTCCATCTTCATCATGCGCAAGGGCGTGTCTGAAGAAGACGCCTACAAGGTCACCAAGTCCCTCGTGGAAGGCTACAAGGAACTCGGCATCATCCAGCCTGCCTGGAACACCCTCGATCCTCAGAAGATGCCCCTCAACATGGTGCTTCCCCTGCATCCCGGCGCGGAAAAGTACTATCGTGAAGCCGGTCTGCTGAAGTAAGTCTCAAGGGGGCGGCAGATGCCGCCCCTCCTCGTTTTTCTCCCGATCCCGCCACAGGGATCATGCCTTTTCTCTTTTCAAAGGATTTTTCTCATGGTTATCGACTTCCGCATCCGCCCGCCCTACAAAAGCTTCATGGATCTGAAAATCGTCAAGAACTGGCAGAACGTCGTTCCCGCGACGCCCAAGGACATCCGTCCCACCGGTTTTGAACGTCGCCCCGTGCCTTCCGTCGATCTGGCCGATGTGGATCTCATGGTCAAGGAAATGGAAGAAGCCGGCGTCGTTCACGGCGTGCTCATGGGCCGTCAGACCGGCAGCCCCGTCTACGGCGATACCGACAACGCCCACGTCTACGAACTCGTTCAGAAATATCCCGGCCGCTTCACCGGTTTTGCCGGCATCTCCCCCCACTCTCCCACCGCTCTCGAAGAAATCGAAAAGTGCGTGCGCGACTGGGGCTTCAAGGGCATAGCCATCGATCCGGGCTGGAACGCCCCCGCCATCTACGGCAACGATCCCAAGATGGAACCCATTCTCGATCTGTGCCAGCAGCTCGGCGCCATCGTCAGCGTGACCATGAGCGTGTACGGCGGCCCCGATCTGTCCTACACCGATCCCACTCCCATGCTGCCTCTCATCCGCAAGTTCAACAAGGTGAACTTCGTGTTCGCGCACGGCTGCTGGCCCAAGGTGCAGGAAGCCGTGGGCGTCGCCCTGCTGTGCAAGAACGTCTACCTCTCCCCCGACGCCTACTTCTATGTGCGTCACATGCCCATGTTCGAAGCCTATACCCACGCGGCCAACTCCTTCCTGAAGTACCGCTTCCTGTTCGCCTCGAGCTATCCCATCCGCGGCTTCGCCCAGTGCATCGAAAACTGGCACGAACGCGGCCTTGAATACGAAGCCCTCCAGCGCTCGCTCTACGACAACGCCGCCGAGCTGCTCGGTCTCTGATATTCCCCGTGCGCCGCTGTCCCGCGCAGCGGCGCACGGGCCGTTCAAAAGGAGAATACGCCATGATCATCGATGCCCGATGCAGGCCCATGTACGATGAATTTCTCAGACAGGTGCAGAATCCCACCGGCGTTACCGCAAGAATGGGCATGACTCCGCCGCCCTCCGTTGTGGAAAAGTCCGAAAGCCTCATGCTGAAGGAAATGGAAGATTCCGGCATCAGCATGGGCATCGCTCCCGGACGCAACGGTCATTTCCGCTACAATGTCAGCAACGACTGCGTGGTGGACATGGTGAAGCACTTCAAGGGAAAGTTCATCGGCATTGCCGGCATCAACCCCTCCGACCGCGAACAGGCCATAAAGGACATCGACACCTATGTGGTCAACGGTCCGCTCAAGGGCGTGAACATCGAACCCGGCTCCATGAGCACTCCGTGGTATGCCAACGACCGCCGCATCTACCCCATCTATGAGAAGTGCTCGGAACACAAGATTCCCGTCATGCTGATGATCGGCGGCCGCGCCGGCCCCGACACCTCCTACAGCGATCCCAAGATCATCACCAACATCGCCCGCGACTTCCCCGACGTGAACTTCTACGTTTCGCACGGCGGCTGGCCGTGGGCTCAGGTGCTGCTCGGCGCCTGCTTCTGGCAGACCAACATCTTCCTCGGCCCCGACATGTATCTGCTCACGGGCGTGGGCACCGCCGATTACGTGGCCGCGGCCAAGGGCTTCATGCAGGACCGCTTCCTCTTCGGCTCCGCCTATCCGCTCATGCCCTTCAAGCCCTGCGTGGACAAGTTCATGGAACTTTTCGGCGACTCCGAAGTACTCGATAAGCTGCTCTACAAGAACGCCGCAAGGCTCTTCAACATCGATCTCGACTCCGTGCCCGCCTGAACGGGAATCCCTCCGTCTTTTTCCTGCGGTCGTGTCTGACTCCTCAGGCCGCGAAAAAAGCCGGAGCCGGATATCGGCAGGACGACCCTTGTCCGAAGTCGTCCTGCCTTTTCTGTATCCGGATTCCGCAGGCAGCGATTTCTGCAAAAACGCCGCAAAGGGCAGGCAGAACGCCGAAACCAAGAAGCGCCCGTCAGAATGTTTTCCGACGGGCGCTTCTTGTTCAAACAGATATAAGACGTATCTCGGCAGCCCTGACTTGGAGCATGAAACGCGGCTCCGCAAGGTCAGCGCTGCATGCTACTTCTTCGTCGACGCCGTGCTCGACGTTTTCTTTGCCGTGGCGCTGCTCGTTTTGGTCGTGGAGCTTTTGCTCGAGGTCTTGCCTGAAGCAGAAGTTTTGGCTGCAGTCTTGGTCGAGGTCTTCTTGCTTGAAGAGCTGACCGCCGTTTTCTTCGTGCTCGTGGTCTTCTTCACGGTCTTTTTCTTTGAGCTGAGGCCGGACTTGGCCAGCGCCTTCCGCGCTGCCGCGGCATCGGCCTCCGTTCCCTTGGTCACCACCTGCTTGGGCGTAGGCAGATAGACCATGGGATTCATGGGGCTGTTGTCGCGAAGAAGCTCGAAATGCAGATGCGGCCCGGTGGAACGGCCCGTGGATCCTACGCGGCCGATCATGAGTCCCGGCTGCACCCTGTCGCCCTTGCGGACAAGAATCTGACTCATGTGGGCATAACGGGCGACGATGCCGTCATCCTGCTGGATTTCCACCATGTAGCCGTAGGTGCGATGATACTGGGCGCGCTGCACGAGGCCGCCGCGGAACGCCATGATGGGAGATCCGAGAGGAGCACGGATGTCGATGCCCTTGTGGGAACGGCTGGAAGATCGCCTCACCCCGTAAGGCGAGGTGATGCACACGGTTTCCCCTGCGGAGCAGAGGGCTTCCTTAGTATGAAGTTCCGCCAGAGCAAGCGCCTCGGCGCTGCCCGGAGCCGGGCCCATGTTCCACTCACCGGAACCGGCAGGCATGCCTTCCAGCTGAAGGAGACCGTTCGGCAGCGCGAGAGAAAGCGAATCGTCGCTAAGCTCGAGATCGTTGCCGTAGACGGACCTGTGCTCCTCCAGCTCCGAAACCGTCAGCGAATCGCTGCCGACGAGCGTGCCCGGAGAGGATGCGGCCAGATACAGTTCGCGGGAGATGGCAAGCGCAATGTCGAGTTCCACAGAATCCGACTCGGTCACTTCTTCCGGTACCGGCACATCCTGTTTCGGCGCGCAGGCCGTCTGAGAAAAGCCCAGAAAGGTCAACAGGGCGCAACATGATACCAGGGAAGTGAAAGTTCGGGTCGAAGACGACATTCTTTCTCCTTGGAACGTTCGGAAAAATTTTCTTATTTTCCCCATCATACCCCAGAGCACAAAGCCGCGCAACAAGGCTCAGTATTCCCGGACATCCAGGATCACGGCTTCGCTTCTCAGCGGATTCACCTTGCCCAGGCGGACATGAAGCTCCTGCCCGGGGAACACTTTTTCGCCGAACAGCGTGCGCTTGCCGCGCAGACCGAGCTGCACTTCCGGCAGGCTCACGCTCACCCACATGTCGTTCTCTTCTGCCACCTCGGCTCTCCAGCAGCATTCATCGCCGTGCAGGCGGGCCTGCTGCTGAATGTAGAGATACTTCCAGTATCTGGGGCGGAAGCGCTGCACCTGCCCCGCCGCCTCAAGACGGATGGAAAGGTGCATGAGCATGTCGGAAAGCTCCTCGCGCGACCAGCGGGGCTTGCCGCTGGAAAGCACGGAAAGAAGCTGGGCCTCGTTCACAAGATCGGTGAAGCGGCGCAGAGGCGAGGTGACGGGGCTGTAGGCGGAAAGGCCCATGCCTGCATGCGGACGGGGTACCACATCGAGAGAGGCGGCCACCAGAATGCGCACCACGCGGGCAATGTCGGGAGCGCTTCTCCACACGCCGGCATATTCCTTCGGAACGGCCACGTCCTGCGTGCGGAACAGAAGCGGCACGTCGTTCTTCACGGCCCAGTCCGCCAGAGCGGCGTTGGCCACCACCATGAGCTCGGCCACCAGAAGCTGTGCGCGCGGAGCCGCGGGCACGTCCTCCAGCTTCACCGTCACGTCCGCGCCCTCGCCTTCCAGCGTAAAATCGATCTCGGGCCGCTCAATGATGACGGCGCCGTGCTCCACGCGGTAGTCGAGTCTTTTGGCGCTCATGTCGACGGCAAGGCGCAACGACTCCACAAAAGGCGTCGCGGGATTGTCCGCACCGTCCAGTGCGGCTTCGCAGTCGGGATAGTTCAGATTCTTCGCGATCTTCACGGTGGATGCGCGGAAGGAGCCTTCCGAAAGCGTGCCGTCCGGATCCACATGCACGCCCACGATGAGCGCAGGCCGCGCCACACCTTCAAAAAGGCTGAACGCGCCCTCGCCCAGAGCCTCGGGCATCATGTGGCAGTTGCCTTCCGGCAGATAGATGCTCGTGGCACGGTGGAACACCGCCCGACCGAGTGCGCTGTCGAAATTCCAGAACCAGGCCGGACAGGCCAGAGCCACTTCCACATCCCATCCTCCGTCGGAGGCGGCTGCAATGCGGAAGGCGTCGTCGATGTCGCGGGTGGTGGCGCTGTCGATGCTGATGAAGGCAGTATCTTCCGGCGCGGGCATGCCTTCCTGCGCGGAAACGGCGGAAACAAGCGCCTGCGTTTCTTCGGAAAGAGGCTCTTCCCACGCGGTTCCGGCCTCATAGTCCGCCCTGTCGAGCCAGTAGTTGTAGTGCTCCGGCACCAGGCCCCAGGTCATGGCCAGAAGCAGCGCAAGATGCGGATCATCCGGCAGGCCCTTGGTCACCTGCTTCCACAGGGCCTCGTCCTCCACGGTTTCAGGATCGATCATGCGAGCGCGGAGCATGTGCTCCAGCCTGCGGCACACGGCTTCGTCCGGCGCCGTGGACAGAGACGGCGCAGGCTGACGGCCGATGCGGGCATCCCAGAGGCGACGGAACCAGTCCGCGCCGCCGCAGACCATGGCCTCGCGCACCCGCGCAGCCTCTTCCGCCTGACGGCGGGATTCCACCGTGGCTTCGTCATAAATTTCAAATTCCGGAGGCTGGAAGCGGAAATGCGTCTTGCACTGCAGAAGCGCGCGACCGCAGGCCGCCACGGTATCGGCATCGGGATTCGTATAGCCGAGTTCGGCAAACCATTCGGCAGGAGCCTTGTCCATTTCGCCCTGAGCCATTTCCCACAGCTCCACGGGCGCGACTTCGGAGGCCAGCCGCTCGCGTCTTTCCCGGTGCCGGTTCAGGATGTCCACAATGGAGTCCTTGCTCTGGGAGGCGGCATAGGAAGGCCCGGACCAGGGAAGAATGCGCGAGGGAGAAAGCGTGGTTTCCCTGCGATTCGGCAGGAAAAGACGCAGCTTGCCCTTCTGTTCCTCCATCACCCACGCGATCTGGGCCTCATTGCCCTGCATGAATTCCACAATACAGCCCGCGCCGGGATTCTGAACGATATGCGATGCCATGTCTTTTTCCTGAAGTGTCAGAGAAGATGCCGAAAAACAAGAAGCCGTGCCGCCCGGCCGCCGGGAGCCCGGAGCCGGAAAACCGGAAGAAAGGATGACGGGCACGGAAGAAAATACGGTCGCGTTTCTCCGAAGAGGAATCGCGACGCAGCAGAGAGAATGCCGGGAAGAAACTCTTCCCGGCATTTCTCACGATCAATGCTTGAAGGAACGCTGGCCCGTGTAGACCATGGCGACCTGAGGTTCGTGCTCGTTGCAGGCCTGCACCACTTCCCAGTCGCGGATGGAGCCGCCGGGATGGGCAATGGCCGTCACGCCCTGAGCCATGACCACGTCCACGCCGTCGCGGAAGGGGAAGAAGCCGTCGGACACCACCACGGAACCGATGAGGCCGCCCTTGTTTTCCCGTGTTTCACGGTTGATTTCTTCCAGCGTGGCGGCAGCTTCGGCGTCGGAGAGAGCCTTCTGCTGCAGTTCGTACAGGGAAAGACCGGTGCGCTTGAAGGAAAGCACGTCGGCATACTTGGTGTAGGCCTTGTGAATGGCCAGTTCCGCGCAGCCCACGCGATCCTGTTCGCCGGTGCCGATGGCCACCGTGGCGCCGTCGCGGGCAAAGATGACGGAGTTGGAGGTCACGCCGGATTCCACGGCCCAGGCGAAGAGCAGATCTTCAGCTTCCTTTTCCGTGGGCTTGCGGGCGGTGAACACGGTGCCGTCCTTCTTGGCGCCGGTGGCGGGAATGAAGTCTTCTTCGGAGGTGATGCGGTTCACGAAGGACTTCTGCATCACGATGCCGCCGTCGGTCAGGCTCTTGAAGTCGAGCATGGGAATGCCGCAAAGGTCTTCCAGATGCGCAAGGCCGGGAAGCTCGAAGATGCGCAGATTCTTGCGGCTCTTGAGCACGTCCACCACGCCCTCTTCAAAGGAAGGAGCAGCAACCACTTCAAAATACTGGGAAGCGATGAGTTCGGCGCACTTCATGTCCAGCGGACGGTTCACCACCACCGCGCCGCCGAAAGCGGCGATGCGGTCGCACCAGAAGGCGTTGTTCAGGGCGTCGAACAGCGTGTCGGCCCAGGCCGCGCCGCAGGGGTTGTTGTGCTTCAAAATGGCGGCGGCAGGCTTCTTCGTGAGGTACTGAAGAATGTTGCAGGCGTTGTCCACGTCGGTGAGGTTGGTCTTGCCCGGATGCTTGCCGGACTGCACCATCTGCTCTTCGGTCAGCGCGGAAACGATGCCCTGCTTCGGGGAACGCCACTTCAGGTTCGCCACCTTGTTCTCGCCTTCCACGAATTCGTAGAGAGCCGCGGGCTGATCGGGGTTTTCACCGTAGCGCAGGCCGCGCACTTCACCGCCCATGTCCCAGGTACGCTTGTGATAGGTAAGCACGCTGTCTCCCAGCGTGATGGTCATGGTATCAGGAAAACCGTCCGCAACAATGGTGCGGTACATATCTTTCAGCTCGCTCATGTCAACTCCGCATCGGCGAAAAGATGTTCGGGACCATCCGTGCCGGTCTGCCTGCCGTGCAACGGACATAGCGACGCCTGTCGGCGCCCGTCCTCGGGAAGTCTGTTTTTATAGCACAAAAATCGTGCACGGGCAAATTGGCGGTTTCCGGGGTCCCGGCGGGAAAAGGCCCGAGAATTCATTTGCCCGGGCCGCACTTGCAGGGTATAAGCGAAGCCAGCTCAATCAGGGAGAATGACATGGAAAAAATGCTGCTCAAGATGGCCCACCAGCTCAACGCTATGGACGAAGCCTCTCTCATGGCTCTGTGGAACAAGTACCTGCAGCGCGTGCAGGACTTCGACGCCTCCGAGTCCTGGGAGGAAGCCGCCATCGTACTTTCGCTCATTCAGGCGGTGCGCAGCAAGAATCAGCTCTTCAACACGAAGCTGGAAGAACGCGAGGCTCTTCGGCGTGGTTCCGACCAGTTCTCGGCTCCCCGCTTCCGCGCCGCCACGGCAGACGACAGGGAAAAGCCCCGTTCCGAACGCCGGGCCACCGTTCATCAGTTCCGCCCTCTGGCCTGACGCCGAACGCCCGGAGAGCTTCCCCTCCTCAGGCGAAGGGCCCGACCGAGCCTGAACTCTGCGGTGCGTTCGCCCACGCTCATCCCTTCTGACAGCGCGGGCACCAGACCGTGCTCCGACCTGCCACACGGGCCGAGGTCAGCCTGCCGCCGCAGACCGTGCACGTTTCTCCGGCTCTGCCGTACACGCGAAAAGAATTCTGAAACGCGCCCACATCCCCGCGGGCCGTGCGGTAGTCCCGGATGGAGCTGCCGCACTCGCGCACGGATTCCAGAAGGACTTCCACCAGCGCCCGGTGAAGGCGACAGCGCTGCTCTTCCGAAAGCGAACGCCCCGGAACGTCCGGCCGGATGCCCGCCCGAAACAGGCTCTCGTCGGCATAGATGTTGCCGATTCCCGACACCACGGACTGATTGAGCAGAAGCGACTTGACCGCCGCCCCGGACAGAAGGCGAGCGGAAAACGCTTCGTCCGTCATCTCCAATGGGTCCGACCCCAGCTTCCGCCAGAACGACCACGTTTCAAGCTCTCGCCCGCACAGCGCCCTCACCTGCCCGAACCGGCGCACATCGTCAAAAAACAGGCTGCTGCCGTCATCCAGCGAAAACACGACCCTCGTATGCTTTCCCGGCTCCGTGCCTTGAGGATGCACGAAGAGCCGTCCCGTCATGCGCAGATGAAAGGCCAGCGCCGTCACGTCCTCCGGAGCTTTTCCGCAAAGCGGAGGCAGAGGGCGACGCACGCTCTCGCCGTCGTAATAAAGCGGCCAGTCCGCCGAGGCTTTCGGCGCGGGAATCTCCCGCTCCGGATCAGCGGCCCGCACTCCTGCCGGAGAAGATGAAAGATACAAAAGCAGGAGTTTGCCCCGTCTGCCCGTTCCCGCCACGAAAAAACGCTGCCCGGCAAGGCAGTCCGCCGCGGTCAGTCCCTGCCAGGCTCCGGCATCGCGCACGTCCGCCCCAAGGATGCGCTTTCCGCATATCTGCGGCGCTAGAGTGCGCGCCACGGTTTCCACTTCAGGCAGTTCAGGCATGGTTCCTCCTGTTCCGGGTCGGATCCCTCTCCGGCAACCGGCATAAAAACAACGATGCGGAGAGGAAAGCCCCGTAACGGCTCTCTTCCCCGCATCGCAAAAAAACAAAGACGGTCCGTCAGGAACGGCGTCCGCTCCCCGAGCTCCCCGAAGGAACGGACGCCTCGAAAACAGACTATCCGGCGATCCTGGCCTTCAGAATGGCGAAGGCTTCGTCAATGCCTGCGGCGTTGCTGCCGCCGGCCTGAGCCTGATCGGGACGACCGCCGCCGGAACCGCCGATGGCCGCAGCCACGTCGCGGATGAGCACGGGAGCGGTGAAGCGGTCATGCAGATCCTTGGAGACATAGAGGATCATCTGCACCTTGCCGCCATCTTCCGCCACAAGGCAGGCCACGCCGGAAGGCATCTTGGAGCGCACATCGTCCATCATTTCGCGCAGCGCCTTCACGTTCATGGCGCCGGCCTTCACGGCCAGCAGCTTCACGCCGGCAACTTCCTGCACGGCGGACATGACGTCGCCCCGGCCTGCGGCCTGAGCCTTGTCGAGTTCCTTGTGCAGGGCCTTGATTTCCTTCTGCATGGCGTCCACGCGGGACGCGAAGTCGGAGGAGCGCACCTTGAGCAGAGCACCTATGGCGTTGAGTTCCGCACGGCGTTCCGCCATGACGTTGTAGGCGTTCCAGCCGGTGGCCGCTTCGATGCGGCGCACGCCCGCGGCAACGCCGCCTTCGGAAAGAATGACGAAGCTGCCCGCCTGACCGGTGCGGGAAAGATGGGTGCCGCCGCACAGTTCCATGGAGCAGGGATCGACGCCCTCGGCGCCCATGCTGACCACGCGAACCTTGTCGCCGTACTTTTCGTTGAACAGGGCCATGGCGCCGGACTTCACGGCGTCGTCATGGCTCATTTCACGGGTGGTCACGGGGTAGTCGGCCATGATCATGGCGTTCACCTCGCGTTCCACGGCGGCGATTTCTTCGGGCGTCATGGCCGTGATGTGAGTGAAGTCGAAGCGCAGATGGTCGGGCCCCACGGAGGAGCCGGCCTGATGCACATGGCTGCCGAGCACCTTGCGCAGGGCGGCCTGAAGAAGATGCGTGCAGGAGTGGTTGCGGGCCGCAGCCATGCGGTCGCCTTCGGTCACTTCCATGACCGCTTCCTGCTCGGCGCGGATGATGCCTTCGGTCACTTCGATCTGCTCCACGGTCAGCGTGGGCATGGGCTTCAGGGTATCGGTCACGCGGGCCTTGCCTTCTTCGGTGGCGATGATGCCGGTGTCGCCGCTCTGGCCGCCGGACGCGCCGTAGAAAGGCGTCTGAAGCGTCACGATGTAGCCCTTCGCTCCGGCTTCCAGGCTCTCCACGGTGAGGGCGTCCTCATCGAGCAGGGCCACGATGCGGCTTTCGGCCTTCAGGCGGTCATAGCCCACGAATTCCGACTGCATGCCTTCTTCGAGCAGGCCGCGGAAACGGGCGGCGAGGTCCTTTTCGCCGGAGCCCTTCCAGGCCGCGCGGGCGCGGGCTCGCTGTTCCTGCATCTTTTCGGCAAAGCCTTCCTCATCCACGGTGAAGCCGCGCTTGTAGGCCACGTCGGACACGATGTCGAGCGGGAAGCCGTAGGTGTCGTTCAGACGGAAGGCCACTTCGCCGGGAATGACGGTCCTGCCTTCGGCGGCAAGGGAAGCCAGTTCGCTGTCGAGCAGGGCAAGGCCCTTGTCGAGGGTCACGCGGAAGCGGTTTTCTTCCTCGAAGACCACGCGGGAAAGGAATTCGGCGTGTTCGCGAAGTTCGGGATAATCGTCGCCCATGACTTCCACAACCTTGCCCACGGTCTTGTAGAGGAAGGCTTCGTGCAGGCCCATGAGCGTACCGAAACGCAGAGCGCGGCGGATGAGGCGGCGCAGCACATAGCCGCGGCCTTCGTTGGAAGGCAGAATGCCGTCGGCGATCATGAAGGCGGCGGCGCGGCTGTGGTCGGCAATGACGCGCAGAGCGGTATCCACGTCGTTCGTGTCGGGAGCGGAGAAGCTGTAGGTCACGCCAGCGATGGAGGCCGCGTACTGGATGATGTCCTGGAAGAGGTCGCAGTCGAAGTTGGAGCGCTTGCCCTGGCACACGGCCGCGATGCGTTCGAGGCCCATGCCGGTATCGATGTTGGGATGCTCGAGCGGCACGCGCACGCCGGGTTCCTTCTGATCGTACTGCGTGAACACGAGGTTCCAGATTTCAAGGAAGCGGTCGCAGTCGCACTTGCCGATGCCGCAGTCCGGGCCGCAGGCCATGTCTTCGCCCTGGTCGATGTAGATTTCCGAGCAGGGGCCGCAGGGACCGGTGTCGCCCATGGTCCAGAAGTTGTCCTTCTCGCCCATGCGGGTGATGTGATCGGCGGGCATGCCCGCGATTTCCTGCCACAGATTGTAGGCTTCGTCGTCGTTCTCGTACACGGTGACGTAAAGCTTTTCCTTGGGCAGGTGCAGCTCTTCGGTGACGAACGTCCACGCAAAGGTTATGGCCTCGCGCTTGAAGTAGTAGGCAAAGGAGAAGTTGCCCAGCATTTCAAAGAAGGTGTGATGGCGGGCGGTACGACCGACGTTTTCAAGGTCGTTGTGCTTGCCGGAAACGCGCAGGCACTTCTGCGAGGTGGCCGCGCAGCGGTAGGAACGGTGTTCCTGACCGAGATAGAGCTTCTTGAACTGCACCATGCCGGCGTTGGTGAAGAGCAGCGTGGGGTCGTCCTTGGGCACCAGAGAGGAGGAAGGAACCACGGCATGGCCGTTCTTTTCAAAGAATTCCAGAAATTTTCGACGTATTTCCTTGGCAGTGAGCATACATTCTCCCGATGAGGCCGGAAGGCCTTCTGCAAACACGGGAAAAGAAAGCTCTTCCCCCGGTCCTTTTTGCGTTCAGAGCGGCCGGATCCGGCCGCCGTATCGTCTTTTCAGGTAACGGCAGAGCCGCCCGGAGGCGGCCCTGCGGCATGACCTGAAATCAGTAGCTTTCGTCGTAGCTGTCCTCGTCGCCGGGCACTTCCGCCGCGGGAGCGGCGTTCATGTCCGCGCCGAAGCCGAGATGCTCCTTGACCTTGGCTTCGATCTCGTCGCGAAGCGCGATGTTCTCGTTCAGAAGGTCGCGCACGCGTTCGCGGCCCTGACCGAGCTTTTCGTCGCCGTAGGCGAACCAGGCGCCGCTCTTGTCCACGATGCCCGCCTCCACGGCCATGTCGAGAATTTCACCGGCACGGGAAATGCCCGTGCCCCAGATGATGTCGAACTTGGCTTCGCGGAAGGGCGGAGCCATCTTGTTCTTCACCACCTTCACGCGGGTGAGGGAGCCGTAGGCTTCTTCCCTGTCTTTGAGGGTCTGCACGCGGCGGATGTCCATGCGCACGGAGCTGTAGAACTTGAGCGCGTTGCCGCCGGTGGTGGTTTCGGGGCTGCCGTAGCCCATCTGACCTATCTTCATGCGGATCTGGTTGATGAAGATCACGCAGGTGCGGGACTTGTGAATGGTGCCGGTGAGCTTTCTCATGGCGTGAGACATGAGGCGGGCCTGACTGCCCACCTGGGTTTCGCCCATGGCGCCGTCGAGTTCGGCCTGAGGAATGAGCGCGGCCACGGAGTCGATGACCACGATGTCCACCGCGCCGGAGCGCACCAGCATGTCGGCGATGTCGAGAGCCTGTTCACCGTGATCGGGCTGGGAAATGAGCAGCTCGTCGGTCTTCACGCCGAGTCTTGCCGCATAGGTGACGTCAAGAGCGTGTTCGGCGTCGATGAAGGCGGCAACGCCCCCCTGCTTCTGGCATTCGGCAATGATGTGCAGCGTCAGGGTCGTCTTGCCCGAGGATTCCGGACCGTAGATTTCCGTGACTCTGCCGCGCGGCACGCCGCCGATGCCCAGGGCCAGGTCAAGGCCGATGGAGCCGGTGGGAATGACGGGCACATGAACGTGCGCCCCGTCGGACAGCTTCATGACGGCGCCCTGACCATACTTTCTTTCGATGGTGCTGAGGGCTGTCCTGAGCGCTTCGCGGCGGGCATCTTCCGCAGAAACAAGAGGCTTCTTCGCCATGTATGACATCTCCTGAAATAGACAAGTTTTCCGCGCGGGCGAAGCGTTCTGCCTCTTTTCCGCGCCTTGGGAAGCGCGGGCCTCGCGGATGGCGGCGTTTCGGAAGCAGAAAACGCCGAGACGAAGAACATTAGCAAAAGGCCGCCCGGGGGGCAAGAGAAACACTTGCCAGCGGCCCGCATACCATCTATCTAAAGAGCCATGAAAAACTACGACGGCATAGCTCTTTTTTCCGGCGGACTGGACAGCATCCTCGCCGCACGGCTGCTCATGGAACAGGGCAGGACCATCAAGTGCCTGCACTTTTACTCTCCCTTTTTCGGCCACCCCGATCGCGTGGACCACTGGCAGGAGGTCTACGGACTCGACATCACCGCCGTGGACGCCGGCGAGGCGTTCGTGGATCTGCTGAAGCGCGGCCCGACCTACGGATTCGGCAGCGCCATGAATCCCTGCGTGGACTGCAAGATTCTCATGATGAATCTCGCCCGGGAACAGATGGAGATCTACGGCGCGAAATTCCTCGTGTCCGGCGAAGTGCTGGGACAGCGGCCCATGTCGCAGCGGCGCGACACGCTCAACGTCATCCGCCGCGACGCCGAAGTGCGCGACATTCTCGTACGCCCGCTCTGCGCCAAACTTCTTGATCCCACGGCCGCCGAGGAATCCGGTCTCATCGACCGCTCCCGCCTGCTCGCCATGAACGGCCGCGGCCGCAAGGAGCAGCTGGCGCTTGCCGAACAGTTCCACATTACCGAAATTCCCACGCCCGGCGGCGGCTGCAAGCTCACGGAAAAGGAAAACACCCGCCGCTTCTGGCCCGTGCTCTCCCGCCTTGCCTCGCCCGATCTGAACGACTTCCAGCTTGCGGACGTGGGCCGGCAGTTCTGGCACGAAGACCGCTGGCTGACCATCGGCCGCCACAAGTTCGACAACGAAGCCTATGCCGGACTGCTGCGCGAAGGCGATCTGCACTTCAAGGTGGCGGGCTTCCCCGGCCCCATCGCGCTGGGCCGCAGCTCCCGCCCCTGGGACGCCGACACCGTGCGCGAGGCCGCTTCGCTCGTGGCCTCCTACTCCCCCAGAGCCTGCCGGGCCGCCGAGGAAGGTCAGCGCATCAGCGTGCGCGTGACCGAGAACGGTCAGGCCACGCTTGTGGAAGTGACGCCCAGCCGGGAAACCGTGTTTCATGAACCTACCTGGGAAAGCGCGCGCGACGAGCTTCACGCCCTGCGCAAACCCGAAAAACAAAGCCGCGACTGAGAAAGCCCCGGAGAAAACGGCGCGCCGCTGGGCGCGCTCAGGAGAAACGTCCCGATGCCCACCGAACATCCGTCCCCGGCAGAATACCTGCGCAAGATCCTTCTTTCCCCCGTGTACGACGTGGCCCGCGTGACCCCGCTCGAATATATGGAAAAGCTCTCCGAACGCGTGGGCTGCCGCATCAGCCTCAAGCGCGAAGATCTGCAGCCCGTGCACTCCTTCAAGCTGCGCGGCGCCTACAACAAGATTGCGAAGCTTCCCGAAGAGGCGAAGAAACGCGGCGTCATTGCCGCTTCCGCAGGCAACCATGCGCAGGGCTGCGCCCTTTCCGGCGCAAGACTCGGCGTGAAGGCCACCATCGTCATGCCGAAGACCACGCCCGACATCAAGGTCGACGCCGTGCGCCGCTTCGGCGGCAACGTGGTGCTCTTCGGCAACAGCTTCGACGAGGCCTATGCCGAATCCATGCGTCTGTCCGAAGAACAGGGACTGACCCTCATTCCTCCCTATGACGACTCCGACGTCATCGCCGGTCAGGGCACCATCGCGCGCGAACTGCTCGAACAGGACAGCCGTCTCACCCATGTCTTCGTGCAGGTCGGCGGCGGCGGACTTGCCGCGGGTATCGCCGTGTACATCAAGCAGATTCTGCCCCAGGTGAAGGTCATCGGCGTGGAAGCCAAGGGCTCCGCCTGCCTCAAGGCCGCCTGGGAGGCGGGATGCCCGGTCACCCTCGACCGCGTGTCCCTGTTCGCCGACGGCGTGGCCGTGAAGCGCATAGGCGACGAAACCTACCGCGTGCTGCGTGAAAACCTCGACGACATCATCACCTGTTCCAACGACGAAATCTGCGCCGCCCTCAAGGACATCTTCGACGACACCCGTGCCATAGCCGAACCCTCCGGCGCGCTCTCGCTCGCCGGTCTCAAGAAGTACGCCGCCGAGCACGACATCTCCGGCGCGCGCATGGCCGCCATTCTTTCCGGCGCGAACATGAACTTCCACACTCTGCGCTTCGTGTCCGAACGCTGCGAAGTGGGCGAACAGCGTGAAGGCATCATCTCCGTGACCATTCCCGAAAAGAAGGGCGCCTTCCTTGACCTGTGCCGCAAGCTCGGCAACCGCATGGTGACGGAATTCAACTACCGCTACTCCGACTCCTCGCAGGCGGAGATCTTCACCTCGCTGCGCCTCACCGACGGCATGGACGAGCTGGAACGCATCATCGAAGGTCTGCGCGAAGCCGGCTACAACGTGACCAACATGACGCGCAACACCTTCGCCAAGAGCCATGTGCGCTACATGATCGGCGGCAAGGCTCCCGCCGCCGTGAAGAACGAACACATTCTGAGCTTCCAGTTCCCGGAACGCACCGGCGCGCTGCTGCACTTCCTCGAAACGCTGGGCACGAACTTCAACGTGACCATGTTCCACTACCGCAACCACGGCGCGGAATACGGCCGCGTGGCCTGCGGCTTTGAAGTGGCTCCCGAACAGTGCGACGAGTTCTACGCCAATCTGGACAAGCTCGGCTTCACCTGGTGGGACGAAACCGACAACGAAGCCAGCAGAAAGTTCCTCGCGCCGCTCAGCTGACACGGCTTTCCTTTTCCCTGCGGCGGAGCCGAACAGGGGCGTGAAATCCGTCCGCCCCGCCGCAGGAATTCTGAGAAATGCCTCTGAAAAGCAGGGACTGCAAGGCAGTGTCTGACAACTGCAATACAATTCTGTCGACAGACTACAGTCGACGCAATTTTACTTCCTCTTTCTTTAAAAATAGGCCGGGCCGCCTTCGGGCGGCCCTTTTTTATCTGCATTCCCTCCTCCCGGCAGGCTTCGGCAGCATTTTTTTCGATATGTTGCCTTTTCGTTTTTTCACTTTTGACAATTATCATATTGTCGGTATAACATAACGCGAACAGGGCCCTAGGGGCCGAGCCGTTTCTCACATTCCTAAGGAGGGAAAGAAAGGTGAAACGTTTTCTTGCAGCCATGTGTCTGGGCATGATGGCCTTTGCCACCCAGGCTTCCGCCGCGGAGCCTGCCAAAATCCATATCGGCATCTGCACCGGCACCGTGTCGCAGTCCGAAGACGATCTGCGCGGCGCCGAAGCGCTGATCAAAAAGTATGGTGACGTCGCCAACGGCGGCATGATCAAGCATATCACCTACCCCGACAACTTCATGACCGAAATGGAAACCACCATTTCCCAGATCGTCTCCTTCGCGGACGATCCCGACATGAAGGCCGTCATCGTGAACCAGGGCATTCCCGGCACCACCGCCGCCTTCCAGCGCATCCGCGAAAAGCGCCCCGACATCATGCTGCTCGTGGGCGAAGCGCATGAAGACCCGAACGTCATTGAAAGCGCCGCCGACCTCGCCATCAACGCCGACAACATCTCCCGCGGCTACCTCATCATCGCCGCCGCCAAGAAGCTCGGTGTGACCGACTTCGTGCATATTTCCTTCCCCCGCCACATGAGCTATGAACTGCTCTCCCGCCGCCGCAACATCATGGAAGCGGCCTGCAAGGATCTCGGCGTGAACTTCCACTTCATGAGCGCTCCCGATCCCACCTCCGACGTCGGCGTCGCCGGCGCCCAGCAGTACATCCTCGAACAGGTTCCCCAGTGGCTCGACAAGCTCGGCCCCAACACCGCCTTCTTCTGCACCAACGACGCCCACACCGAACCTCTGCTCAAGCGCCTCACCGAAGACAAGGGCGGTTTCTTCATCGAAGCCGACCTGCCTTCTCCCCTCATGGGCTATCCCGGCGCTCTGGGCATCGACCTTGCCGACGTGTCCGGTGACTTCCCGGCCATTCTGAAGCGCGTGGAAGACACCGTCGTTGCCAAGGGCGCGGCCGGCCGCATGGGCACCTGGACCTACTCCTACGGTTTCACCAACTCCCTCGGCCTCGGCGAACTCGCCATCCAGTACGCCAAGGAAGGCGTGACCGGCGGCCGCAGCTTCCGCCGTCACTTCAAGAAGGAAGACCTCTTTGCCGCCTACAACGCCGCGACCCCCGGCTCCACCTGGAGCGGCGGCTACTATGTCGACGTGGCCACCGGCAAGGAAAAGAAGAACCATGTGCTGGTCTTTGAAGACCTGTACATCTTCGGCAAGGGCTACATGCACATGACCGAAGTGCCCGTACCCGACAAGTACAAGAGCATCAAGTAACGTATCTGACAGAGGGAAGGCCCGGCCTTCCCTCTGCCGTACAGAGGCCCCGGCAACGCGCTTTCACTCCCCAACAAAACAAATAAACTGAGATCACAACGGGTTACGGCATCATTCCCCACTGCCGTCCTACCATGAAAACGGCTTTTGCCGTTTCGACTTTTTTGTGCTATGCTGTCTTTTCCGTTTTCTTTCCGGAAAACGCCCTTCCTCCTCTCTCCGCATTTTCGCCTTATCTTCCCCTGACTTCCCGCGGAGACGAGATTCCGCAGCTCAGGCACTTGCTGCCGCTGCCATTTTCCGCACAGACGGAAAATCTCAAGGGCTGCGCGGCCTCAGGCCCGCGGCACGGACAGCTCCCGGAACGCATCGTTCCCGTGTCTGATGCCGTATCCGGTGCTGACGGATCCTTTCAACATACAACGCTCCAAAATGAAGAGGTCACATGGGCGCAGAAGATCCATTGCTTCGCGTAGAAGGTGTCGGCAAGGCATACTTCTCCAACCGGGTGCTGAAGAATGTCAATTTCACGCTGGGCAAAGGCCGCATACTCGGCCTTGTCGGCGAGAACGGGGCGGGCAAATCCACCCTCATGAACATTCTCTTCGGCATGCGCGTCATCCAGGAAACCGGCGGATATGAAGGAAAAATCCTGATCGACGGTAAGGAAGTCAAATTCCGCAGTCCTATGGACGCCCTCAAGGCGGGCATAGGCATGGTGCATCAGGAATTTTCCCTCATACCCGGCTTCACCGTCGCGGAAAACATCGTGCTCAACCGCGAAACCCTGGTGTACAACCCTCTTGTGGAAGCCTTCGGCGACCGTCTGACCACCCTGGACAGACAGTCCATGTCGCAGAGAGCCGATGAGGCCATTTCCCGCCTCAACATCGAACTCGACAGCTCCACTCCCATTTCCGAACTGCCCGTCGGCTACAAGCAGTTCACCGAAATCGCCCGCGAAATCGACAAGAAGGGAACCCGCCTTCTCGTGCTCGACGAACCCACCGCCGTGCTCACCGAAAGCGAGGCCGACATTCTGCTCGATTCCATGCGCCGTCTGGCCGCACAGGGCATTTCCATCATTTTCATTTCCCATCGTCTGCAGGAAGTCATGAGCGTCTGCGACGACATCGTCATCCTGCGCGACGGCGAAGTCGTTCTTCAGACCACGCCTGCGGAAACCAGCGTACGCCAGATCGCGAGCGCCATGGTCGGCCGCAAGATCGACCGCCCCGAAGGTTCCGAAGAAAAGCGCGGATCCTCCGAAGAAGTGGCCATGCAGATCGAACATCTGTGGGTGGACATGCCCGGTGAAACGGTGCGCAACGTCAACCTCACCGTGTATGAAGGCGAAATTCTCGGCATCGGCGGCATGGCCGGTCAGGGCAAGCTCGGCATCGCCAACGGCATCATGGGTCTGCATCCCTCGGGAGGAAAGGTGACCTTCCACGGCAAGAACGTGGAACTCAACAACCCCACCTCGCCCCTCTCTCTCGGCATTTCCGCCGTTTCCGAAGACCGCCGCGGCGTGGGCCTGCTTCTGGAAGAGTCCATCGCCTGGAACATCATCTTCACCTCCCTGCAGATGCAGGGACGCTTCCTGCGCAACTTCGGCCCCCTGAAAATCCGCGACGAACAGGCCATCGCCGAATGCGCCCGCAAATACATTCACGATCTGGAAATCAAGTGCACGAGCGAAAAGCAGCTCGTTCAGGAGCTTTCCGGCGGCAATCAGCAGAAAGTCTGCCTTGCCAAGGCCTTTGAAACCAGACCCAAGCTGCTCTTCGTGGCCGAACCGACCCGAGGCATCGACGTGGGCGCCAAGAAGGTCGTGCTCGATACCCTCAAGCGGTACAACCGCGAACACGGCATGACCGTCGTGGTCATTTCCTCCGAACTTGAGGAACTTCGCTCCGTCTGTGACCGCATCGCCATCAT
Source organism: uncultured Desulfovibrio sp. (assembly GCA_900553065.1). Classification (GTDB taxonomy): domain Bacteria; phylum Desulfobacterota; class Desulfovibrionia; order Desulfovibrionales; family Desulfovibrionaceae; genus Mailhella. The sequence goes on along the minus strand of USBZ01000003.1, from coordinate 36,433 downwards.
CGACAAGGGCGCCGTGGCCGGCATTCTGCCCGCAAGCACGCCTTCCGAGGCCTTCGGCTACCTGCTCATGGGCGCCGGTTCCGCCGAAGCCGAAAGGGCCGCGACTGACAATACCAACGGAACGGAGGCGGCAATCGCATGAACCGCATAAAAAAATTCATAGAAGAAGCAGGATGGCCCCGCATACTCATCGCGGTCTTTCTGCTGGTCCTGTTCATCGTGGCCCCCTTCGTGGGCGTGCCTGTGGACGCGGCCTTCAGTGACACCCTCGTGCGCTTCGGCATGAACGGCGTGCTCGTGCTCGCCATGGTGCCCATGGTGCAGTCCGGCTGCGGCCTGAACTTCGGTCTGCCGCTCGGCATCATCGCCGGTCTTCTCGGCGCCGTCACCAGCGTCGAACTCGAAGCCAAAGGCATTCCCGGCGTGTTCACCGCCATGCTCATCGCCACGCCCATCGCCGTCATTCTCGGCTGGGGCTACGGACTTCTGCTCAACAAGGTCAAGGGCGAGGAAATGATGATCGCCACCTATGTGGGCTTCTCCTCCGTGGCCTTCATGTGCATCATGTGGCTCGTGCTGCCCTATAGCAGCTCCAACATGGTCTGGGGCTACGCCGGCGTGGGCCTCAGAACCACGGTTTCCGTGGAAGAATTCTGGCAGAAGGCCATCAGCGACATCGGCGCCTTCACCCTCGGCGACACCTTCTACTTCCCCACGGGCATGTTCCTCTTCTTCCTGCTGCTGTGCGGTCTCATGTGGATCTTCATGCGCACCCGCACCGGCACCGCCATGACCACCGTGGGTTCCAATCCTGAATATGCCCGGGCGAGCGGCGTGAACATCAACCGCATGCGCACCCTGTCGGTCATTCTTTCCACCTGGCTCGGTGCCCTCGGCATCATCGTCTATGAACAGAGCTTCGGCTTCATCCAGCTGTACATGGGACCGTTCATGATGGCCTTCCCCGCCGTCGCCGCCCTGCTCATCGGCGGTGCCTCGGTGAAAAAGGCCTCCATCATCAACGTCATCGTAGGCACGTTCCTCTTCCAGGGCATCCTGACCATGACGCCCTCGGTCATCAACAGCATGCTGCAGACCGATATGTCCGAAGTTATCCGCATCATCGTGTCCAACGGCATGATCCTCTACGCCCTGACCCGTGTGACAAAGGTGAGATCATGAAAACCACGTCCGGCGGCAATGCCGTCAAACTCTTCTGCATGCGCAATGCCGTGCCCATCGTCTTTCTGGTAGTGAGCGCCATCGGCATCTACTATTCCCAGTTCACGGCCGAGTATCTGATTCAGGAAATGCTGACCAGACTCGCCAGAAACTCCTTCCTCGTTCTTTCGCTGCTCATCCCCATCATGGCCGGCATGGGACTCAACTTCGGCATGGTGCTCGGCGCCATGGCCGGTCAGATCGGTCTCATCTTCATCAGCGACTGGAACGTGGCCGGTCTTTACGGCATGACCCTTGCCGCGCTCATCGCCACCCCCCTCGCCATTCTCTTCGGATGGATGTGCGGCGTGGTGCTGAACAAGGCCCGCGGTCGTGAAATGGTCACCTCCTACATCCTCGGCTTCTTCATGAACGGCGTCTATCAGCTCGCCGTGCTCTACGGATTCGGAAGCCTCGTGCCCATCGTCAATCCCGAACTCGTGCTTTCCCGCGGCTACGGCATCCGCAACGTGACCAATCTCGACAACATCCGCGGCACGCTCGACAACGCCATCGAGCTCGAGATCATGGGCATTCACATCCCGCTCGCCACGTTCCTGCTCATCGCCGTGTTCTGCGTGTTCATCATCTGGTTCCGCCGCACCAAGCTCGGTCAGGACATGAGAGCCACCGGACAGGATCTTTCCGTGGCCCACGCCGCGGGCATTCCCGTCATGCGTACCCGCATCATCTCCATCGTCATCTCCACCGTGCTCGCCGCCTACGGACAGATCATCTTCCTGCAGAACGTCGGCACCCTCAACACCTACAACAGCCATGAACAGGCCGGCGTGTTCGCCATCGCCTCCCTGCTGGTCGGCGGCGCCACCGTGGCCCGTGCCTCCATTCTCAACGTGTTCACGGGCGTTCTGCTCTTCCACCTCATGTTCGTGGTTTCTCCCATGGCCGGCAAGTATCTGGTCGGCGACGCCCAGATTGGTGAATACTTCCGCGTGTTCGTCTGCTACGCCATCATCTCCCTTGCTCTGGTGCTGCACGCCTGGCGCCGTCATGCCGACAAGGAACGCGCCCGCGCCGCGCTGCGCGGCGAAGCCGGAGGTGCCGCATGAACAAGTTCCCCAGCCGCCGGCATGTGATCATCAAGCATGTGCTCGTCAACTGCGTTCTCGTGGTGCTTCTCATCCTCCTCGGCGTATGGTGCTATACGCAGGGCAAGACCTACAAGCTGTCCCTCGGCAACTACGCCTTCACCGGACAGGACGGTCAGGAATATCCTGCGCTGGAAGCCGTGGAAGTTTCCATCGACGGCAGAGACCCCGTCTTCCTGCTGGAAGACGACAGCGGTACCGGCGATGCCACGGGCAGACGGCATACCATGATCATCGAGCTTCTGGATGAAAACGACAACACCATCGAAAGCCGTACCATTCAGTTCAGCATTGCCGATCTGGACGACGATCTGGACGTCAACGTGGCTGAGCTCTGGCTCAAGGCGAAATAGTCCGATCATCATCGCATAGAAAAGCGGCGTTCTTCCCGGGAAGAGCGCCGCTTTTTGTTGTCCGGAATCTTGTGCGGAGGGGAAAATGGGGATGGGGGAGGAGCTGGGCCGTTTTTCAGAAAAGCCCTTCTGAGGGGCCCGGACGAGCGTTTCCCGCCATTATGAAGAGGAATCCGGAGAAATCCCTTGCCTGCGCTGCAGGTCCGTACGGCGGCAAAAACGGCCCATACATGAAAAGAGCATGACGAAGGGCAGGCGGAGCGTTCTGCGACGGCATTGAGCAGACTTTCCGGCGAAAACAACGGCGGTTGAGGAAAGAATGGCTGGCGGCCCTCCAGACGGGAATAGCCCTCACAAGCGACGCCCTCCGCCGGATACCGGCAGGCCCGGAAAAAACGCTCTTTCGGGGCAGAGCCAAAAGCAGCCCCACCAGCCCTCCCTATGCGCGAAACTTCATGCCGTCCCTCCCCCGCCCCGCCCGACCTGCGACGTTCTCACCCCAGGAGGAGGCCAATCCCCTTCGGAACTGCCCTCCTCCCCCTCAATGAAACAGCCTCGTCTCTTCCGCCACCGGGAGAAATCTTCCCCAATCCTGAAATTTCTCCGCGTTCTTCCGCGCCGCTTCTCCGTTCCGCCGGTGAAGGAAAAAAACTTTCTCGAAAGGCAATTAAAAAAATTCGGCTGAGCCCCGCATGTGCGAGCCTCAGCCGTTTTTTCTCTATGATCCGTCGGGTTCTTCGATCCGGTCCCCTATGCCTCTTCTCTGCCGAGCAGGGCACGGGCAAAGTCATGCGGATCAAAGGGACGCAGGTCTTCCATCTTTTCTCCGAGTCCGATGAACGTGATGGGCAGCTCGAACTGGCTGGCCACGGCAAGGGCCACGCCGCCCTTGGCCGTTCCGTCGAGCTTGGTCAGGATGATTTCGTTCACACCGCTGGTGTCCTTGAACATCTTCGTCTGCTGCAGGGCGTTCTGGCCCGTGGTGGCGTCGATGACGAGAATGGTGCGGTGCGGCGCGCCGGGAAGCTTGCGCTCCACCACCATGCGGATCTTGTGCAGCTCGTCCATCAGATTGGACTTGGTATGCAGACGGCCGGCCGTATCAATGAACAGCACGTCATAACCGCCGCGCAGGGCAATGTCCATGGCCTCGAAGGCCACAGCCGCGGGATCCGCGCCCATGCCCTTGGAGTGGAAATCCGCACCGATGCGCTCAGCCCAGACTTCCAGCTGTTCCACAGCGGCGGCACGGAAGGTATCGGCGGCGGCAATAAGCACTTTCTTGCCCTGCATGCGGGCGCGATATGCCAGCTTGGCAATGGTGGTCGTTTTGCCTACGCCGTTGACGCCCACCATAAGAATGACTTCCGGCGGATTCACCACGGCAATGCGTCGGGGAGTCTTGAAAATGGCCTCCACTTCCTCTTCCAGAAGCGGCATGAGTCCGTCGGGCGAAGTCACGCCCTCTTCACGGGCGCGCTCCTTCAAACGGCGCACCAGCGCAAGCGAAGGCTCGGCCCCCATGTCGGCCATGATGAACAGCTCTTCCATCTCGTCCCAGAAGTTCTGGTCGAGTTCGGTGTGTCCCGCCATAAGAGCAGCCAGTCCCTGCCCGAAGCGGGCACGGGTGCGGGCCAGACCGGTCTGCAGCTTGGAGAAAAGCCGGTCGCGTTCGTCTTCTTCGTCCTCCATGTCGAGGGCCAGTGCCAGACGATACTGCAGTTCCGAGCGGAAATCCTCCAGCCAGTGATAATCCATGCGGTCGAGCCAGCCCCGGAAGTCATCCAGGAACAGGCGGGCTTCATCTTCCGGCGTTTCCAGAGCGCGCAGCAGGAAGGATAAACGGGACCAGAGAAGATCATCCGCCTCTTCCACGCCGTCCAGAACAATGTTCAGCCAGGCGGAAAGACGGGGCTCAGCCTGTCTGAGCGCCAGAGCCAGCGCCTCTTCCTCTTCGCTGAAGGCAGACGTCGCGGACTGCGGAGCCGCGGGCTCTTCATGGACGACTTCCGCCTGAGGCTCGGCCACGGCTTCGGGCTCGGTGACTACGACTTCAGGCTCGGTGACTACAGCTTCGGGCTCGGCAGTCACCACTTCGAGTTCGATGATCTCTTCTTCGGGCTCGGCGGACACGGGCGCATCGTCGGCAGGAGCCTCTTCACGCTCCGTTTCAACGTCTTCAGCCGTGGGAGCAGCCGCGTCTTCCGCTTCGCTGCTCAGCGCTTCTTCGGAAGTCTCGTCGCGGCCGGTCTCTTCGGTCTCCTGCTCAACGGAGACTTCGAGCGCAGCGCCCTCTTCCGGCTCTTTGTCGTCTGCAGCGGTCTCTTCCGCTTCGGGAGCCGGAGCTTCGGAGCTTTCCGGAGCGTTTTCGCCGGAGTCGACCGGCTTCTTCACCTCTTCCGCAGGCTGGCTGCCTCCGGAGAAGAATTTTTTAACGGCGGAGAAAAAACCCATGACTCACCTCTTAGTTGTTCCGAATGACCTTGACGGTATCGCCCACCTTGACGCGGGTGGACTGATCCATGCCGTTGAGCGCCAGAAGTTCCATGGGCTTCATATTGAACTTGCGGGAAATGCTCCAGAGCGTCTCGCCGCTCTGCACGCTGTATTCCGCCACCTGGGCCGTACTGCGGGAGGCAGCGGCGGCAGAGGAAGACTTGGCGCTGCTCTTGCTGCTCTGCGCCACGGCCGTGCCTCCGGAAGGAATCTTCAGCACCTGACCGGGGGAAAGACGATTGAGCGCATCCTTGCCGCCGTTGACGGCGCAAAGCTCGTCAAAGGAGATGCCGTACCTGCGGGAAATGGCATACGCCGTTTCCCCGGACTTCACCGTGTGCGAAGCAAGGCTCCGGCCGGAACTTTTGACCGTACTCTTCGTGGATTTCTGCGCCACGGCCGTTGCCGGAGCGGAGAGCCGGATCACCTGTCCCACACGAAGCGTGGAGAGCTTGGAGGCTCCGCCGTTGGCGGCGTAGATATCATCAAGGTCCACGCCGTATCGACGGGCGATGGCCGAAAGCGTATCGCCGCTCTTCACCTTGTAGGTGGAAGGCACGGAACGGGCGCTGCGAAGCTCGGCCACGGCGCTGGAGGCATGATCGGTCGTCTTCGATTTGGAAGATGAGGCGATCATCGTGTTGCGCACGGGCGCGGCAGGAATGACGTCGGGAATGGACCTGCCGTTCTGCGGAATCCTGAGCTGCTGCCCGATCTTCAGCTTGCCGGGATTGAGCTGACCGATGATGGAAGCGGGCACACCGGTACGGGAGCTCACCTTGGCGAGGGTATCGCCGCGGACAACCTTGTAGTAGCGCCATCCGGCACCGGAAAGCGTACCTTTGAGAAGCTGCCTTGCCAGCGCTTCCTTGTTCTTGGGCACATAGACCACGCTGGTGCGACCAGCGGGAGAAATGGAACGGAGAAAATGCGGATTGTAGGCCTGAAATTCCTTCCAGCCCATGCCGAGACGGCGGGCCAGCTCCGCAAGGTCGGTGGCGGATTTTGCCGTCACCTCGGAAACGGGAACCAGCACGGGATGATCGGCATCCGGCGCGGAGGGCTTGATGCCCAGCGTTTCGGCATTGCGCATGATTTTGGAAATGGCCAGGAAACGCGGCACATAGAGGGCCGTTTCCTCGCGCAGCTGGAGCTTGTCGTCGAGGGTGTTGTTCTTCTGAATGATTTCATGCAGACTTCTCGCCCCCGTCGCCTGCTTGGCGCGACCGATCTTGCCTTCGCCGCCGTTGTAGGAGGCCACGGCAAGATGCCAGTCGTGGAAGATGTCGTAAAGACGGGCAAGATAGGTGGCCGCGGCTTCAGTGGAGCGATAGGGATCCCTTCGTTCATCCACCCACCAGTCCTGACGCAGGCCGTAGGCCTTGCCCGTGGAGGAAATGAACTGCCACATGCCCACGGCGTTGGACGGGGACACGGCCAGCGGATTGTAGCCGCTTTCCAGATAGGCAAGATAGGCGAGATCTTCCGGCAGACCGCGCATGCGGAACACGCTTTTCGTGTAGTTCAGGTAGGGAATGCTGTTGCGGAGAAAATTCTCCATGGATCCCCGCCGCTCCCGCGAATATTTCATGAAATGGTAGCGTACCTGACGCTCCATGGCAGGACTCAGATTTCTGTCCAGATTCGCCGTGTTGGAATAAGCCTTTTTCTCCGCCGAAGTGAGCGAGGAAAGCGTTCCCAGATCCACGGCTTCCTGACGTGCTTCGGCGGAAAGCAGTTCGGGGGCCTCCACCGTCTGCTGCCTGCCGCAGCCGGAAAGAATGAGCAGCACCGCCATTCCTGCAAGAGGAAGGCGGCACAGTTTACCGATTTTCATATCATCGCTCCATCATTGCGGACTTGCATCTCGAACAAAAGCAGGGTACCAGCCAAAGAACAGTTGCATATGAAAGGCTGACGGCTTCGCCAGCGCAAAAAAAGCCGCACGCACCCGCCCCGGAAGACCTCTCCTTTCCGAAAAGACGGTCAGCGCACAGAGAAAAACGCCCGACATTTTTCTTTCGACTGTCCAGCGAATGGGTAAGGATACCTTGAAAAAGACGGAGATTCAATCTCCCTCCGGGTGCCTCCGGCCGTTTTTTTAACATCATCCAGCGGAAATAATGCATCATGATGACGAACGACAAAGACAGGGAAAATCTTCTGCCCGGCCTCAAGCCCGTACTGGAACTTCTGGAACGCGAACCCGAACGGGTGGACATGGTCTATGTGCGCAAGGGGCGCGCCAGCGCCGAAAGCTCCAGAGTGCTTGATCTGTGCCGCGAATACGGGGTGCGCTTTTCGCTGGTGAACGAAGACGTGCTTTCGCGCATGGCCGCAAGAGCCGGACATCAGGGCGTGATCGCCCGTCTGCGCGAAGCGGAATTCATGCCCTGGGAAACGTTTCTGGAACAGGCCGCCCATGCGCCGCTGCCGCTCGTGGTGGCGCTCGATCAGGTACAGGATCCCGGCAACGTGGGCACGCTGGCCCGCACGCTGTTCGCGCTCGGCGGCGCCGGACTCGTCCTTCCCAGACACAACAGCGCCTTTCTCGGCCCGGGAGCCCGTCGCTCCGCCGCCGGAGCGCTGGAAAGACTGCCCATCACGCAGGTGGTCAATCTTTCCCGCGCGGTGAAGGAGGCCAGAGACGCAGGCTTCGTCACCTGCGCCGCCCAGAAGGTGGAAGACAGCGTGAACCCGCTTACGGAAAAGCTGCCGCTGCCCGCCTTTCTCGTGCTCGGCAACGAAGACAAGGGCGTGCGTCCGGGCGTGCTCAAGCACTGCGAATGCAGCCTGTGCATTCCTTTCCGGCGCGACTTCGACTCCCTCAACGTTGCGCAGGCCGGAGCCATTCTCATTTCCTGCTTTGCGCGTTCGCTGGAAATCTAGCCTTCCGGAAGACTTGCTGTCGCCCTTCCCCGCTCCGCCCGCAGCGCGGGAGAAGAAAAACACGCCGAGGATGAAGACCGCCGCCGCTTTCCCGGCCCCCCGGCGCGGCCGTCGACAAGACTTCCCGCCAGAAAAGAAACCTGAACGCTCAGCCGTTCAGCCCTCTGAAACGGCCTGTCATAAACGCGAAAGACGCCGTACGGAACACTCCGCACGGCGTCTTTTTTCAGCAGATTCTCTCCGGAAAACGCCGGAAGAGACCTCAGTTCTGATACCTGACAGGCCTCGGGCCGAAAATTTCCGTGCCCACACGGATGATGGTGGCGCCTTCCTCAATGGCTTCGCGATAGTCGCCGGACATGCCCATGGACAGCTCGGGAAGTGCAAGGCCGAAGCGCTGCGCCATCTCATCGCGCAGATTGCGCAGGCGGACAAAGTACGGCCGCACGGCCTCTCCCTCGCCGCACACGGGCGGAAGGCACATAAGTCCGCGCAAAGCCAGCCCCGGCCCCTTGTCGGACACAAGACCGCTTTCCAGAAGCTCCTCGCACAGCGCCGCCAGATCGCAAGGCCGCACGCCGGACTTCTGTTCTTCCTCGCCTATGTTCACCTGAATGAGCACGGGCTGCGTCTGCCCTTCCGGCAGACGACGCAGAAGAGCGCGGGCCAGATCCGCCCTGTCGAGCGTGTGCAGCAGGGAAAAGCGTCCGGCAACTTCCTTGGCCTTGTTGGTCTGCACCGGGCCAATGGCATGCCAGCGGATGGACGGATCGGCAAGAGTCTCCTGCTTGGCTCGGGCTTCCTGAATGTAGTTTTCCCCGAAATCCCTCTGACCGAGGCGGAACAGTTCCTCGATTTCCGAGGCGGGATGAAATTTCGATACCGCCACAAGGCGCACGCTTCCGGCTTCACGTCCGGCTTTGCGCTCGGCTTCCGCCATGTTGTCCAGCACGCCTCTCCAGCGTTCTTCCAGCGATGTCATTTCCGGTCGGCCTCTTCGCCCCCGAGGGCGTTGAACATTCCTGAAAAAAGGGCCGCCGCACGGCGACCCCGAAAGCATCAGTCTTCTTCCAGACCGAGATCATGCAGAAGTTCGGTATCTTCGGCCCAGTTGTCCTTCACCTTCACCCAGAGCTGAAGATGAACCTTGCCGCCGATGAGCTTCTGAATGTCGCGACGGGCTTCCGTGCCGATTTCCTTGATGGTGGCGCCGGCACGTCCGATGACCATGGCCTTGTGCGAGGGACGCTGCACGAAGATCACGGCATGAATGATGGTCAGATCGCGTTCCGGATCCTCTTCCCAGGCTTCGATGTCCACGGCCGTGGTATAGGGAACTTCCTGACGGAGCCGTTCAAACACCTTCTCGCGCACGATTTCCGCCGCAAGAAAACGCGTGGGAGCCGTGGAAAGCTGGTCTTCGGGGAACTGGGACTCGCCCTCGGGCATCATGCCGCTGATGATCTTCTTCAGTTCGTCCAGACCGTCCTTGGTCATGGCGGACATGGGGAAGACCTCCGCTCCGGGGAAATATTCCTGAAGCTGCACAAGAAGAGGCAGCATGCGGGACTTGTCGTGGAACAGGTCGACCTTGTTCACCACCACGAGCAGGGGACGATCGTCTCCTGCAAGAGCGTCGCGGATGGACTGGATGTCGCGATCAAGAAATTCCGGACGGCGGATATAAAGATCCGCATCCAGCACCAGCATGACGGCATGCGCGGCGGCCATGCTCTGCCAGGCGGCCTGGCTCATCATCTTGCTCAGATGACCGCGCTGCTGCTGGCGGGAATGGTTCACACCGGGGGTATCCATGAAAATGACCTGCGCGCCGGGTTCGGACATGATGCCGACCACGCGGGTACGCGTCGTCTGCGGCTTGGAGGTCACGATACTGATCTTCTGACCCAGCAGAGCGTTGAGCAGCGTGGACTTGCCCGCATTGGGCGGTCCCATGAGCGCAACCCATCCGCAGCGATGTTCGTTCTGTATGTTGGCCATATTGTCTCCGATATATGAGAATATGCGGCCCTGTTTCCGCTGCTCGGCGCAGCAGGCCGCCTGTTGGTGAAAAGGATTTTCCAGCTTGAACTACACGGAGCGGAACGTCAAGAGTCTAGTGACGGGCTTTCTCCGGGAAGAGGACAGGCTTCCTCAAGCCAGGCGCAGAAGTCATCCATTTCCGGGCTGTGATCGAAGCCCGTGATGTGCCCCATGCCGTGCGCCAGAAGCCGTCTGGCATGCACGAGCACGTCCTGCCCGTAAAGCACGCTTTCCCGCTCCAGCGTGTCGACGCTGAGAAAGAGCGTGCCGAGCTGCCCGTCGTCTTCGCCGGGAAAGCTCAGAATGTTGGTGGGGCCAAAGCAGCCGAGATTGCGGAGATTCACCGCCGCAATGTCGCCGTCTCCGGCAACGATGAGCTGAACGGCCGCCTTTTCCGGACTGTCGCCTCCGCCGGGACGAAGCGCGTTCTCCTGCCCCGGAAGCATTCCGGCCTCGGAGGCGGCCCTGCGCATGGCGGAAAGCCAGTTCAGCCATTCCCTGCGGCAGATGCGGCAGGGACGGCGCATTTCCACGCAGAGGCCTTCGGTGTCGATCATGCGTCCTTCTCCGCGCTGCCCGTGCCTGCGCCTTCCGACTCCGGCTTCTCCTCCCGGGCCGTCTTTTCCGGAGCCGCCTCAGGAACCGCTTCAGGAGCCGCCTCAACGACCGGGGACGAGCCGCCCTTCCGCTTCGGTTCGTCGGGGGAGGAAACCACCCATTCCGGACGCAGTTCCTCGGCTTCCTCCTTTCTGCCTTCCTCGGGCTTTGCCTTGTTCTTGTGCTGCTCGGCCCGGTTGTCTTCGGGATAGGCGATGCGCTGATGGAAAAGACCGGTGATGATGCGCACGAAGCTGTCGATGAGCTTGTTCAGATCGCGGAAGGTCAGGTCGGACTCATCCAGCTGGCCTTCGGCGTAAACGCCCTTCACGATCTTGGTAACGTGTGCCCGGATACGGGCAGGCGTCGGGTCCACGAGGGTGCGGCTCGAAGCCTCCACGGAGTCGGCCAGCATGACGATGGCGGCTTCCTTGCTCTGCGGGCGCGGCCCGGGATAGGAATAGTCCTGAAGCCTGGGGTTCTCGCCCATCTGCAGGGCCTTGTTGTAGAAGAACATGGCTCCGCGCGTGCCGTGATGCTGCATGATGATGTCGGTGATCTCGCGGCCGAGGTGGAATTCCTCCGCAAGCTCTGCGCCCTGCTTGACGTGGGAAAAGAGAATGAGCGCGCTCATGGCCGGGGAAAGCTTGTCGTGAGGATTGGGGCCTCCGAACTGATTTTCCACAAAGTATTCCGGCCGGGAAATCTTGCCTATGTCGTGATACAGCGCCCCCACCTTGCACAGCAGGCTGTTGGCGCCTATGGCCGTGGCTCCGGCCTCCACAAGGTTGGAAACCACGAGCGAATGATGATAGGTGCCGGGCACCGTCATCATGAGTTCCTGAAGAAGCGGATGCTCCAGATTCATGAGTTCCATCATGCGGAAACGCGTGGTGTAGCGCATGAGCATTTCCAGCACGGGGCTGAGGGCGAAGAGCAGGAACAGCGACCCTGCGGCATTGCAGAACAGCGCAAGCAGAAGAAGAGGAAGCTGACTCCATGCAAAATGCGTGAACAGCGCCGCGCCCATGCCGGTGAGAAGCATCCAGAGCAGCAGCGGCACGCTCCCCCACACCACGTCCTGACGGTTCTGCGCCCGGAGCACCAGCCAGGTATTGGTCATGGAAGACATGAAATAGAAGAAGAACAGCGCAATGTCGCCGCGGAAGATGATCGTGGTGAAGAACGACAGCATGAGTCCCACGGTGCAGTAGCGGCGCGCGGCAAAGATGAGCGCGGCAAGCCCTGCGCCGCCCGCCACGGGAAAGGCGAAGGACAGAATATGCGTCATCGAGGCCGAAGCCACCGACACGAGAACGTACATGGAACACCAGGCCGTCACCCCGAACACCACAAGCAGCAGCGCGATGAGGTTCTGATCCTTGGTGCGCAGCACCGTGCCCTTGTTGCCGCTCGGCGTGATGAAAAGCCCGAGCAGCAGGAAAAAGCCCAGCACAAGGCAGCCGCCGAAGACCGACCAGTCCACCATGCCGGGAGCCGCGCGGAACAGCGCCTGCAGCTTGATCTGCTGCTCATGCGTGACCATGTCGCCTGCGCGGACCAGCACCTCTCCGGGCTGCACCTTGTAGAACACCGGCTCAACGGCGGCGAGCATCTCCTCATTGCGCTGATTCGTCACTTCCTGATTCAGCGCCAGCGTGGGCACCACCATGAGGGGCATGATCTCCTGCAGCACCACCTTCACCCGGGAATTGAGCTTTTCCTCGGAACGAAGCTTGCGCCCCAGAGCGACTTTCAGCGTGCGCAGATCCTTCAGACCGCCGGCCTGCGTGCGCAGAATTTCCGTGCCGCTGTCCAGATCGCGCACGATGACGGTGTTGTCGGTATTGGCCAGCTGACGCATGTCGGCAATGACGCCGCTTGAAAGCGTGGACTCCATCCACGGAATGAGCGTGTCCAGCAGATATTCCTGCACGTACGACGCGGTAAGCACCCGGAACGCGGAGGAAGACACGTCGGAAAGATGCCGCTCGTTGAAGGTGCGGCGCACGGCTTCCAGACCGTCCTTGTCGAGTCCGCGGCTGTTGATCTCATCCAGAAGACCGAGGCTTTCCACGCGGAAACTTTCCAGCGACTTCTTGTCGATGTCGAAGACCATGGGCTGAAGCGCCAGCGCACGGTCGCGACGCTGCTGCGTGGCCTGCGGATCCTCCACCAGAAGATCTCTGTCGGAAACCACGTCCTGCGCGGCGATCTCGCCGGCAGGATAGATCACGCGGGCCGTCCGTCCCGGCTGCACGGCGCAGAGCAGAGAAATCAGCACCAGTGCCGCCGCCAGGGAAAGCAGACCCCAGTCGTGATGATGGTGAAGGAACATGGAGCGGGAATGCCCCAGAAGCTGAGAAACGCTGACCGGAGATATCTTCCTAGTTTTTCTCATAAATATCGTAGGCTTCCACGATACGGCCCACCAGAGGATGGCGAACCACGTCGGAACTGTGGAAATGATGGACGGCTACGCCGCGCACGCCTTCAAGCACCTTCAGCGCATGAACAAGGCCGGATCGAGTTTCGCCTTCCTTTTCTCCCTCGCGCAGGAACGCCCTGTTGACGGGGGGCAGGTCGATCTGCGTGACGTCGCCGGTGACCACCGCTCGGGAGCCGAAGCCCATGCGGGTCAGAAACATCTTCATCTGTTCGCGGGTCGTGTTCTGCGCCTCGTCCAGAATGAGGAAGGCGTCGTTCAGGGTACGGCCGCGCATGAAGGCCAGCGGGGCCACCTCGATGATGCCCGACTCCTGCTTCTGAGCAAAGCCCTGCGGCCCCAGCATGTCGCTGAGCGCGTCATAGAGAGGACGCAGATAGGGATTCACCTTGTCTTCCATGTCGCCGGGAAGAAAGCCGAGTTTTTCTCCGGCCTCCACCGCAGGTCTTGTGAGCACGATCTTCTTCACGCGCTTGGCAGCCAGCATGGAAATGGCCATGGCCACGGCCAGATAGGTCTTTCCCGTACCGGCAGGCCCCGTGGCGAACACAAGCTCGTTCTTGCGCAGAAGCTCCATGTACTGACGCTGCGCCGTGTTGCGGGCCACGATGCTCTTGCGCGGAGAAACGATGACGCTCGCCTCGCGGAACATCCTGCTGATGTCGGCTCTCGGGTTGCGCAGAAGTTCCTCGTAGCCCTGAAGCAGATCCTCTCCGCGCAGGGTATGGCCGTTGCGCAGCAGACCGTAGCCCTGGGTGAACAGATTGAGAAGAAGCTCGCGCTGGGCAGGCCGCGGATCGCTTACGGTAAGTTCCGTGCCGCGAGTCTGCAAATCCGCGCCCGAGGCATCGGCGATCAGATCAAGATGAGCATTGAGTGGACCGAAAAGCTGACTGGCCAGCGAGGCGTCGTCAAAGGCCAGCGTTTCCGCAAAGGACGATTTCACACGCATATCCTGTTTTTCCGTTACGCCGTCCGGGCAAACCGGCGGCATAAAGTTCTTCATTACGCCAAAACAGGGAAAGAGTCCATAACCGGAGCGATTGCCGGAAAAGTCCCGCCGCGCAGGCAAAAACGCCGTTTTCCTTCGCCCATGCGGAACCAGCCCGCCGAACTTGCGCCTTCCCTTGTTCAGCGCTTTGAGAAACTAAACGAGCATGCCTTTTTCCCCTCCCGCCCCCGCCGTCCAATGCTGAGAACATGAAAAAAAATTTTTTCGACTTTATCCGCAAAAAAACATCATTTTTACAAATAACCCTCTGAACTGATGAATGATTATGCTTATCCGGTAATAACTGTTATTTTTATTCCCCCCTTGTCATAACGAAAAAGGGGTTTTACTATGGCGGCGCTCTTCAGGAAGAGCCATGTATAACGAAACAGTCCCGTCTCCCCTCAGAGGATGACCGGAGGTACATTTTCCCATGTCTTTCCCTTCTTTGCACATCGGTGATCTGGTCGCCCGCACGCCCATTGTTCAGGGCGGCATGGGTGTCGGCATATCTCTTTCCGGCCTGGCTTCCGCCGTCGCCAACGAAGGCGGCATCGGCGTCATTGCCGGCGCCATGGTCGGCATGCGCGAGCCGGACGTGGCCTCGAATCCCGTGGAAGCCAACATCCGCGCCCTGCGCCGTGAAATTGAAAAGGCCCGCGCCGCCACGCAGGGCATCATCGGCGTGAACGTCATGGTGGCGCTCACCACCTTTGCCGAAATGGTGAAGGCCGCCATCGAATCCCGCGCGGACATCGTGTTCTCCGGCGCCGGTCTTCCCATGGATCTTCCCAAGATCTTTCAGGAAACCTGCGAGCAGAAGAAGGAAGAATTCCGCACCAAGCTCGTGCCCATCGTTTCCTCCGGCCGCGCCGCCACGCTGATCGCCAAGAAGTGGATGGCCAGAACCGGCCTCATCCCCGACGCCTTCGTGCTGGAAGGCCCCAAGGCGGGCGGCCATCTCGGTTTTTCCGAAGACCATATCTTCGATGACTCCTTCGCCCTCGAAAATCTCGTTTCCGGCGTGGTGGATGCCGCAAAGGCTCTGGAAGACAAGGCCGGTCGCGCCATTCCCGTCATCACGGGCGGCGGCGTCTTCAGCGGCGCAGACATTGCAAAAATGATGGAACTCGGCGCTTCCGGCGTGCAGATGGCCACCCGTTTCGTGGCCACCAACGAATGCGACGCCGATATCCGCTTCAAGCAGGCCTATGTGGACGCCCGTGAAGAAGACGTGACCATCATTCACAGCCCCGTGGGCATGCCCGGCCGCGCCCTGAAGAACTCCTTCATCGAGGCCGCGCGCGAAGGCAGAAAAAAGCCCTTCAAGTGCGTCTTCCACTGCATCAAGACCTGCGATCCTTCCGCGACGCCCTACTGCATCTCCTCCGCCCTCATCAACGCCATGAAGGGCAATCTCGACAAGGGCTTCGTGTTCTGCGGATCCAACGTGGCCAAGGTGAAGAGCATCGTTTCCGTGCACGATCTCGTGGAGACCCTGCGCAGGGAATACGACGACTTCATGGCGCAGAAAAAGGCAGGCTGCGCCGTCTGATCCTCTTTTCCGACGCGTCTTTTCATCCTCTCTCCCGGTGAGAAAGAAGGCGTCGGCTTGCTCCTCCTGAGCAGAACAAAACGCCGCGGCAACGCGGCGTTTTTCTTTTCCCCTTCTTCCGTTCCCGAAAGAATCAGGCAAGAAAAAAAAAGAATAGTGTCTGTTCCCCGAATCCGTCACGGGCTATTCTCAGCATAACGATCGAAAAAGACCGCAAAGGGCCCGGACCTTTTCAGAACCTCATCAGGGAAACAGCCATGAATCGACGCCGCTTTCTCAAAACCTCGCTCATGACCACGGCAGCCGCAGCAGGCGCAGGTCTGCTCGGCCAGCCCATCCTCGCCCGACAGGCTGAGGCAAACGACAGCAACGGAGGAAAACGCATGAACATTCTGGTACTCACCGGCAGTCCCCGGGAACACGGCAATTCCAACACGCTGGCCTCGCACTTCATCCGCGGCGCGACCGAAGCCGGTCATAGCGTCACTCGCTTCGATGCCGCGCTCAAGAACGTGCATCCCTGCATCGCCTGCAACAGCTGCGGCATGAACGGCCCCTGCGTGTTCAAGGACGACTTCGAGTTCGTGCGCGAGCACATCATTCCCGCCGATCTCGTGGCCTTCGTCACGCCCATGTACTATTTCGGCATTTCCGCCCAGCTCAAGGCCGTGATCGACCGCTTCTACGCCATCAACGGATCCATCCACACGCCCAGGCAGGCCGTGCTCATCATGACCTATGCCAACAACTCAAAACGGAATGAAAGCCCCATTCTCACGCACTACGACGTGCTGCTGGAGTATCTCGGCTGGACCGATGCCGGCCGGATCATCGTGCCCGGCGTATGGACGGCCGGCTCCGTGGACAGAACGTCCTACCCCGACCAGGCCTACCGTCTGGGAAAAATCCTGCGCGGTTAGGAGTGCCGCCCCATGAACAGAAGAACCTTTCTCGGCATTCTGGCGGGCACGGTCGTCACGGCCGGGGCGGGAGCCGGTGGCGTGCTGGCCTTTCTTCGCCAGGAAAAATTCGGCGCGCTGCCCGAGGGAGAGGCACTGCAGCGCATCGCCGCCTCTCCCCATCAGGTGAACGGCGAGTTCCGCAACCTCGTTCCGCGCCCCATTCTCAGCGACGACAGCAGCTTTATCGAAGCCCTTCTCCGCTCGCTCGTGGAAAAGAAGCCGGACAACGTCGAGCCGCCCTGCCCCGTACCCTCGGTGCGGCCGGATCTTTGCAGCACCGATAAGGGAGACGTCATCATCTGGCTGGGACATTCCAGCTTTTTCCTCCGGCTCGGCGGCTGCACCGTGCTTATTGATCCTGTATTCAGCGATCATGCCGCGCCCGTGTCCTTCAGCACCAGAGCCTTTCCCGGCGCCACGCCCTGCTCGGCACAGGATATGCCCGACATCGACTTTCTGCTCATTTCCCACGATCACTGGGATCATCTGGACCATCCCACGGTCACGGCCCTCAAAGACAGAATACGGCATGTCGTCTGCGGACTCGGCACGGGCGCGCACTTGCGCCGCTGGGGATTTGCCGACCCCGTCATCCATGAACTCGACTGGGGAGAATCGTTCTCCGTGGACGGAAGGATGCGCGTCAGCGCCGTCACGGCGGCCCACTACTCGGGCCGGTCTCTTACGCGCAACCGCACGCTCTGGACGGGGTTCGTTCTGGAATCGCCCGGGCGAAGAATCCTCTTCAGCGGGGACAGCGGCTACGGCCCGCACTTTGCCGACATAGGAAAAACCTTCGGCGCGCCGGACGTGGCCCTGCTGGACTGCGGCCAGTACAACAAACGCTGGAAGTACATCCACATGACGCCGGAAGAAGCCGTGCAGGCCGCGCAGGATCTGGGAGCCGCGGCCCTCATGCCCGCCCATGTCGGAAAATTTGCGCTGTCCCGCCACTCATGGGACGAGCCTTTCCGCCGCGTATGGCGGGCCGCCGAAGAAAAAGGCCTTCCTCTGCTTACTCCGCGCATCGGAGAAAGCGTGCTTCTCGACAGGCCTCTTCCCGTCTTTCCCCGCTGGTGGGAAAACGGGGAGCTTTCCGGGAAAAAACAGTCCTCATGAGCGCCCTCCGGCATGGGAGCGCGGGGAGACAAAGCGCCCCGCCTCCTGCCGGAAAACGCTCCTCTCATTTTTGCAGCCGGCTGCGGCCGGTCGGAGGTCTCACATCATGTCGGAACCGGAGCGAAAGATACAGCTGCAGGAAGCCCTGAAAACAGAACTGCTCCGTCATCTGGAAAAACCGTGCATTCTCCAAACCGCCATAGAAGGGCTGCATCTTTCCCGCCGGGAAGACAGTCACGCTCCGGAACAGTGCTTTGAGCGCCCGCTGGCCGGTCTTGTCGTACAGGGCACCAAGCATTCCTTCATGGCCGGACGGGAATTCGTGTACACGGAAAACCAGTGCGTGGTGACCGGCGTGGACATGCCCATAGCCTCCTATGCGGACAGTCCATCCCGCGACCATCCCTTCCTTTTTCTCTATCTCTATCTGGACAGAGCCATGCTTGCCTCCCTGAGCCGGGAAATGAAGGCGCCTCTGCCTGAACAGACGGAGGAACGCCCCGGCGTTTCCATTGCCGATGCCGATACCGACATCATGGAAATGTTTCTGCGCCTCCTGCATCTTCTGGACAAGCCGGAGCAGATCGCCGTTCGCGCTCCCATGATGCTGCGCGAACTTCACTATCTTCTGCTCATCAGCCCGCACGGTCAGCTGCTGCGGCGTCTGAACACGCCGGGCACACAGCATCATCAGGTCGCCCAGGCCGTCAGCTGGATACGGGAAAACTACAAGGTTCCGCTGAAGGTGGAATCTCTGGCCCGTCAGGTACACATGTCCGCCTCCAATCTTCACCGCCACTTCAAGCTGATGACGGGCATGAGTCCTCTGCAGTACCAGAAGCAGCTGCGCCTCTACGAAGCCAGACGCCTCATGTTTCTGGAAAATGAGCGTGTCTCGGCCGCGGCCGTCAGCGTGGGCTACGAAAGCGTGACTCAGTTCAACCGGGAATACAAAAGAGTCTTCGGCGAACCGCCGCTCAGAGACAAGAACAGGAACCGGATGTTTTCCGACGCGTCCTGAAACGCGCCCTTTCTGATAAAACGGCAAAAACGCCCTTTCCGGACTTTCTCCGGAAAGGGCGTTCCCGTATCCGGCCCGCTTCAGACAAAGCGGCCGGCCCTCAGGGAGGGCGGACAAAGCCGCCCTTCCCTGTCGCCCGGCACGGAAATTGCGCCGGGATTCTCAGGCCGGACTAGCGCGATCCGGCCAGTCCGAGGCCGTTCAGCCATTCGCTCACGTCGTCTCCCGCGCCGGACACGCGGGACCCGCGCACTTCAAAACCTTTCAGCATACGGGCGTCGGGACAGAGACGCTTGAGATCACTTTCGCTTCTTCCGAAGCGGCTTCCCTCATGCGTGCAGAACGGAACCACGTTTTTGCCTGCCAGATTCACGCGCTCCAGCAGCGTGAAGAACGGCATGGGCAGCGTTCCCCACCAGTTGGGATAACCGATGAACACCGTATCGTACGCGCTCAGATCGGGCATACTGATGGAAATCTCCGGTCTGGCGTTGTCGCGCTGCTCCTGTCTGGCCTGTTCCACCACGGTGTTGTAGTCTTCAGGGTACGGTCTGACGGTCTTGAGCTCGACCATCTCCGCGCCCGTGCGTTCCTGAATGAAACCGGCAAGCTGACGGGTATTGCCGGAATGGGAAAAATATACAATGAGCATCCTTCCTCCTTCCGCTTCCGCGGCCAGGGCTGAATGATGAAGCAGCGCCGGAGCGGCAGCGGCCGCAAGTCCGAGCATCATGCCTTTCAGAAAATCTCTTCTCGACCGATACACATCCGCAAGCGACGCTCTGCCGCCGCTCTCGATCATGCCTTTTTCGTTATCCATGATGTTCTCCTGTTCGTCCCGGCATGATCAGTCTGCCGGGGAAAAGCCGATGGATGGCGTCACCGGATCACCGTTGTCCGTCCAAGGCGGACGAAGGGGGCGATCCTCGTTCCGGTTCCGGAAGGGCCGATCCATATTTCTGTTTTGATTGTAGCGAAACCGCGCCCGTTCTACAGACACGATCGTGGCAACTTCCTGCCCGATTCTGCCTAAGTACGCTTCCGTCGTGCCCCGGCCGTTGCTTCGCGCGGCGGCATGGCGATGCGCTCCGCCGCCCGCTCAAGCAACAGGGAAGCGGCTCCCGCAGCCGAAGCCGAAAGGCAGAAGACGGCCAGATAATCAAAAAGAAGACGGAAGAGACGATCGTCCGGATTCCATACCGTAAAGGACGTCGTCATGGTCAAGGGCAGCGCCAGTTCCCTTCCGGCAAAGGCCTGCACGCCGTAAAGGGCCAGAACGAGAACGGCGGCGGAAAGGTACGGCAGCATTCGGCGGGGCATGACGCGAACAAGCGCGGATACAAGCCTCTTCCGGCAGAGGCCGAGATGCGCCGCCCCCAGCAGAAAAGCCCAGTGGGCAAAGAACATGTGCCGCGAACGACCGGCAAGATCCGTCTTCCATCCCGTCAGTCCGAAAAGATGTTCGGAGAGCGGAACTCCGCTTATCAGTGCGGCGGCAAGAAACACCGCGGCCGCCAGCGTAAGAAGCGTACGGCCGGGCTGCACCCGCATGACCCCAGGCAGCGCCGACCACCAGCTTCCGTTGAGATACAGATGCGCCGCCATGAGCAGCACAAACAGAAGGCTCAGCCCTTCATGAACACCTACCCCCGTATAACGGGCCGCCATGAGCAGCACGAAGACCAGCGCCATTGCCGCATCAAGAGTCATGCGCAAACCAAGGCGAGCAGCCATGCGTTCTCTCCTTTCTGCAGGTATCCGGCAGATAAAAGCGCCGTGCTCCGAGCTACGCAGAGCACGGGAGAAAAAGCCCCCGTCTTCGGCGCGCCATGCCGGATGATTCAACGCCATGATAACGCCTTGCGCAGGAAGGCAGCCAGCTACGATGCTCTCTTTTTTTTGCCTGATCGTCCCGCAACAGAGAGAAAGAGCCGGAGAGAGGCCCGGCGCAATCCCCGGTACGCCGCATCCTGCAGGTTGGAGCCCGGCAGAAACTTCCGGCTCAAACGCCAAACCGAAAACTCAAAGCTCAGCCTGCGCTCTCTTCGGCGGCGTAAAATCGAAAGACGTGTACAAGCCCCGAGTCCCCGCCCTTTTTTCTTGACGAGGTCACGAAGATCGGCCTTTAAATACGAAAACGCCGCCCGCTCCCCCAGGGAGAACGAACGGCGTTTCTTACGGGCGGAGCGGAAAACATTTCCCGCCCCGCAGAGGATCATTCGCCTTTCCGAAAGCAGAAAGACGAGAAACACAGGCAGGTATCGGCGTAGGCCGTCCCTGCCCGGAAAACACTACGGACGAAGATAGGCAAAGCCCTCGCGCTGCAGCTTCACGATCTCCACCACGCCCGCGGGAACAACGACGCAGCCCGGCCAGAGCGAATCAGCAGGAACCTGAAACTTCGTCAGCGCATTGTTGCACAGCCGGATGGAAAGTCCTTCCTCCATGAGTCTGGAAGCCGTTTCGGCAAGTTCCTTATGCTCTGCGGTGAACAGCTGAACGGCAGGTCCGTTGGCCACGAGCACGATGCGGAACGCCTCTCCCGGCAGACCGGTTCTGTAATTCGCCACGTTGCTGAGAGCAAGGCCGAGACGGGCCGGATCGTTGTCGTCCACGTGAATGACGAGATCGTAGTACATACGCGCCTCCCTTTTACTTGCGCAGTTCGGAATACCAGCCCGCTGCCTGACGGAGCAGACGCATGCTGCGTTCCGCCATGGCGAAAGGCTCGTTCATGTAACCGTCGAGCAGGAGCGTGCTGTCGAACAGCGCGTTCACCATATCCTTGAACGTATCGTCCTGCTCGCCTTCCTTGCAGATGCGCATGAGGGAGCGCACCAGAGCGTGATCGGGATTGAGTTCAAGAATCTTCTGGGGAATGCCGTCGCTCTTCTGCATGACGCGCATGAGCTTCTCCATGGACGAGCTCACGCCGTCGGGAGAAACCAGGCACGCCGCGCCGTCGATGGGCTTCGTCGTCACGCGCACGTCCTTCACCTGATCGCCGAGAATGGTCTTCACCGCGCTGACGAGCGCGTCGAGTTCCGGCTTTTCCTCTTCGGAAAGAGGTTCGGGTCTGGGCTCGGCGTCATCCACGTCGGGGAAGGCGTCCAGCGCGCCGGCTTCGGCAAGCTCCACGGACTTGAAGGGATGCTTCTGGTATTCCATGATGGCTTCCAGAGCAAATTCATCGACAGGATCCGTCAGATACAGAACCTCAATGCCCTTCCGGCGGAACTGGCCGAGATGCGGATTCACCTTGGCCGCCTCCAGAGAGGAAGCCGCCACATACCAGATCTCCTTCTGCTCGGACTTCATGCGGGAAATATAGTCGTCCAGGCTGACAAGCTTGTCCTCATGCAGCGTGGAGAAATAACGCAGCAGAGGCGCCACGCGGTCGCGGTACTGGAAGCTGTCGAAACCAAACTTGATGTACTTGCCGTGCAGCTTCCAGATGGCTTCGTACTTCTCAGGATCGTTCTTCGCCAGGCGCTCGAAATGCGTGAGCAGCTGACGGGTGATGGTCTGGGAGATCTTGCGCAGCACCACGTTTTCCTGAAGCGTCTCACGGGAAATGTTGAGCGGCAGATCCTCGGTATCCACCACGCCCTTCAGGAAGGCGAAGTAGTTGGGCAGAAGTTCCTTGTTGTGACGGTCGATGAGCACGCGGCGCACATAAAGATCCGGGCCCCATTCGTCCCTGCGTTCGTCGAACACTTCCACGGCGCTGCCGGGAATGTAGAGCAGACAGTTGAACTGCACCGGCGCGTCCACGGAGAAGTGGATCACGTCCAGAGGTTCCGTCTGATCATAGGTGAGGTACTTGTAGAACTCGTTGTACTGTTCCTTCGTGATGGAGAACTTCGGCTCACGCCACAGGGCCGCCGTGGTGTTGATACGGGAACCGTCCAGCTGAATAGCAAAGGGCAGGAAGTTGGAATGCTTGCGGATCACGCTTTCAAGACGGAACTTTTCCTCGTATTCGTGAGCGTCGTCGCGCAGGAAGATCTTCACGCTGGTGCCGCGGCGGAGGCCTTCGGCTTCGGCGCCTTCCAGCGTGCGCAGCGTAAAGCTGCCCGTGCCGTCGCTCGTCCAGACATGGGGCGTGCCGTCGCCCGTGGCGGACACGGACGTGACTTCCACCTTCTTCGCCACCATGAACACGGAATAGAAGCCGATACCGAAACGGCCGATAATGCTGGCCGCATCGTCGGAGGCGGAATCGTCATGCTCGACGATGGGTTCCTCGCCCTCAACGCTTTCTTCGTCGCTCCCGGGCTTGTCTTCCGCCTTTTCCGCCGGAGCTTCGGCAACCTTTTCCGCTTCCCGGGCCTTCAGGAACTGTTCGGAACCGGAACGGGCAATGGTGCCGAGGTTGTCGATCATTTCCTCTTCCGTCATGCCTATGCCGGTATCGGCAACGGTAATGACATGATTGTCCTTGTCGGTGCTGATGCTGATTTCCAGAGGAAGATCGGGATCACGAACCTCGCCGCCCGTGGTCTGAAGGAAGCGGACCTTTTCCAGAGCGTCGGAAGCGTTGGAAAGAAGTTCACGAAGAAAGATCTCGTGGTTGGTATACAGAGAATGTGTAAGAATATTGAGCAGCTTGCACGTTTCCGCGCGAAACTGATGCGTGGTTTCCGCCATAACATGGCCTCCTGATATACTTCCGGTCAACGGCGGCCGGGCCGCCTGCCGGATAGGACTGCAAGGAAAAGGCCCGAATCTGGGCCATGACAGTCACATAAGGCGAAACGAGTCCAAGTCAAGAGCAGGGCGCGAAAAAAGCCGGACCCGCCGCAGGGCGCGGCAGGTCCGACCTCATCCAAAGGAGCCTGTCCGGCTTTCCGGTCAGACGGCTTTTTCCGCTGCGGACGGAGAACGGCCGTCTGCCGGAAACAATCATGCTTCCGCACGGAGCAGAAGAAACTCCGCAGAAGCGGGCACTTCGGCGTTGAAACGCGCCTGTGCCGAAAGAGGCAGGCAAACGCTCCCCTTCAGCATCCTTTCCGTCAAACCGATTCCCCTGCTCCGAGATTTCCGGGGGAATGGCGTCCGGCACGTTTCAACCAGAAAATGCCCTAAAAAGGATGCTCCATGGTCGTGCCGAGCACCGTGCTCAGCAGCGAGGAGGAAATACCGGCATGCCCCCAGGCATAGGTGCGCACACCGGAGGCAGGAATGCTTCCGTTTTCGCCGAAGCGGGCCGAAAACGACGTATCCGCCCGCTGTACGAAGGCGCTCAGCTCTTCCGAACTCACGATGGGGCAGCGCTCCGAAGCGTACGGCTCCCGGTACTCCACCAGCAGCTTGCTGCCGCCGTTGTTCGTAATCCACTCGTACTGGCTGACCAGAACGCCCGCCGTCCAGCCCCGGCCGTGCTGTGCAAAGGCGCTCATCCAGGGATCGAGCTGCACCGGACGGATGAACACGCGCTGCGTCACGCTCTCGGGCTTGTCGCTGCCGCAGGCATAAAGAATGGGAAGAAACTCAAGATTGGTCGCCATAACGCCGGGATACCAGTACTTCGAGCCCGCGTCGGCCAGCGCCACCACAAGCTGGGCGTTCTCACCGGCGTTCAGACTGTACCATACCGTTCCCGCCTCGGAACGGGGAAGTTCCCGCTCCGTGGAAAGCATGACCGTCATTTTTCCCTGCGTCACAGGCTCAAGTCCGGGAGCCGCCTTGACCGCCACAGCAGGACGCGCCGTGGAGACAAATACGGCGGACTCACCCTCCCCGCGAATCAGCGCCCACTGAGCACAGGCCGCCGAAGGAACCGACAATGCCAGAAAGGCCAGAAGCATAAACAGTCTTTTCATAACACGCTCTCCGTGTTTCGTGTTCCGGCTCATTCCGGAACAGGCCATCAGCGTAGCAGAACGCGCATGAGAAGGGATCGGCAAAACGGACCGGAAGACATGAGTAATCATGTTCTCCGGCAGAAAATCACGGCGCTGCCCGGTTGAATCCTCCACTGTTCAGTCCCGGACTTTTCCAGACCGCCGCATATTCCTTCCGGCAGCGCATACCTGTCAGTTCTTCTGGAAAGCGCGCGGCAGAATCTTCCGCAATTCACGGCACACGACCGGACGGCTCCGGAGGTTCCCCTTCCCCTCCATAAGAGGATCTGCACGACATTGGAACGACCGGCAAAAGGCACAGCGCACAAAAAAAGCCGGTCCTTCCGCAAAGAAGAACCGGCCTGTCTCACGTCCGGCAGAACCGGACGCTTTCATCCTTCATCAGGAGAGCTGCTGAATGCCGTCGAGCTTCCAGCTGTCGCCCTCGGCACGGGAGCACACGAAGTGCCAGACTTCGCGCACCTGTTCAGGACGGGCGGCATGCTGATCTTCGCGCATGAGCACGTCGAAGTACACGGCCACACGGCGCAGATCGCCCTCGTCGCGGACTTCGATGATGGAAGCGTTCACCAGCAGAATTTCGGTCTTTCCGGGATTAGGATCCTCTTCGGCCTGCTGACGCAGTTCCTTCATGACGTCTTCGGTGGCGAAGTTGGCGATGTCGTCAAGATCGCGCTTGTCCCACGAAGCCTGCATGCGGGAATAGGCCGCCTTGGCGCCGCGCAGGAATTCATCCTGATCGAAATCGGCGGGGAGCGTCACTTCGGAAGATTCTTCCGCAGTCTGAGCCTGCTGCACGTTCTGTTCGGAGCGCAGGTTGTCCCAGGAGCTGCCCTGGCTGTACTGCCGGGGAGCCTCATAGGGGCGTTCATTCTGCACCGTATTGTCGGACGAAGACTGACCACCGCGGAAACGACGGAACAGGCGGACGCCGAAGTACACGAGCAGACCAAGAAGCAGAATATTCATGAAGCCGCCTATCATGCCGCCGGCCATGCCGGGACCGCCCAGGAGCGAGCCGAGGAACGTGCCGGCAAGAAGGCCGCCGAACAGACCGCCGAGAAGACCGGTGTTGCTGCGGGCCATGGTAGCGGCGCCGCCGTCGGCACGGGAGCTGTTCAGGGGAGCCTGACGATTGACGGTGGAAGTGCCGCTGCGAAGGGTTCCGGAAGGCGGCGTGGCAGGACGACTCATGATGGTGGAACTGCCGAAGCTGCGCCCTCTGCCGAGACGGGCGGCATCCGCATAATCAGGCATGGCAAGGGAGAGCGTGGCCAGGCAGGCCGCGCAGAGGGCAAGAGTTTTCCAGGTTTTCATGTTCTTTCCTTATGGGCTGAGGTAGCCGTCCCTCCGGCGGCAGGAGCGCGATCCGGGGACGGTCAAGATTACCATAATCATGAAAATGAAAAATGGGAAGAGCCTGCAAGACTCTTTCCCCATGAAAGATACTTTCCCGCTTTCCTATTCTCCGACGGCACGCACGAAAAGCATGATCGCGGCCACGGACAAAAAGACAAGTACGATCTTATAGAAAAGCTGCTGATTGATGCGACGACCTATTTTCACGCCTGCAACCTGTCCGATGGCACATCCAATGACGCCAGCAAGAGCAATCGGAAAAAGGGGAGCCGTATACAGACCTGCCACCGCCTGCGAAACAACCGATGTTACCCCGGTGAAGGCGTAGAATATGCTCATGTTGCCGCGTGCTCTGTCCGGGCTCCAGTGCTTGAGGAGAATATAAATGCCGAGCGGCGCGCCCACCATTGCTACGGAGCCGCTGACAAAACCGCAGATGACGCCAGCAATGAGTCCCGTCATCGTGGAGTCCGGCAGATGCCAGGACGCCGTTTTGCGGAAGAACTGCATGGCAAGAAAGCAGACAAGCATGGCGCATACCATGAGCTGCAGAATCTGCATGGAGGCCATGCGAAGCACCAGAACACCGAGAAAGCAGCCGGGAATGCACCCGATCACCAGTTCCCGTATATCCTTCCAACTGCAGAATTTCCGGTAGGCATAGGAAAGATGCATCGTGCCGACGAGTCCCGTCAGGCAGGAGACCAGCACCGCGTCGCTCGGGCTGAGCACCGTGGTCATGATGGGCATGGACACCATGATGGCGCCTATTCCCGTAGCTCCGCCGATGACGCCACCGACCACCCAGGCAAAGGCCACAACAACATAAACCAGAAGCATTTCCATACGCCTCTCCCTTCATGATGCGGTCAGCGTGCGGCACATCATGAAAAATATAAAATTTGATGGAGTTATACTCTACCTATTTTTTTCTGTCCAGAGCCGATGTCAGGAGAAAAGCCACCCTGAGCGACATTTAAAAAACATCCGCACCGGAGCCGGCGCGGCAACGACAGACAAAAAAAGGACAGGAGAAAACTCCTGTCCTTTTTTCATTCATGAGGGGAGAAGGCAGGGCCTTCTCCCTGTGGATCTTATTCTTCTTCCCACTTGATGAAGCCGGGCTTCACGTCGGTCATGGCATTGACGATGAGTTCGACAAGGCCGCCGTACTGCATGCCGTTCTTCTCAAGGAGGTTGTTCTGTTCGAGCAGTTCGCGGATCTGGCCCTTGCAGTTGGAGCAGGGAGCGCAGATGTACTTCTTGACTTCAGGACCGAGGCAGTCCTTGAAGGCGCCGCAGATCTGTTCCATCTTCTTACGGCCGGTGATGTTCATACGCCATTCGTTGATGTTGTTACGCGTCATGATGGCGAAACCGGAACCGCCGCCGCAGCAGTAGTTTTCCACGCCGTGGGGCGTCATTTCACGGAACTGCGGGCAGATGGCGTGCAGAACGTCGCGCTGGGGCTTCACAACACCCATGAGACGCACGAGGTTGCAGGGGTCGTGCAGAGTCACGGGGAAGTTGTTGCGGCTGGGATCGAGCTTCAGGCGGCCGCCGAGCACGATGTCGCGCAGAACGGGGAAGCAGCTTTCGCGGGGGATGTTCAGATCGGGGGGCAGAATACGGTCGGCGATGACGGTGAGAGCCTTGTGGGCATGACCGCATTCACCGAGCACGATCTTCTTGACGCCGAGCTTCTTGGCCGCTTCGGCATGCTTGATGGCCACGCGGGCCGCCTGCACGTCGTCGTAGAACACGCCGTAGTTCACGGAGTCGTAACCGGCGATTTCGGAGCTGAGGGTCCAGGAGAGACCGGCGGCTTCGAAAATAAGGGAGAAGGCCGCGATGTTGTCGGGCCAGGCGAGCATTTCACCGGCATTGTGGATGAGCAGAATGTCGGCGTTCGGCACGTCCCAGGGGGTCTTGAATTCGTATTCCGTGGTTTCGACGTAGTCTTCATCGATGAATTCCACGGTTTCCTTCACAACATCGGGGTTCATGCCGGTGGAGGAACCGACTTCGAGCTGGAGCTTGGTGCCCTTTTCGTGCAGTTCGCGGGGATTCCAGCCGAATTCCTGGCTGAAGAGCTTGCGCAGTTCACGGGCGATGAGGCCGTTGTCCACGCCGATGGGGCAGACCTGGGCGCAGCGGCGGCACAGGTTGCAGCGGTAGGCGAGTTCGGCCAGACGAACGACGGTCTTCCAGTTCAGTTCGGTGTCGCCGTAGCGCCACTTGGCGAGGGGTTCCTTCTTCACATACTGCTTGTAGATGCGGCGGAACAGCTCGGAACGGAAGTTCGGACGATACATTTCATGCTCGCCGGACATTTCGTACAGATGGCAGGCGGCGGAGCAGGAGTTGCACTGCGCGCAGTAGTCCATCGTGGTGTCGAGCATGGCAAGGCAGGTCCAGTTGTTCTCGGGAGTGAACAGCTTGCGCACGCCGTCGAGGAAACGGTTGACCAGCTCTTCCTCTTCGGCCTTGGTCTGAGGCACGGGAATGAGCAGCACGTTTATGTCGTCGAGCAGGCAGCAGTACTGCTGCTTCTGAGCGTCGGTGATGACTTTCCAGGGATAGGTCTGGTAATCCACGGGCATGGGACGAAGGGTGTTCACGTCAACCGTGGTAAGCTGCCCTTCTTCCCTCGACAGATCATTAAAGGTAAGTTCCTGCGAAGTTTTCATGTGGGGCTCCTTAGTCCTGCTTCTCGGGGTTGGAAGTGGCAACTTCTGCCCAGGTCTTTCTGCCGTCGCCCTGAACATGGGGGGCACGCCAGCTGACGGGCAGATTCAGGTTGTTGGCAAGCTGCTTCTGAAGCTTGGGGTTGTTGATGGTGGGAGCGTCACCCCAGCGGATGTCGTGCCAGGTGAAGTACTTCATGAAGAGGTGTCCCAGGAAGCTGTAGGGAACCCAGAAGAACATGAAGAAGCCGAGCAGCAGGTACAGAATGTACAGGGGAGTCATTTCCATGGCAGTGAAGGTCAGCATGCCATAGATGAAGCTGTTGCCCATGAGGGCGAAATCATACACGCCGTGCCAGAGGCAGAGCATGAGGCCGAACAGGCCGTAAACGCCGAACAGGCCGAGGTTGAAGAAGTGTTCGTTGGTGGTGTACTTGCGGAGGCCCTTGTCGCACAGACGGCGCTGAATGAGGCCCACGGCGCCGAACAGGATGCCGGCAAAGCCGAACACGTCGCACAGCACGGTGACGGCGGTGCAGAAGGTCACGAAACCTTCGGCTTCAGCCATCATGCCGAACGCGGCGAGCACGCTCATGCCCATGGCGCCGATAAGCAGGTACAGACCGATATGGAAGGGATAGGTGCGCACCCAGAGAGTGCGGTTGTGTTCCCATACAGCCTTGAGGAAGAGAGCTTCGATGAGGAAGCCCTTGAGAGCGCCGACCATGCAGCTGCGATGCTTGTCCTTCCACCATTCGGTGTCTTCCAGATAGCTGCCGCCGTATTCGACCTTTTCAGGGGCTTCATGCGCTACGGGATACAGTTCCCAGCGCAGATGCTGAGGTTTCTTGAGATAGCCGATGATTTTCATCAGGGCCACGGCCACAAAGGCGATGACTGCCGCATAGGCCAAACAATAGAAAAAGATGCTCATGGTTGTCTCCTGTCGCGTTGTCCGCCAACTTGCATCCTGACCGGAGAAATGGTTCCGGTCATCATTTCCGCACCAAGCTTTCCACCGCCTGCCGCACCGTCGTAATCAGATAAAAACGTGAGGAATTATACCTCGTTACACCTTACGATAGCGACTTTTCCCGGCGGCATGACCGGCGCATGAATACACCGAAGGAAAGCTGATGAAGACTACACCACAACACGCAAAAAAACAAGTCTGCATCCACAAGAACTTTCACAAGGTCACAGCGGACAGGCTCTGCCGAGGAAAGTCTTGCTCCTCAACCTATTAATAAGTACACTGCGCATGAATTCAAGCCCCGGAGGACGGATGTACGTTTATCTCATCGGCGCAGGCCCCGGCGATCCCGGCCTGCTCACCTGCAAAGGCAGACAGGTGCTTTCCGAAGCGGATGTCGTCGTGTACGACTATCTTGCCGGCAACGAGCTTCTTTCCCTGGCCCGGCCCGATGCCGAATTTATCTATGTAGGCAAAATCGCTGGCAATCATGCCATGAAGCAGGGCGACATCAACAAGCTGCTCATCGCGAAGGCGAAGGAAGGAAAAGTCGTCGCGCGCCTCAAGGGCGGCGATCCCTATATTTTCGGCCGCGGCGGAGAAGAGGCCGAGGAACTCGTGGATGCGGGCGTTCCCTTTGAGGAAATCCCGGGCATTTCCAGCTCCATAGCCGGTCCGGCCTACGCGGGCATTCCGCTCACGCACCGAGCCTATTCCTCCTCCGTTACCATCATTACCGGTCACGAAGATCCCACCAAGCCCGGATCCGTGCACAACTGGGACGCTCTTGCCCGCAGCGCCTCCACGCTCGTGTTTCTCATGGGCATGAAGAACCTGCCTGAAATCGCGGCCAAGCTTATGGAAGCCGGCATGAGCGGAGACACCCCCGCGGCGCTGGTGCACTGGGGCACCACCGACAGGCAGCGCTCCCTTGCCTCCACGCTGGCCGATCTGCCCGACGCCGCCGTGCGCGAAGGCTTCACCAATCCTTCCATCATCGTGGTGGGCGACGTGGTGAAGCTCAAGGACAAGCTCGACTGGTTCGAGAAGAAGCCGCTCTTCGGCCGCACCGTGGTGGTGACCAGAGCCCGCGAACAGGCCAGCGGCAGCGCGGCCCTGCTCGCCGCCAAAGGCGCCCGGGTCATCCAGTTCCCCACCATCAGGATCGTGCCCATGCCGGACTATGCGGAACTCGACGACGCCGTGAGCCATCTTTCCCGCTACGGCTGGGTGGTGTTCACTTCGGTGAACGGCGTGCGCTTCTTCCGGCAGCGTCTTGACGCGCTCGGACTCGACGCCCGCGCGCTCGGCTCCGTCAAGGTGGCGGCCATCGGCCCCGCCACGGCCAGAGCCGTGGAAGGCATGGGCATACGCCCCGATCTCGTGCCCGCCTCCTATGTGGCCGAAGGCGTGGCGCAGGCCATGCTCGATCTCGGCATGAAGGGACAGAAGGTTCTTCTTCCCAGAGCCGCGGAAGCCCGCGACGTACTGCCCAGAGCCCTGCGTGAAGCGGGCGCGGAAGTGGACGTCATTGCCGCCTATGAGAACGTGCCTTCCGACGAGCACCGCGAACTGGTGATGGAAGCGCTCGAAGCCGGAACGCTCGACTGCGTGACCTTCGGATCCTCCTCCACCGTGCGCAACTTCCTTGCCTCCATTCCGCTGGACGAACTGAAGAAGCATCCCGGCGTCCGTTTCGCGGCCATCGGCCCCGTCACGGCCGACACCATGCGCTCTCTCGGCCTCAATCCCGACATCCAGCCGGAAGCATTCACCATTCCCGCGCTTGTGGACGCCGTTTGCGACGCCTTTGCGGGCAAGGAGCAGGCATGACTCTCAGGCTCGGCATTCTTGCATCCGGCAGCGGCACCAACGCCCAGGCCATGATCGACGCCGTCGAGGCCGGGAAGCTGGACGCAGACATACGCATCATCATTGCCAACCGTCCCGGCGCGCCGGTGCTCGACCGTGCCAAAAAGCACGGCATTGCGCACCTGTGCCTCGATCACAAGACCTTCCCGGACCGCGAAACCTTCGACCGTCGCATGGTTGAGGAGCTGCTGGCCGCAGGCGTGGATACCGTGGCCCTTGCCGGCTACATGCGCCTCGTCACCCCCGCCTTTCTCGACGCCTTCCCGAACCGGGTGCTCAACGTGCATCCCGCCGTGCTTCCGGCCTTTCCCGGCACGCACGGCGCGCGCGACGCCTGGGAATACGGCGCCCGGTTCAGCGGCTGTACCGTGCACCTCGTCAACCCCGTCATGGACGGCGGCCCCATCATCGTGCAGGCCACCCTGCCCGTGCGTCAGGATGAGGACGATGAGGCGCTGCTTGACCGCATCCACGTCTTCGAGCACCGCATCTACGTGCAGGCCCTGCAGTGGCTTGCCGAAGGACGCCTTTCCCTCGAAGGACGGCGCATTCTGCTCGCTCCGGCAGACAGACCGCTGGCTCCGCAGCCGGAGCTGGCCCTTGTCTGGCCTCCTCTGGAAGAAGGCTTCTGAGTTCTTTGCAACATTCACCGCCGGGCCGATGAGGCCCGGCTCACCCCGCGCGGTCTGTCCGCGCAGATGCGGCTGCTTTCAGCCGAGGGAGATTTCATGAAAGCTTTCCGTTTTTTCGCCCTGTGCGTCATGGCTGCCTGCCTGTGCCTGAGCTCTCAGGCCTTTGCCGCCGATGAGGCGCCCCGCAAGGCCGAACGCCGCACGCCCGTGGTCGTGGAATTCGAAGGCAACGACAGCATCGGCGCAGACCTGTCCGCCAGCCTGCAGCAGAAGATCAACGCATCCAATCCCGCGAATCCGACCCGCGAGGCCAAGTTCCGCATTCTGCTTTCCACGGCTTCGGAATTTCCCTCCCGCCCCGGCGTCGGTTCCGTGTACGCCGTCGTGTGGACGCTGTCCCTCTCCGAAGGCTCCATGGAATACTACCTCGTGCGGCATCTCGGCATCGTGACGCCCGACACCGTGGATGAAGTCGCCGACCGCATCGTCAGCCGCACGGACGGCGTCGTTGCCCGCTACGGCTATCTCGACCGCGACAAATAAGCCTTTTCCCTCTCCGGCGGAGTCCGTCTCCGCCGGAGCCTTTTTCCGCCGCGCATCATTCTCCGGTTTCTTTCCGGGCAGTCCGCGTCTTCTTCCTGCCGGAGGATTCCGCCGTGCATCACCCTTCCATGAAATCGCTTCCGGCCGCGCTCGCGACCTCCTGGCATGACGGGCATCACGTTGCCCTCGGCATCTTCCGTTTTCTCATTCCCATCGTCATTCTCGTCCGGGTGCTGGAAGTAAGCGGCCTCATTCCGTGGCTGTCCATGCCCATGCGGCCCGTCATGGATCTCATCGGCCTGCCTGCGGAACTCAGTCTGGCATGGATCTCGTGCGTGCTCGTGAGCATGTATTCCGGACTCATGGTGCTTATTTCCCTTGCGCCGCAGCTTCCGGAGCTTACCATCGCGCAGATGACGGTGTTCGGCGTGCTGGTTCTCATCGCCCACAGCCTCGTGCTTGAAGTGCGCATTGCCGGGCAGTGCGGCGTATCCATGCGCTTCCAGTTTTTTCTGCGCCTCTTCTCCGGCATTCTTGCGGCCTTTCTGCTGCATCTTGTTCTCGACGGCTTCCATCTTCTGCAGGACAAGGCCGTTTTTCTGCTGGCCGCCGAAGAAAGCGCCGGCTGGGGAGACTGGCTTCTGCAGCAGATAAAAACGCTCGCACAGATGTACGTCATCATCTGCGCGGTCATGCTGCTTCAGCGCTTTCTCGACGCCTTCCGCATTTCCGAACTGATGGGCCGGCTGCTCGGCCCGCTGCTCCGCCTGCTGGGCATTTCCCCGAAGGCCGTGTCCGTAGTCGTCATAGGCTTCACCATGGGCCTTCTCTACGGCAGCGGCATACTCATCAAGAGCGCGCATCAGGGAACGCTTTCCCGACGCGACACGCTCTGCGCCATTTCTCTGCTGGGGCTTTCCCACTCGCTCATCGAAGATACGCTGCTGCTTACGCTGGTAGGCGGCAGCCTGTGGGGCCTGCTCGGCTTCCGCCTTGTCTTCACGCTGGCGGCCGGAGCGGCCATCAATGCCTTCTACCCCGTTCTGCAGCGCCTTGCAGGGGCAGATCTCGAGGTTTCCCATGAAAACACTGTGGATCAATGCCGGTGAGATTTCCGGCGACCTTCAGGGCGGCGCGCTGCTTGCCGCTCTGCGCGACACCGCTCCGGAACTCGACCTGCGCGTCGTGGGCATGGGGGGCGACAACCTTGCCCGCGCCGGACAGGAAAACCTCCTGCGCGTGGAGGAACTTTCCGTCATGGGCATCGTGGAAGTGCTCGCCGCCCTTCCGCGCGCCTTCCGACTGCTTCGCCGCATACGCCGGGAAATGGAACGCATACGTCCCGATGCCGTGCTTCTCATCGACGCGCCGGAGTTCAACTTCCGCGTGGCGAAAATCGCCCACCGGCTCGGCATACCGGTGTACTACTTCATTCCGCCGAAAGTGTGGGCCTGGCGCACGGGCCGCGTGGAGTTTCTGAAAAAGCACATCCGGCGCATCTTTTCCATTCTGCCCTTCGAGGTGGATTTCTACCGCTCCCACGGCATGGACGTGACGTATGTGGGCAATCCGCTGGTGGATCTTGTGGACTATGAGGGCATCAAAGACGTTTCTTCCGTACCTCACCGCATAGGGCTCATGCCCGGAAGCCGCCGCAAGGAAGTGGAATCCCTGCTGCCCGCCTTCGCCGGTGCGGCGCAGAAGCTCGTGCAGCGTTTTCCCGATCTGGAATTTCACTGCATCCGTTCCTCCAACTTTACCGAAGAGTATCTGCGCTCGCTCTGGAACTGCCCTCTTCCGCTCATCATGCACGACGGCAGCGACCGCTACCGCCTCATGCGCACCTTTCAGTGCATCATGGCCGCTTCCGGCACGGCCACGCTGGAAACGGGTCTCGCCGGCGTGCCCACGCTCGTGGCCTACAAGGTTTCTCCGCTCTCCTACTGGATAGGCCTTCATGTGCTGAAGGTGAAGTGGATCAGCCTGACCAACCTCATCATGAACCGCACCGTGTTTCCCGAACACATCGAAAAGGATGCCGATCCCGAACCGCTGGCCGCGCGCATGGAGGACTGGCTCGCCCATCCGGAAAAGCTCGATGCGATCATCCGCGACCTGGATGAACTGCGCGAACGCTGCGGCGCCCCCGGCAGCGCCCGCCGCGCCGCCGAAGCGCTGAAGAAAGAGCTTCTCTGAAAAGTCGCCTCACACAGGAAGCAGCGCGGCCTCCGTCCGCCATGGCGGCAAGCCCGTCTTTTCCACAAAACAGCAAAGCCTGTCGGAAAATTCCCGACAGGCTTTTTTCATCATGTTGCCATGTTCCGTAAGCGGCGTGCGTATCGTTCCCGCACACACGGCATTGACGCGGACCCCCTTCGGTCCAAGGTCAATGGCCAGACTTTTCGTTATCTGCCCCAGGGCGCCCTTGGTCAGACCATAGCCGAAACTGTTGGACTTGCCCACGTAGCACTGGTCGGACGCATTGATGACCACGCTTCCGCCGCCGTTTTCCAGAATATGGGGAACAGCCGCGCGGAGCGTATGCACCGTGCCCTTGATATTGGTGTCAATCATAAGATCCAGCTCTTCCTCGCTGATGTCCAGCATGGTGTTGCAGCGATGAATGCCGGCATTGGCCACCACCGTGTTCAGACCGCCGAACGCTTTGCACGCGGCGTCAACGGCTCTGTCCAGATCTTCACGGCAACGGGTGCTGCCTTCCACAAACAGAGCGCCCGTTTCCCCGGCAAGTTTCGTTCCGTCTTCCACGTTGATATCCATGAAGGCCACATTCCAGCCCTCTTTCACGAACTTCCGCACGCAGGCGGCCCCTATGCCCGTGGAACCGCCCGTGATGAATACCGTTTTTGCGTTGCTTCCCATAGCTACTCCTTTATTGATCCTGAACGAGAGCAATGCCTCTGTCCCGACAGAGCGCTTCTATGCTGCGGTCATACGTCGCTTCCGCCTCCCGGGAGAAAAAACATCCGGGGACGCCTTCATTATGATCGCGGTGATGCGCAACGCATTCACAGCACTTGCCGTGCCTCGGACAGTTGTAGGTGCAGGGACATGGTCTTTTATTATCGCAGCTCATGGATCCTCCCATAATATATATGTACGGGGAAACACTATCACATAACATCGTGAAAAATCAACGGAAGGAGCCATCTCTTTCCATGCATGACGAAACGCCCATGCCTGTGCCCTTTGCTTCTTCAGAAGAACCCCCTCCTATTTCCCATTCCTGTAAAGGATGCTTCTTTCGCAAAAGCGCAACATTTCCGATCTTTTCCATAAAAGCGATGCGATGAGCATCGTTTACGCGGCGATTTCATACTATATATGAGTGCTCAATGCACACCGGCAACAGCTTTTCATGAAAGTCACATCACAACTGATCCATCCTTCAAAAGGAGAATCCTCCCCGGCGGACTTCTCCGCACGAAACAGCGCTGCTCTCTCCTCCGAAAAGCAGAAACGCCTCCCCTTCCCCCCGCAGCCTGCGCCTTTTCGGGGCTCCCCCCATACGGAAATTCCGAAGCTCTCCGCTCAGCGTTTTCCTTCTCCGGAGCATAGTTCCATCAAACGGCTCAGGCTCTTGCGTCGATCAGTTGACCGCCCTGCGCAACGCTCCGTCAGGAGTCAGGACCGCCCCTTCAAGGGGCGGTTTGATTTGACCCTATAAGGGTCTGTTA
>USBZ01000002.1 GCA_900553065.1 uncultured Desulfovibrio sp. | reverse complement strand
GATTTCGTTCTTTCAGTGCATCAAATTCTTGCTCCCCCGGCCACGCCCGCCCATCTTTTTTCTGCGTTTTCATGGCTTCGGCAGAAAAATTCTGCCGACACCCCAGCCCGCTGCCGGTTTCTATTTCTATATAGACATCCTCGGCAAATTCCAAATTTTCGGATGCCAGCCTTCAGGCGGCACTCAGAATGCAGGTCATCGCAAACCGGGTGTCCTGCTCATCTGAAACGTACGCCGTCCTGAAAAAGGACCTCCTTCCCCTTCAAGGACAAACAACTTCCGATATATCGGATCCCGCCCGAAAATTTCGCCCTTTCCCTGATGCCGAGGCTGACGTCATTCTGCGGCAGACTCCCCTCCTCCAAGGTGATATCTTGTCTTTTCCGGCTGCCGGTGTTTTTCCCTCACCCCATCTTGAAGTTCTCCTCAGTATACACGAACGACACTCCGTATCTCTCCTCCTGCCATCCTCCATGCTGGTCAAAAAAGACTGTCCCCAAAGCCCTTCAGTCACGTTTCCCGAGAATGGAACATTGTATTTTAACCTCAGATTGCGTATGTTCTTCTCCAATGTATGTGAGGTTCACCATGCCCGAATATCGCCGCATCATCCGCTGTCTGACGCTTGCCTTTCTTCTTTTCTTCACTATCGGGACCGACAGCGCTCAGGCTGAGGACAAAATCTGGCGGATCCTTTACGTTGAAGGAGGTCCGTTCTCCAACTACCAGCAGACGCTTGCCGAAACGGCACGGGGACTGGAGAAGCTGGGGCTCATCGACAACGGTCAGGTTCCCGTCCCCGAGGGCACAGAATCTACGGTCCAGATGTGGCAGTGGCTGGCGGACAACGCCGGAGGACGACTGAAGTTCCTCAGAGACGGTCATTATTCCGCCGAGTGGGACGCCACGGCTCGCGGGCACATGAGAGAAGCCATCATCGAGCGCATACGGAACCGCAAGGACGTGGACATGATCATTGCCATGGGAACATGGAGCGGTCTCGACATGAGTTCGGAAGATCTCGGTATTCCCGTCTTTTCCATGAGCGTGACCGACGCCATCACGGCAGGCATCGTGCATTCTGCCGAAGACTCCGGCAAAGACAACGTACACGCTCAGCTGGAACCCGGGCGTTTTCGCCGTCAAATTTCCATGTTTCATGAAATCTTCCACTTCAAGAAGCTCGGCGTTCCCTTCGAGGATACCCCTGAAGGCCGCAACACCGCAGCCATGAGCGAAATAGAACAGACTGCCGCCGATCTCGGCATAGAGCTGGTTCTGCGTTCCGCGCCGCTGGATCTTCCCGATGCCAATCAGGCCTTCCGAAATCTCAAGGATTGTGTGGAAGATCTGTGCAAGGAAGCCGACGCCATTTATCTTACCTACACATCAACGCCCATGGAAAAAATTCCAGAACTCATGACGCCCATCATAGCGGCGGGGCTGCCCTCCTTTGCCCAGGCCGGGCCGCAGCTTGTGGAATACGGCGTACTCATGAGTCTGGCCCAGGCCAGCTTTGCCGACATAGGTCAGTTCGAGGCGGAAGCCATTGCCGCCGTCGTCAACGGTAAAACGCCCCGACAGGTCAATCAGATCTTTGAGCCCGAGCTGGGGTTGGCCATCAATCTGAAAACCGCCATGAGCATCGGCTGGAATCCGCCTCTGGAAATTCTGGCCGCCGTGGATGAAATCTATCAGCAGATACCGGCGGTACGATAATGCGTCCACTTCCTCTTCGCAGACTGCTGGCCGGCGGAATTCTGGCGCTTCTGTGCGCACAGCTTCTGTACGGAGCGCTCATGCTTTCTGCGCTCTACAAGCAGTATCAGGAGCCGGTATTTCAGATCAACGGCCTGGTATGCCAGGATATCGCCGATCATCTCGGACTTCTTGTCCGCGTGGGCAAAAGTCTGCGTCCTCAGACTGTAGAACGCTTCCTGTCGCAGTACCACACAAGAACGGAGGCAGAGAACATTGCCGTTACAGACGCCGCAGGACGCGTCATCTACCAGTGGGATGCTCTGGGTGAAACCGATCTTCATACGCCCGCCGATGCCAAGCCCGTTTTCGGCCCGCTGAAGAAATTCTCCACCGACGACAGCTTCTGGACGGTCTGCCCCATCCCGGGGAAAAACGGCGCCACGGCAGGATACGTTTACATGGCGCTCGACAAGGCGCGCATTTCCGATCTGCTGGCCGCCGCTGCGGAAAATCAGCTGCTGCTCTTTGCAGGCATATCGGTGGGAGAATGCCTGCTTCTTGCGCTTCTGCTCTATGCCTACGCCGGACGCCGTGCGGGGAAAAATGACGAATCTTCCGAAAAATCCTCGACACTGAAGCTGCGCGTGTGCTTCATGCTGCCGCTCGTAACCGGACAGGTGCTTATTCTCTTTCTGCTGCAGTCGCCCCTCACAAAACTTTATCAGGAAGAAATGACGCATACGGGACTCCAGCTTTCCCGGCAGATGACCTGGGATCTTGAGCGACTTGCGGGCATGGGGCTGCCGGTAAGCGGCATCTACGGCATGGAAGACTGGATGATGAAACGCCAGCAGCACATCTCCACGCTGGGTATGGCCGTATTCGACGTCACGGGAAAGCTTCATGCCGCGTCCGACGCCGTCGCCCCGCTCTCCGAAGAAGAATGGCAGCGCCGTACCGAAACCGCCGCGCCCGTAACTCTCGCCATCCGGCATCCGGCTGACGGCACTCCTGCCGGAAACGTGCAGATCATCATGGATCCGACCATGATGCTCGACAATCTGCACTCCGTCATGCTGGACAACCTCACCATGACGGTTGTGGCGGCACTTTTTCTTTCCGAACTCATTTTTCTGCTGCTCATGAGCGGAGGCGGACTGACGAACATGTCGCGTTCTCCGGACTTCATGCGTCCCATCATTTTCGCCTGTCTGTTCGCCACGGAAATGTCCATGTCCTATGTTCCCATACGCATCGGAGAACTGGGACTCGATCTTTTCGGTCTTCCGCCCGACGTCGTGTCCGGCCTGCCCGTATCCTGCGAACTCTTCATGGCGGGACTGGCCATGTTTGTCGGCGGATTCTGGAGCCAGCGCTCGGGCTGGAACCCCATGCTGCTCTCCGGTCTTCTGCTTGCCTGCCTCGGCTCCTGCGCAAGCTGGATTTCCACCTCCGCCCTTCCCTTCATCCTGGCGCGTGGCATGTCGGGCCTCGGATACGGATTCATCAATCTGGCCGCCCAGGTCTTCGTCATTGCCCACTCCTCCGAAGACAACCGCGCACGAAATCTGGCCTTCATGTTTGCCGGTCTCTATGCCGGCACGCTCTGCGGAAGCAGCATGGGCGGCCTTATCGCCGACAGACTGGGCTATCACGCCGTTTTCCCGGCCTCTGCCGTCATGCTGGCTATCACCGTCGCCGTTCTGTTCCGCCTGCTGCCCCGCGAAGTCTGGCAGCGTGAAGAAGGAAGCACTTCCCGCCTGACGCTGAAGGAAACACTGACATTCTTCTCCGACCGGCGCATGGGGGCGCTGCTTTTCTTCTTCATCATTCCCAACGCACTCATCACCGTTTGCCTGTTCCAGTTCTTCATGCCGCTGTCTCTGAGTCAGGCAGGCACATCTCCTGCAACCATAGGCCGCATATTCCTGCTCTACTGCGTCATCGTGATGTTCGCCGGACCGTGCTTCGGAACGCTGCTCGACAAAGCCCGCCGCATGGAACAGCCGCTCTTCGTTTCCATGATCATCGTTGCCATGAGCCTTCTGGCCCTCGTCTTTTTTGACGGCGTTCCCGCAGCCATGCTCAGCGTGGCGCTTCTCGCCGTCAATACGGCCATTGCCTCCAACGGACAGGGAGCCTACGCCCTCTCGCTGCCTGCCGCCGCCGAGTTCGGCAGAGCCAGAACTGTGGGCTTCTACAACGTGGCCATGCGCATAGGACAGGTGCTCGGCCCGCTGAGTCTCGGCATCATGATGTCCGTGTGGGACGCCCGTACAGGACTCACCGTGCTTGCCGCCTTCACGGGCGTCTGCGCTCTTCTTTTTGCCGCGCTCAGTTTTTCCCGGAAAGGTCGTCCCAGGTAAACGCCATGTCACGTCTCATCATACGCCCCGTCGCTCTGCGGCATAATCTCAGCGTCATGCACGAACTCTGTCGCAAGGCGGGGGCTGCGTGCATGTTCGTATTCAAGGAAGCGCCGCTTCATCCCTCTTTTGCGGCCGACATTCTTTCCGACGCCCCTGTCCGCCGACTGGGCCTTGTGGCCTGGCCCCATGCAAAACTCCCCTCCCTTCCTGGCGTGGAGCTCTGCCATGTCTACGCGCCTTTTCCGGCGCTTCCGAAAGAGGCCGCGGCCTGCAGCTGCGTGTATATAAATTCCCGATACGCCCTTCGCCTGCTCACAGAACATACGGACGGTCTTGCTCCTCAGCTTCGGCTCAGCCTTGAAGCAGGAGACGGCAGAGACGGCCTTCTTCCGGAAGAGCTGCCCGGCTTTTGCGAAGAAGTCTGCCGGGCGGGACTGCGGCTGCGCGGCCTTTCAGTAAACTTTGCCTGCCTGAGCAGCGATGCCCCGACCGTGCAACGCCTGAACGAAGCTTCCGCCGCGCTGGAAAAAATACGGCAACTCTGCCTGCCGGAAGCCGATATTTCCGCAGGAGGAACCGACGTTCTGGAACTTGCAGCAAAAAAGCGTCTGCCTGCCGACGTTCGAGAAATCCGCTGCGGCACGGGAATCATGCTGGGGGTGTATCCGCTCTCCGGCAATACCGTTCCCGACGCCCGTCAGGACGCCTTCCGCCTTGAAGCCACCATCCTTGAATGCCGCTTCAAGAAAGACCGGCTCATGGCGCTTTTCGACGTAGGTTCCTTCCATACGGCCCCGGAAAGTCTCACGCCTCCCCTTCCCGGCATGCAGTTTGTCGGAGCCTCTTCCGCCTACGCATCCTTCGACGTGACGGACTGCCCGCAAAAGCTGACCGAAGGTATGACTCTATCCTTCATACCGGACTACCACGCGCTCTCGAGAGCGCTTTGTTCCCGAGCTCTTCCTCTATTCATGGAGCAGACATGAACGATCTTCTTCTGCGTTCCGCAAGGCCCGAGGATCTGGACGAACTCGTGCTTCTGGAAAAAAACGTGGAGAGCACGCTCCCCAACCGGGATATGTTCGCTACGGACGAAAAGGAATTCTATGAGCCCATCCTCCGCGGGCAGGGGCATATTCTGCTGGCAGCGGATGACAAGGGCCGTCTGGCCGGGGCCAGCGTCATTCGCTTTCCCGATCCGGATGATCCGGACAATCTCGGTTATGAGCTTTCCCTGAGCCGCCCCGAACTTCTGAAGGTTCGGCATCTGGAATCCGTTTTCGTCCGCCCCGACATGCAGGGAAGAAAACTGGCGGAACGCCTCGTGCGGGAAAACATGAGCCTCACCGCCTCCAGCGGCCGGACGATCTCCTTTGCCACGGTATGGCCGGGCAATGCCGCCAGCCTGAAGCTGCATCTGCGCCTCGGCCTGCTCATCCGGGCCTTTGCCTTCAAGTACGGAGGCCGACCCCGCTTCATTCTCATGAGCGGAGGAAAAACCGCGCCCGGGGCCGAACCGGTTTTCGCGGAGGCCATGTCGCTGGAAAAACACTGCGAGTATCTGGCTGCCGGAATGGCGGGGACAGCCGTTCGCCCGGATCCGGAAACAAGCTCCTTTCTGGTGGAATACCTCCCCCTGCTCATGTTCTGAAGAAAAAATCCCTGTCGCAGAACGCCTCGTCTGCGGCAGGGATTCTTCATACTATGTAGGCCCGGCACGAAAGCCGTGCCTTATGGCAAAAAAACTCAGCACTCCGCCCGGCGGAAGCAGAGCATGGTAATGTCGTCCGACTGCGGCGCCGTGCCTCTATGCTCCTTGACCGCGCACATGACGCCGTGCAGCACCTCATCGGGAGAAGCGCCGCGAAGCCCTTCCAGCGTGGCGGCTATGCGTTCTTCGCCGAAAAGCTCCTGACGCTCGTTCATGGCTTCGGATACGCCGTCCGTATAAAGCAGGCAGTATTCGCCGGGGGCAAGTTCGGCATGACGGGCCTCATAGTCCATCCCCTGCATGGCGCCTACCAGAGGGCCGCTGGTTTCCGTCAGCATGCGCACAGGCACATCGGGATCCGGATTCACGATGAACGGCGGACAATGAGCGCCGCTGGCATAGTCCAGTCTGCCCGTGGACGGATCGAAAAGCCCGATGAACAGCGTGACGAACATGCAGGTGGGGTTGTTCTCGGCCAGGCGCTCATTGATGCGGAGCATGGCCTCGGAACAGGAAAGTCCTTCGGCCAGCGCGTAGCGGACCAGCGTTACCGTCATGGACATGAAAAGCGCGGCGGAAACCCCCTTGTCGGACACGTCGCCGATGACCACGGCCTGACGCCCATCCGGCGCGGTGAAGAAGTCGTACAGATCGCCGCCCACTTCCTTGGCCGGTTCCAGAAACGCCGCTGCAGAATATCCGAGGCTCTTCGGTGCTCCGTCGGGAGGAGGAAGAATGCCCATCTGAATGTCTCGTGCGGCATTCAGTTCACCCTGCATGCGCTGGCGCACGGCAAGCGTATCCACAAGGCGACGGATGTTTTCATCCAGCGCCTTCACCATGTGGGCAAAGGCTCCGGCAAGCTGCCCCACCTCATCCTTTCTGTCCACCGGCAGATCATCCACAATGTCTTCCGAAAATCCCACGCCTCTGTCGGAACTGAAATCCTCGCAGGCAATCTTCCGGGCCCGCTCGGTAAGAAGACGCAGAGGCGCGATGATCCGCATGGCAACCACCAGCATCACAAGAAGGCTTGCAACAAGCAGCACGGCCGCCACTGCGGAAAGATGCCTGGCCAGCGCTTCCGCCGGTTCTGTAATGGCGCTCAGCGGAATGGAAGCAGCCACGATCCAGTCCATGGCCTTGAAGTAAGCCAGACGGTACAGAACGGGATTGGCATCTCCTGCCGTATCGCCTTCCAGCGTTTCCCCTTTCCGTACGCGCTGCAGCACATCTTCGGGAATGGACGTGAAAAAGTCGTGCACGCCCTTGCCCGCCAGTACCCGGCCGTCGGCAGCCACCAGAGATATGGAGGAGCCGCGGCTCAGCTCCATACCGTCCAGACGCTCCTGTATGCCGAGAACCATGCGCTTTTCCATCATGGCCCTGCTTTCCTCAGCGTCGGCCACGGGGTCGGCCAGTACCAGCGTGCCCATATCCCTCACGGGCATGAAATATACCAGGACGGGAATCTCCTCCCCGTCTCCGGCAGCATCCACCGGAACCCGCACCACGGCAAACTGTCCGTCGGATACCGACTTGTGGGATTCCAGCATGGAACGCATGGACTGCCCTTTAAAATCCTGACGTCCATCCTCCACGACAAGCTCCGTCAGTCCGTCCGCCAGCAGAGGATGTCCGGTCGTACTGTAGAAGGCCAGATGAATCTGCTCGCCGTTCAGCACCTTCCGCCACTGTTCAAGCCCTTTTCCGGCGTCGGTGCCTTTATTCTGCAGAACCATGTCCCGTATCATGGAGCCGTAACGGCGAAGATCCCGCTTGGAGTTCAGTACCGACTCCACCTCGGATGTGAGCAGGTTCAGATACCGGACGCTCAGGCTGTCCTCCACC
Source organism: uncultured Desulfovibrio sp. (assembly GCA_900553065.1). Lineage (GTDB taxonomy): Bacteria > Desulfobacterota > Desulfovibrionia > Desulfovibrionales > Desulfovibrionaceae > Mailhella. The sequence continues at coordinate 100,836 of USBZ01000002.1, read as the reverse complement.
AGCATGACCGTATTGACGAAGGATTCCCTCTCTCTCTGCATACCGCTTTCAAGAAGACTGGCATGACTGAAGAAAATGATGGGAACCGCCGCCAGCGTGATGGCCGTTCCGACCAGCAGAAACAACTTGCTCCGCAGAGAAAACGTCATTCCGCCTCCCCGGACATGCGCTGCAGCTTCTTGCGCAGTCCTTCGCGCGTAATGCCCAGAAGCTCCGCCGCCTTCACCTTACGGCCGCCGGCCTGCTCAAGCGCGCGTCTGATGAGCATTTCTTCCGCCTTCTGAAGGTTGAGCGGCAGATCGGCAATCTCCTGCCGGATGACGTTTTCATTCCGGCACAAATACTCCCTGCCCGCCTCGGAGTCCAGAATACGCGACGAAAGATGGGAAAGCTCCACTACGTCTCCGGGCGTCAGGGCGGCGGCTCTCTTCATTTCGTTGTTGAGTTCCCGCACGTTTCCCGGCCAGGAGTACCGCAGCAGCAGTCCCTGCACCGCCGCGGAAAGCGAAAGACGTTCTCTGCCCATTTCGGCGCAGTAACGCTCAAGAAAGGACTGCGCGAGCAGAAGAATGTCGTCTCCGCGATCGCAGAGCGGCGGCAGATGCAGCTCCACCACATTGACACGGTAAAAAAGATCCTCGCGGAAACGCCCTTCACGAACGGCTTCCTCAAGATTCACATTGGTGGCCGAAACCAGAAGAATATCCACAGGGATGGGATGAACACTGCCCACGCGCACCACTTCCCGCTGTTCCAGAACACGAAGAAGCTTGGCCTGATTGGCCAGGCTCATTTCGGCAAGCTCGTCGAGGAACAGCGTTCCGCCGCTGGCTTCCTCCACAAGTCCTCTGCGGGAAGACACTCCCGTGGCCACGCCCTTTTCTATGCCGAACATGGCGCTTTCAAAAAGCGTGTCCGGTATGGCCGTGCAGTTGACCGCTATGAAGGGGCCGCGGCTTCGCGGCGACTGATGATGAAGAAAACGGGCCAGCACTTCCTTGCCCGTACCCGTAGGGCCGAGAATAAGCGTATTGATGGGGCGCCTCGCAATGGAACGCGCCAGATCAAAAACACGCCGCATGGGCTCGCTCTGCCCTATGATGCCGTTCCCCGGAGTATACAGAGCCTCCACGCTTTTCTGCAGCTCGTCGTTCTTCTCCACGAGCACCCTGTGCAGCGCTTCCAGTTCCGCATTTTTGGTGCGCAGCTGCTGAATGAGCTGGGAGTTCTGAAATTCTCTCGCTTCCACGCGAACCAGCATCATGCCGAAGGCCTCGGCAAGACGGACCAGCTCGTCCGGCCCGGATCCCGCACGGGTAAGATCGAAGAGCCGATCCGTATCGGCATGACGCCCCAGCGCCAGAGCTCCGCAAAGCTCCGTCAGCAGCGGCAGCAGACTGTCCGTTTCCCTGCTTTCCACAGACGTACTCTCCTTACTTTCTTTCAAGGCTCTGCACCCAGCGCAGCACTTCGGCCACAGGCCCTATGAGATCTTTCGGAATATAGGCATTTTCCGTACCGTCACGGTACAGCGCTCTGGCCAGAGGCACGTTGCGCATGATGGGAATGCCTTCCTGCTTCGCCACTTCCATCATGCGCTGCGCAAGGATTCCCTCACCCTTGGCCAGTATCAGAGGCAGCGGCGTTCTGTCCTTCTCATAATCCAGAGCCACGGCATAATGCGTAGGATTGGTCACAAGCACCTTCGCCTTTCTTACGTTATCAAGGGAGTTCTGGGCAAGCATTTCCTTGTGCAGCTGCTTGCGCTTGCTCTTGATGTGAGGATCGCCCTCGCTCTCCTTGTATTCCCGTTTCACTTCATCCTTGCTCATCATGTGGTTCTGATTGTACTTGTAGCGCTGATACAGATAGTCCAGCGCCGCAACAATGCAGAACGCTCCGGCCGCCGTCAGCACAAGATCGCCCACAGCCTCGCCCACGACGGTCCACATGGCGCCCACGCCTCTCTCCGGCATGCCGAAGAGCACCGGCAGATAGTCTCTGAGAATCATGTAGACCACGCCGCCAAGTACGCCCACCTTGATGAGATTCTTGACCAGCTCGAACAGGTTCTTCATGGAGAAGACCTTCTGGAACCATTTCTTCGGATCCAGATTCTCCAGCTTCGGCATAGCTGCCTTCACGGCAAAGAGCACGCCCGTCTGAGCAAGCACGCTTATGAGTGCCACGCTCATGACCAGTCCCACCACCGGCGCCACCAGCAGAATCGACGTGTCGATCACCAGAGGAACCGCCCTGGCCATGGCCTCGTTGAACGGCATGGTCATGAACGTCATGGGCAGGTTCACCATATCTCTGAGCAGCTTGAAAATATTTTCGGCGTTGGCCGCAAGATAAACGCCCACGGCCAGCGTGGTAAGCGCGGGTGCGACATCCTGACTGCGGCACACATCCCCCTTTTCCCGGGCTTCGCGCAGACGTTTTGGTGTAGGCTGTTCTGTTTTCTCGTCACTCATGGCATGAGCACCTGCAGGTAGCGCAAGTCCTTACCGAAGGAATCGAACATGCTTACGGCGCCGGTCATAAGCATGCTGAAATAGAAAATGAGCAGAAGAGAGGCCAGACCGCTCTTCACGGGCATGGCCAGAACATACACGTTGAGCTGCGAGGCAAAACGGTTGATGAGTCCAAGGGAAATATCGGTCAGAAGACAGGCCACCACCACGGGGCCGGAAAGAAGCACCATATCCAGCGCAAGATCGCTGACCTTTTCCGCAAAGAACAGCGGAAGCGCCGGCTTTTCAAACAGGGCGGAAGGCAGCACGGACGTGACCGGCCAGCACTCGTATCCGGCATAGATGAGGCCGAGAAAGGTAAGAAAGGCACCGGTGGAGAAGAACACATACACGGCGCTCTGAAAGAAGAAGGAGCCCGTGGGAGACGTCTGCTCTCCGGCCAGAGGATCGGTTTCCGTGGCCTGACCTGCGCCGCGCTGGTTGTCGATGAAAAAGCCCGCGCACTGCAGCGTCCAGAACATCATGCCGGCCAGAAAGCCCAGGAGCATGCCGATAAAGACTTCCTTGGCGATGAGCACGCCAAGGTGCAGACCGGAGGCCAGCGACAGCCCTTCCCATGCGGGAAGCTGACCGAGCAGCATGGGATGCAGCACCATATAGCATGCCAGAACGATGGTGAAGCGCAGCTGCCCCGTCACCAGCGTGCCGCCCATGAAAGGCGCCGTCTGCATGAGCATGAAAAGACGCGGCGTTCCCAGAATAAACGCCAGCAGATGCTCCTGCGGAGAAAATCCCCATAACAGACCGGTATCCAAATTCAGCCTCCGCCCGGGCACGCGCTGCGGAACCATTCCAGGCCGTTCCGCGGGCGTCTTCCGGCGCTTCCTTTTTCCGAGTGCCGCCTACAACAAATAAAATCGGGAGAATATCTCATCGGCATAGCGAAGGATTTCCCCCGACATCCAGCCGCCGAGCAGGAACAGGGACAAAACCACAGCAATGAGTTTCACGCCGAAGGTGAGCGTCTGTTCCTGCAGCTGCGTCACCGCCTGCACGAGACTGAGCACGATGCCGATGACCGAAGCAATAACGATGGGCGGCAGCGAAATGACCAGAACCAGATACAGAGCCTGCGAGGCATAATCCATGGCAATGCTGTTCATGCCTTCTCCCTATATTCTGATACGGCTCACCGGCTGCACCGATATTTCCGGCGTGACTTCCTGATACGCCATGACGGGCAGCTCGTAATACTTGCTCTCGATAAGACGCCGGACATAGCGACGGATGTCCATAGAAACCATGAGCACAGGCTTCTGCGTGCTGTTTCTGGACTTTTCCGAAGCCTCGCCCACGGCCTTGATGATGCGCTGCGAAGTATCGGGATCCAGAGAAAGGAACGCGCCTGCGGAAGTCTGGCGGATGGCCTTTCGGATGGTTTCCTCCAGAGAAGGATCCATGAGAATGGCCGGAAGCATGTTCTGTCCGCGGGAATACATATAGCTTATCTGACGCTTCAGGGCGCTGCGGACATACTCCGTGAGCATGACGACGTCCTTTTCCTTGGGACTCCACTCGATGAGCGCTTCGAGGATGCTGCGCAGATCGCGGATGGAAATCTGCTCCTGCACCAGACGCTGGAAGATTTCCGCAATGCGCTGCACGGGCAGAAGACGCGTCACCTCGCGCACGAGGTCTGGCGCCCGCTCTTCCATGCGGTCGAGCAGATACTTGCTTTCCTGCATGCCGAGGAAGGATGAGGCATGGCGGGAAAGCAGCAGGGAAAGATGATAGGCCAGAATGCGCGCATGGGGCATGCAGGTGATGCCCGCCTGCTCCAGACGGGTCCTTTCGGCGTCTTCCACCCACAAAGGTTCCACATCCGGCAGGAAGGGCTCGCCCTCATGATAGGCGACGCCGAGCATGTCCAGATTGATCTTCTTCTCCCTCACGATGACCATGCCCTTCTCAAGTCTGCCCCTCGCCATGGGGATTTCATTGAGATTGAGCACATAGCCGAGAGAGGGAAGCGCAGGATTGGGACGGATGTTGATGCCGGGGAAAGGAACGCCGAGATCGAAATACAGGGCGCGCCGGAGACTGGAAAGCTCGCCGTTCAGCGAGTCGTAATTCATGGATTCCCCGATGTCCGGAGCAATGTCGAGAATGATGGGAACGGTGGGAGAAAAATCGTCCTGAGGACCGGAAGAGCGACGAGGCTTCTTTTCCGCCGCAGGAGCAAGGGAGCGGGCCAGCTCCTCCTTGCCGTCCGTTTTTTCCGGGGCCGAGGCGATGCGCTGGAGCACATAACCGAAGCCGCCCACGGCAAAGGCCAGCGTGAAGAGCTGCGGCTTGGGGAAACCGGGAATGAGGGCGAAAAGAAAAATCAGGCCGCCCGCCATCTGCAGTGCCTTGGGCTGGCTGAAGAACTGCTGACCGATCTGAGCGCCCACGTTGTCGCCGCTGTCGCCGGAACGGGTGATGAGAATGCCTGCGGAAATGGACACCAGAAGCGAGGGAATCTGCGAGACGAGGCCGTCGCCGATGGTGAGAATGCCGTAGGTGTGCATGGCCTCGGAGGCCGTCATGCCGTGCTGCGTAATGCCGATGATGGTTCCGCCGACGATGTTGATGACGGCAATGATCATGCCGGCAATACTGTCGCCCTTCACGAACTTCATGGCGCCGTCCATGGCGCCGTACATCTGACTTTCAAGCTGTACCCGGTTGCGTCGGATCTGGGCCTCTTCCATGTCGATGACGCCCGCACGCATATCGGCGTCGATGGACATCTGCTTGCCGGGCATGGCGTCCAGCGTGAAACGCGCGCCTACTTCGGCCACGCGCTCCGCGCCCTTGGCGATGACAAGGAACTGCACGATGGTGAGAATGATGAACACCACCGCGCCGACCACGAAATTGCCGCCCAGCGCAAAGTCGCCGAACGTGAAGATGATTTCACCCGCATCGGCCTGAAGCAGAATAAGACGCGTCGTCGTGATGTTCAGGCCCACGCGGAACAGCGTGGTGAACAAAAGCATGGTGGGAAACGACGAAAAGTCCAGCGCGGTCTTCACATACATGGCCATCATGAGCATGAGGAACGACAGCGTCATGTTCACGCCGATCAGCGTATCCACAAGGGGCGTAGGCAGCGGCACGATCATGAGCGCCACCACGACGACCAGCAGCATGACCATCGTGATGTCGTTGTGCCGGGTCATCATGCCGACCCCGCGCGAGGCCTTGTCCATCATGCTCATGCGCTCTTTCCTCCGCCGGCAAGAAACAGATATTCATCAAGACAGGCTCTGGCTTCCTCCCGGCGCCCTTCCAGCCAGAAGGCCTGAGCCTTCATGAGATGAAGCACCGTCTGCCGGGAAGAAAGCACCGCGCCGCTCATGGCTCCTCGCAAAGCTTCCAGCGCCGCGGCGCCGTCTCCACGGCTGATGGCCACGGCCGCCAGTCCGGCAAGCGCCAGTCTGTCAGGCGCAGGCTGAGGCGCAAGCGCGGCAAGCGCGGCATATATCCTGCCCGCCCTGTCTTCCTGCCCCATGCGAAGCATCATATACGCAAGCACATGAAGCGCCTTTTTCTGGTCGTCCCTGAGTTGTGCCACGTCAGCCTCCTATCATCAGCCCGAGGTAGGCCTGCAAAAGCTGCCCGTTCTGCAGAAGAGGCACGAGTTCCTGATCAAGCATGTCGCGCACAACGGGATCCTTACTCGCCGACAGCTCGCTCACGCAGGAATGCAGCGTTTCCGAAAAAGCTTCGGGACTCAGCATGGAACCATCCCCCACGTCGGGACAAAGCGCCCTCTCCACGAGCTGCCGGGCGTTGGTCGGCGCATAAAGCTCGTCAAGACCGGCTTCTCTCAGGGCGTTGGAGGCAAGTTCCCTTGCTCTCGGCAGACCTGAATTTTCCGGTATATCCATGATATTCTGAATACCGAGGGATGGATCGAGAAGATTGATGGAGGACGGCATGACTCATGCTCCTGAAAACTGCCCGGCGTTCCGAAGAATGCGGGACAGCGTTTACGCCCGCACGGCATCGTGCAGAAGATCCGAAAGAAAACGAAGGGCATTCTCCAGCGTCGACGCCGTCACTGCTCCCTCGTTCATGCGCGTAAGCAGTATCGCCCTGCCGGAAAAGGCTCCGACGGATACCGGCATGGGCAGCCCGCGCCGGTAGTCGCAAAGCTCCAGCAGACGTCGGACGGAAGCCGTATCGTGCGAGGGAAGCGACGAGGAAAGATACAGCAGAAATTCCCCGTCCTGACCGCGTTCCAGATAAAGACTGCCGATATTTTCTATGTCCAGCCGGGCAATACCTTCGGAGGAAAGCTTCAGTCCTTCCAGTCCGAGCCTGCGACCGAACGCTTCAACTTCATAATCCAGCATATCGTCATCCTTCCTGTTGCGCCAGGTATTCGTCTTCCCGTTCCACGGCCCTGTCCACAGCTTCCTGCACGGCGTCGAGCACCTTCATGCGGCCCTGTTCGTCATCGAAAAGCGCCGTGGGGAAATCTCTTGTCGTCTTGAGAAGCTCCTGCAGAAAAAGCACTTCCCTTTCTATATCCGGAGCCTTGGCTCTGGCAAGAATGTCTTCTATCTGCCCTGCGCCGAGAAAACGCTTTTCCCGCAGATCCACAATGCTCCCGAGCAGCTCAAGGGCCGTGAGTCCGCCGGAAGAGGGTCTCACGCCGTGCACGTTGCTCCAGCGATCCATCATGGTTTCACAGAGCCGGTAGGCGCTCTGCGTCAGGCGAACCTTGCCGAGAGAGGTATGTATGCTCTCCAGATGCGGGCGTCCCATGCTCGGCGCATCGGAAGCCATGTCGGCGCTGAGCGCGGCAAACAGAAAGTTCATGGCTTCCTCAAAATTGCCGCCGTATTTCTCAAGCACATGCGCAAACACTTCGTTCACCGAAGAAAACTCGCAGACCGTGCGCCGGTAGAAGTCCCGCATTTCATCGCTGCCGCCGAGATCGGCAAATCCGGCCGCCGTCAGCGCGCCGTGCAGACCGGCCCGGATCTCGGGTCCCTGCCGCTCTTCCATTTCGGCAATGGCGGCGTCAACATCCCTGAGAAGCGACTCGTCCGCGCCTTCCTTCCGCAGCTCTTCCTGCATCTGCCGAAGCGCCGCCCACGCGTCGGACGGGTCAGGAAAATACTCCCGCACCTTGTCCAGCGCCCGCCTGGAATCGGCCCGATTGCGGAGACTGTCGCGAAGATTGTTGATCTGCTCGCCCTTGCCGGCCTCATGCATGAGTTCCTGGTAGAGCTTCACGCGATCCTCTTCGGACTTCTTTATTCTGTCGCGCTCCTTGCGATCCTCCAGCTCGAACTCATCCGTCGTATCCACGGAAAAAGACAGCTCTTCGGCCGCTTCCGCCAGTAAAGACTCCGGCGATGACACATGCGTCACCGCATTTCCCATAAAGTCTCCCCGGACGGAAGATGTTTCCGTATGATGAAGCTGGTCGGCGGCGCGAAAAGAACCTGATATGGAATCAATAGCCATGTATGCGCTCCTGTATATACGCATCTATGCAAGGACCATGCCAGAAAATACAGACGTTTCCGGATAGACGCAAAGCATTTGCGATTGCAAGCGGTCAGCGGCTTTGTTAGTATGGCGAAAAGCACGTTGCGTGGCAACTCTTTTCTCGGTGATGCCAAAAAAACTGGCATCTTATTCCGCAAAAGCATCGCTTTTTCCCGCTGAACGCCGTCAAATGCCCTCTTGCAGACTGGCACGTTTTTTGCATACTACTCAGTATGCCGAGACATGGCAAATACGGCAATACTACCACAAGGAGTTTCATCATGGCTTTCACCGAACAGCATCTGAAGGATCAGCAGCAGGAAATCGCCCGTCTGGCCGAAGAACTTTCCCGCCTCAACAGCATATTCGACGAACAGAAAAAAACGCTTGGTCTGCCTGCCGACAAGCCCGTGACCATCGAAGCTTCGGAAATCACGCCCGAACTGGAAAAGGCCATGGCCGACGCCACGGAACGCGCCAAGCGCGAAGGAGAAGCCAGAGCCGCTCAGGCCAGACTGTCCAGCAGTTCCGGCAGCAGCAGCCAGGCCGGTCGCACCCGCCGCGGAGCCGTCCGCATCTGACGACCTTTTCCACAACCAATCTATAAGGAAAATTACCATGTCACAGGTCACCGGCACCAATTCTCTTTCCGAAATTCTGGACACCATCGACCTTGGTCCCACCGGCAGCGTTCAGATGATGTTCGCCAAGCTCCAGCTCGCTCAGTCCGAAATCTGCAAGAATCAGGCCGAGGCCTACATGGAGCAGATTGAATCCATTCAGGAAGAGCAGGAACTGTGCGCCAAGATGATTGAAGACGCCAGAGAGCTTCAGAACAAGGCCAAGAGCAGCGGCGGCGTCACCACCATGCCCGACGACATGGTGAAGTTCTTCAATGATCGCGGCCTCAAGATTCAAGAGACCGGAGACGACAACAAGCACAACTCCGATGAGTGGGACTACAACCTGAAGAGCCTGACCAGTTATCAGGAAACCGTGGGCAACAAGACGCAGACCCTCATGGTTTATCTGCAGGACTTCATCGGTCAGTACAACTCCTATCTTCAGGGCGCCAACACCCAGATTGCCAACGCCAATCAGACCCTCACCAATCTGGCCCGCGGCCAGTAGGACCGAAGTTCCGTTTCTCTGTACGCCCGCCAGATCTTTTCCCCGTACTCTGCAGTTTGTAAGGATATCTCATGTCACAGGTCACCAATACCAATTCCCTTTCCGAAATTCTGGACACCATCGATCTCGGCCCCACCGGCAGCGTTCAGATGATGTTCGCCAAGCTCCAGCTCGCTCAGTCCGAAATCTGCAAGAATCAGGCCGAAGCCTACATGGAGCAGATTGAATCCATTCAGGAAGAGCAGGAACTGTGCGCCAAAATGATTGAAGACGCCAGAGAGCTTCAGAATAAGGCCAAAAACGGCGAGGGGGACTGTCCGTGGGACAAGAAAGCCTCCATGATGACTCAGGAAATGGCGGACTTTTTCAATGATCGCGGTCTGAAGTACGACACCACCGGCAAAGACCTCGCCAACAACTCCGACGAATGGGACTATGCCCTGAAGAGCCTGACCAGCTATCAGGAGACCGTGGGCAACAAGACGCAGACCCTCATGGTCTATCTGCAGGACTTCATCGGTCAGTACAACTCCTATCTGCAGGGCGCCAACACTCAGATTGCCAACGCCAACCAGACCCTCACCAATCTGGCCCGCGGTCAGTAAGCCGTTCCGGCAGCAGGCGACGGTTTCAGGCAACGTTGGCACATACCTCAACACTCTTACCCAGAAAGGGAACATATCATGGCTGACACTACTCCCCTCAGCGACAACGACATCGCCACCATCATCCGAGCTCTGAACAAGGGAGCCAGTATCGGCGACGTGTGCAACGTGACGGACGAGCAGATGGAATCGCTCTATGCTCTTGCCTACAATCTCTACACTTCCGGCAACTTTGCCGATGCCGGAACCGTATTCCAGGCTCTCTGCCTGTATCGTCACAAGGAAGTGCGCTTCTGGATGGGCCTTGCCGGATGCCGTCAGGCCCAGGGCGATCTGAAGGGCGCCGTCGACGCCTATGCCATGGCCGGCACCGCAGGTCTGCTGAACGATCCCACGCCCTTCCTCTTCGCCGCCAAGTGCTACATTCAGCTCGGCGACAAGGAAAACGCCGTCGGCGCGCTCAAGGGCCTTCTTACTCTCGGCGACGAAAAGAACCCCTCTCATCTGGAGTGCCACAAGAAGGCCCGCGCCCTGCTCACCATGCTCAACGCAAGCGAGTAAATCATGGTTGACTTCAATACCATCAACACGCTTTCCGGGCTGAATGCCACCGCCGGAACGGAAAGCGCGGATAAGAATCAGAAGACTTCCGGCAGCGACTCCACCATGCCTCAGGCGCAGGCGGAAGAGCTGCAGAAGCTGCTTTCCGAACTCGGTCTGCCGGAAATTCCCCTTTCCTCCAGTCCTCTGTCTCTCGATACCCTGCTCGGCGCCATCGGCGACGACGTGCGTCGTCAGGCCTGCCGCGACGGTGTGGCCAGTCTGGAACTCAAGGCCGAACAGCAGGCGGAAATCAACGAAAAGGAACTTCAGGAAATCGCCGACCGGCTGGAAGAAATGAAAAAGAAGTCCGTGCTCAACGGATTTCTCAAGGCCTTCAAGATCATCGGAGCCATCGTGGGCGCCATTGCCTCGGTGGCCAGCATTGCCGCCGGTGTGCTCACGGGCAATCCGCTGCTCGTTGCTGCCGGAGCCGCAGGTCTGGTCATGACCGTAGACAGCGTCGTCTCTCTGGCTTCCGACGGCAAATACAGCATTGCCGCAGGCTTCACGGAACTCGGCAAAAAGATGGGCATGAGCGACGAGGCCGCCCAGTGGTTCGGTTTCGGCATGAACATGGCCATCATGCTGACCTCCGTTGCTCTCAGCTTCGGCGCGGGCTTCGCCTCCAGTGCGGGCTCCGTCGCCAACGTCAGCACCCAGAGCCTCCAGAAGGCCGCGCAGATCACCTCCATGGCCTCCAAGGTGACCAATATTGCCTCCGGCACGGTCAACGTGGCCACAGGTTCTGCCACCATCGCCGGAGCCGTCATCGACTACAACATCTCCAACAGTCAGGCGAACAGCAAGGAACTGGAAGCCATTCTGGAACGCCTCCGCGAAGCCATCAAGATGGATCAGGACCTTGTGGAAGCCGAAATGGAACGCGCCAACAGCCTCATGGCGCAGGTCCGGGAAATCGTCGGAGAATGTGCAGAAGCCCAGAGCGCCATTCTGGGAGCAGCCCCAACCCTGGCCTGATCGGCCACGGTCATAAAGAAGGACTTTTCCATGTCCATCAACAGCGTAAACAACCTCACAGGTTTCGACCAGGCCCTCTACGATAATCTGAAGACCTCCTACACCCAGTCGACCGGAAAAACGGAAAGCGACTTCGATGCTCTCCTTCTTGCCGCTTCGGACAACGGCAAGCTCTCCTTCCGGGAAACGGTGAACGAAATCCGCGATCTTCTTCCCTCGCCTCAGTCCTCCGCCCCCTACTCCACGATCGGCGTTCTGCCCTCCTTCGGCAGCACCTATCTGGCGCTGATTACGGAAATGTCCTCGGAAGAACGCCGCCGGAATGCCGAAATGCGCGCGCTTCAGACGGAAGAAATGGCTACCAAGATCGAGGAGCAGGCGGACACCATCCGCGAAAAGGCCGTCACTCAGCTGGTGACCGGCATCGTCACCGGCGCCGTAAGCATCGCTCAGGGCATTGCTTCCGTCTCCATCACGGCAAAAGGCATGGCAGCCAGCGAGCAGGCAGCTCAGAAGGCCTACACCTCCGTCATTGATGAAGCAACGGACTTCGGCTCGAAGCCCATCGTCGGAGAACGGGTCATGGAGTCTCTGCTCGACAAGGCCTCCAACTCCGCCATGCTGGCAAGACAGCAGGCCGACATGATGCTCAACTCAAAAGTGCAGACCTTCAACTCCGCGATAGGCGGCGGCAACAGCATTCTCGGCAGCATCGGCCAGTGCGTGAGCACCATGTACGATGCGTCTCTCAAGGAGCTGGAAGGCGACGTGGAACGCATCCGCGCCCAGCAGCAGAGTCTTGAAAGCCTGGACGAGTCGCTGAAGACCCTGATTCAGAAGGCCATCAGCAGCCAGGACGCCATTCAGCAGAACATCAATCAGACCAGAACCAAGATTCTGGGCTGACCGGACGTTTCAACACGCCGGAAACCTGCGGTACGAGACATCGTACCGCAGGTAAACAAAGAGAAACGCGCTCCGACCTTGGCGGACAATGTATTTGACAGGCATCCGCAAAAGTCACTAGAGTGGGAAAAATTCAGGAGCTTGCCATGACATCGCCTCTTCAGCGTTCTGCCGACATCATTACCCGGGCCGCTGGCTGGAAGGAAGCCCTGCCCGACGATGACGGAGTCTTTCATTTCTCTCTGGAGGGCGGACTGGATTTCGAGCTGTTTTCCCCGGAAAACAGAACCGGCATTCTGCTTGCCGTGCTCGGAAACGCTCCTGAAAACGACGGTCGGTCCGACGAAACGCTGCAAAGGCTTGCCCAGCTCTCGGCAGGCAGCCTGAAAAAACGCCGTTCCACGTTCAGCATCGGAGAGCGAGGGCTCGAACTGTACCGCACCTTTTCTCTTGCCGAGGCTTCCGAGCAGTCCCTGCCCCGGACGGTTCGCGACTTTCTCAACGATCTTGCCTGGTGGAAGCAGCAGCTCTCCGGGACGGGAAATTCCCGGAGCTCCGGTGCGCAGTCCTCTCCGTTCAGCTTTGCCTTCGGAGACTGGTTTTCCTCCGGAACCTTTCAGGGATGAGCATGCGTCCGCTCTTTTCTTCTGTTCCTCGCCCCGCTTCGTCCGGAAGGCATGGCCTTCTGCTTTCGGTTCTTCTGTGCCTCATCGTGCTCTTTTGCGGCAGCGCTCAGGCCGCAGGCCCGTTCCGCGTTCCCTTTTCCTACTATGCCGACAGCCAGGAACTCGAAACGGTACTCATGAATTTTGCCAGGGCCGAAGGCTATACGGCCTCCTTCTCGCCCCAGGTCAAGGGCAAAGTCAGCGGCCGGTTTCAGGACGTGGAGCCGCTCACCTTTCTTGAAGGCATGCAGAACGCCTTCGACGTGAACTGGTACACGCTGGGAAAAACGCTCCACTTCTATCACGCCGGTGAAAGTCAGCGCATTTTCATCTCCCCCCGTACGGGCACGGCCCAGCAGCTGTACAACGCGCTCAAAAACTCCGCCGTGTTCTCTCCGCAGCTTCCTCCCTCGCTGGGAAATGCGGGCGACGTCATCTCCGTGTCCGGCCCGCCGGAATATCTCGACCAGATACGCCATGCCGTGGCCGCCTTTGAAACCTCGCAGACGGAACAGATCGTCATGCGGGTCTTTCCGCTCAAGCACGCCTGGGCGGAGGACATCAGCATCAGCAGCATGGACAAAACCGTGACCGTGCCCGGCATCGCCTCCATTCTGCGGGCCATGATCATGGGCTCGCCCGTTTCCGGCACGAAGGTCACGCAGGAACGGGCCACCGTGGAAAAGCTCGGCGGCAAAGGTCTTGCCGCACTCGGCAATGCGGAAAGCTCCACGCCCCAGCCGCAGTCTTCGCCCACGCCGGTGAGCACCGGAAGCATCAGCATCATGGCCGATCCCCGCGTCAATGCCGTTCTCGTGAGCGACGCCGCCTATCGCATGCCCTATTACGCCCAGGTCATCAAGGATCTCGACAAGCCGGTGGAGCTTGTGGAAATTCATGCCGCCATCGTGGATATCGATACCGATTTCAAGCGCGAGCTCGGCATCGCCTTTCAGGGAAGGGCCGGCAGCGGCAACGGCTGGAGCGGCGGCGGAACCAGCACCGGTTCCGACGGCGACGGCACGGGCATGCCTTCTCCCGGAATCATGGACAGCGCCGGCATGACGCTTTCCACCATCTACACCCACGGCAGCGACTTTTTCCTGGCGCGCATTCAGGCGCTGGAAGAAAACAACGAGGCCCGCGTGCTCGGTCGTCCGTCCGTGCTTACGGTAGACAACATTCAGGCCACGCTGGAAAATACCACCACCTATTATGTGGAAGTGGAAGGCTATCAGGCCGTGGATCTGTACAAGGTGGAGGCCGGTACCGTTCTGCGCGTCACGCCCCACATCATCCGCGAAAACGGCGAAACCTCCATCAAGCTTGCCGTCAGCGTGCAGGATGATCAGGACAACAGCAGCGGCACTGTCACAAGCAGCGGCGTTCCTCCCATCAAGCAGACGAAAATCAACACGCAGGCCATCGTCAATGCCGGTCAGAGTCTGCTCATCGGCGGCTACTACTACGAACAGAAAGGGGAAGACGAAAGCGGTGTTCCCCTGCTGATGGACATTCCCGTACTGGGCAACCTTTTCAAAAGCAAGGCCCGCCAGAGCAAAAGAATGGAGAGGCTCATCCTCATCACGCCGCGCATCGTCGAACTCAACGACAGCAACGTCCCCGTGCAGGTGGAAGACCCATCGTTCCACCGCTCGGCCACGCAGGCCGACTATGCTCCCCGCGAGCCCGTCCGCCCCAGAGGCGCCGGCTGCTCCCGCGCAACCAGAGAACCGGACCTGTCCACGATTTCGGGCGCGGAAAGGACACTGTAGATGAACAGCGTCACGCTCCGCATATTCTCCGGCGTTCACCTCGGCGCGGAAATAGAACTGACGGAAGGAACCTACGTCATCGGTACCGACGACGCCTGCGATCTCATTCTCAGCGACTCCTCCCTTGCGGCAAGGCACGCGGCGCTGCGCGTTTCCTCCGACGGACGGACTCTTCAGGTAACGGCGGAGCCTTTGGACGGCCCGTTCATGCTGTCCGGCGACGTCATCAAAAATGAGCAGGCCGTGCCTCAGGGGCAGCCCTTCCAGCTCGGCCTCGTGATGCTGGCATGGATGGAAACGTCCTCCGCAACAGCGGCGGCATGGCAGGATGTGGAGGAAAGCCTCCTCCGCGAAAAGACGCGTCAGAACAACGATGTTCATGAGGAAACGGCAACAGCGGCGGCATCGCCCGCTCCCGACGCCAACAAAACTGACACGGCAACGCCTCCTCCGGCGGAAGAGCTGACACTCAGCAACGAGAACAAGGCAGACGATACGCCGGCGCCCCGCTCTTCCGGCAAGCTGTTCCGCAGGGTCGGCGCTGTTGTTGCGATTCTTCTTGTCGGCGCGCTCAGCCTTACCTGGCGCCCGGGAAATGACGACGTTTCCCCGGAACAGCAGGTACGCACGCTTCTGGATGAAGCAGGCTATCAGAAGCTTACCGTGACGGGTACGGCGACCGGCGTCACCGTATCGGGCCGCATAGCTTCCGACCGGGAACGCGGACGCCTGCTCCGACTGGCACAGTTTTTGCAATTCCCCGTGTATCTGGACGTCACCGTACGTTCCGATGCCGCGGATGCTGTACGCTCTTCCTTCAACAGTCTCGGTCTCTTTCCCGAAGTGACGGAACTGCCGCCTTCCGATCATCCCGGCCTTTTGGTCAAGGGCTATATCAAGAACGGCATTCTGGAGGAGCAGGCGCTTACGGAAACCATGCGCAACGTGCCTGCCCTGCGTCCTTCCGAGCAGACGGGCAAGGCAAAGCTGACGCTGTTCCGCGACATCCGGCACGAGTCGGACATCCAGGTGCTGCTCGCGGCAGCCCTGGCCGAAAAAGGTCTCGGCGCCGTGAAAACGGACTATCTTCCCGGCCGAATCGTTCTGCACGGAGCCTTCACTCCGCAGACGAAAGCGGCGCTGGAAGAAGCAACGGAGCTTGTCCAGGAACGGCTCGGCGTTCCTGTGCCGTTCGATATCGTCAACGATGCCGAAATGCTGACGCAGGCAAAGAACGACAATATCTATACACGTCAGGAAAAGCCCCGGACCGAACAGCAGAAAAAGGTCGCCGCGGCATCGCCGGAAGAACCTGCCTCCTTCCGCGTCACCTCGGTATCCATGGGCGCCATGAAGTTCATCACGCTCGACAGCGGAGAACGCATTTTTGAAGGCGGAGAACTTCCGGGAGGCTATGTTCTGGAACAGATCTCCGTCGATGCTCTGACACTGAGCAGGAACAATCAAACCACCCATTATCCTCTGAGAGGTCTGCATGAGTGAATTCATTTCCGTCCTCGACATCATGGAGAACGCTCCGTACGGCGCACAGACCGCCGTGCGGGATGAAGTAGCCATCATGGAATCCGACATACACCGGTACATGGATCAGGGGCTCACTCCGGATGACATGAAAACGGCACAGGCTGCCCGGGCTGCCGCACAGGCCGCAGCTTCCATTCTCGAAAAAATTCTTGTCTGATCAGGGAGGACCCCATGGACTCTATCAGCGGCTTCAATGTTTCCCAGATGTTTGAAAACACCCTTCAGAGCATCGGCTCCAAGGGCAGCGACCTCAATGCCAAGATGGAAGATCTTCTCTCCTCCGGGGAAGAACTGAGCAACGAGCAGATGATCTCCCTGCAGTTTGAAGTCGGTCAGTACAACGCCATGATGGAAGCACTTTCCACCGTGACCAAGAGCATGACCGATATGATGAAGAGTCTCGCCCAGCGTTCGAACTGACGCTTTCGCCAGACTTTTCGAGGACGTGTTCAGGCCGCGACAGGGGTAGCCTGACCGGGACGTTCTTTCCGAAGTCGATCCTTTCCCCGACCATGTTACCGCTTCCTGCAAAAAAGCGGCGACAGACACCCTCTCCTCTTTCTTCCGCGGATCCCGCCGAAAGCAGAACGGAAAGCCTCCGCTTCAAAAAAACGGCACGGCGTTTGTTCGCCGCAGCTCCAATCCTCAGCGGATCCGCCCTCCGGCGCAACACTTTTACCGCATGGAGACATCATGCTTACCGATTCCCAGATCGCCCGCCTGCTCGACATTGCCAATGCAGGCTGCCACAAAGGCCTGGTTCTGGAGGCCCGCACCATCTATGACGGCGTTCTTGCGCTTCGCCCCGGTCATGTGCCCGCGCTTGTCGGTCAGGCGCTCAGCCACATCGTGATCGGCGAATACGACAAGGCGGAAGACCTGCTGAAAAATCAGGTGCTCGGCGAACATCCCGACGATGCCGATGCGAAGGTCATGCTCGGCCTCTGCCTTTCTCTGGCCGACCGGAAGGACGAAGCTGCCGAGATTCTCAGACCTCTGGCCGACGAGGAAGGCAGCTCTGCCGAACTGGCCCGCTCCCTTCTCGCTCAGATGTAGCAACACAGGAGAGATCCGTCAGAGCCGCGCATGGACGCCGTTTCCATTTCTTCAGCAAACCGTCTTCTGGAAGCCTTCGAGCGACTGGGAGCAACGCAGGGCGATGGACTGGTCAGTTCCGGTCCGTCCCCCGTGCCGAAGGAGCTTGCCCGAATGTTCGAGCAGCTCATGGATCAGCAGCCTGCCGACATGCAGCCTTCTGCGGACTCTCTTTCAAACCGTCCATCTGCCGCACAGAACGCAGGCGACATCCCGCGCAGCGATGCCCCGAAGGATATCTCCGCCGTGGACAGAGCTCCGGACCAGCCGAACGCCGTGCAAATGCAGACGGAAACTCCGCTCATCAGTCCGTCCGAACTTTACCGCCTTCAATTTCATGTGGCCATGCTCAGACATGAGGCCGATATCGGCTCTCAAGTCACCCAGAAGGCCACGCAGGGCCTGGATTCCCTGCTCCGCAATCAGTCCTGACAAGGAAATGACGTCATGCAGACTTCCCGATCCGCTTCTTTCTCCGTTTTCCGCCGCGCGCTCTGCCTTGTCTGCGTTCTGGCCGCGCTTCTGCTTACGGGCTGCAAGGCCGAAATCTATCAGGGACTCAGCGAAGAGCAGGCCAACACCATGCTTTCCGTACTGCTCCGTCACGGCATTGCGGCGGAAAAAGTCGCGGCCAAAAGCGATTTCAGCATTGCCGTCGAAGAAAAACAGATCGTTCAGGCTCTCGAAATCCTTCGCGAGAACAGCCTGCCCAGAGAAAGCTTCCAGAATCTCGGACAGGTATTTTCGGCGCAGGGCATGATTTCCTCCACCACGGAAGAACAGGCTCGTCTTGCCTATGCCCTTTCCCAGGAGCTTTCCGATACCTTCTCCCGCATCGACGGCGTGCTTACCGCAAGAGTGCACATCGTGCTCGGGCAGACCGATCTGGCCACGGGCAACGTCACGCCTCCGAGCGCCGCCGTTTTTCTGCGGCATACGCCGGAGTCGCAGGCAACCAGGCTCATTTCCCACATCCGCGAACTGACCGCCAACGCCGTTCCGGGACTCATGCAGGACAAAGTATCCGTCATGCTCGTTCCCGTTCGGGAAACCGTCAGCGTGCCCATGCCCGACAAAGCCTCCTCTGCCGGCATTGCCGACAACACCTATCTTCTGGCGGCTCTGGCGGGGCTTCTGGCGCTGGCCTGCGCCGGTCTTGCCGCAACGGCCGTTCTGTATTTCCGCAGTCGTAAAAACAGGGATCAGCAATCCTCGGACAGGTAGGCCATGGATCATCGTTTTCTCGCCGAAGCCCTTGTCCGCAGACCCGTTCTGTTCCGGGCCATGCTGACATTCAATCGGGATGCATACGCTCCCGTGCCGGAAGAGCTTACCGCGCTCGGCGCCCCTCTTTCCGACCTGTGGAAGCGCGCAGACTTCCGGCGGGCCTGGCCTCATCGCTCCAAAGAAGACGGCTACTGGAATTTTTCCGAGGAATCCCAGAGAATTGCGCTGCTTGACAAGGCAACCATCGAAAAGCTCGGTCTGTTCTTCAGCGCCGCCGTGCATGCCGGAGAAATTTCCCGCGTGATCGCCCGAAGCGAAGTCCTGGAGCTTCGGACAAGCCTCGGGGCGGACGTTGTTTCCTATGCCCTGAAGCGCGGCCGCTATCAGATCGGCGGCGTCCGCGGCATGCTGCCTTTTCCCGCCGTGCATGGAACGCTTGCCATGCGCGTGAAAGAGATTTCCGCCGTGTCCCTTGCCATGCTCAGCGCCGACTGGCCCGAAGAACTCCGCCGCATGGCCGCTCCTCGCCTTCCGAAGACTTCGGAAACGGAAGAGGCGCTTCCCGCCCTTCGCAGAGAGCAGCGCTCGGCCCTGTGGTTCACCATGAAAAAACTTCTGCTCAGAGAGGTCGCACCGGAATGGACGCAATGTTTCGACTGACCGAAGGCTCCATACGTCCCGCAGCAGGAACGAAACTGCTCAAGGCCGAGGAATACGGTCTTCTGCTGGAAGCGAACGCCCTGCTCTCCGCCGCAAGGAAGCAGGCGGAAGAGATGGAGCAGAAGGCCCGGGAAGCCTACGAGCAGAAGCGCGAGGAAGGCTATCGCGACGGCATGGAGGAAGGCAAGCTCGAGCACGCGGAAAAGATGATGGAAACCATCCTCAGTTCCGTGGAATTCATCGAGGGCATCGAAGACACGCTGGTCAGCGTGGTCAACCAGGCCATACGCAAGATCATAGGCGACATGGACGACAAGGAACGCATCGTACGCATCGTACGTACGGCGCTGAACACGGTGCGCGGTCAGCAGAAGGTAACGGTGCGTGTGGCTCCCGCCGACGAAGCGGCCGTTTCCGAAGCTCTTGCCGCCATGACGGCAGGTTCCTCCTCGGGCAGCGCCTTTCTCACCATCATGGCCGACGCCAGACTCCCCCGGGACTCCTGCATTCTGGAAAGCGAACTCGGCGTGGTGGACGCCAGTCTTGAAACGCAGCTGAAGGCTCTTGAAAACGCCTTCCACAGCAAAATCCGCCAGTAACGCGCTGGAGAACCGTCATGGCCTTTGAATATATCGGAGCCCTGCTGGAAGAAGCCGTGCAGACGACCACGCCCGTGGACGTGCGCGGCCGCGTGGAGCAGGTCGTCGGCACCATCATCCGGGCGGTCGTGCCCGGCGTGAAGGTGGGAGAGCTGTGCATTCTCCGCAATCCCTGGGAAGACTTCACCCTCAAAGCGGAAGTCGTGGGCTTCGTGCGCAACGTGGCTCTGCTCTCGCCGCTGGGAAGCTGTCAGGGCGTCTCTCCCGCCACGGAAGTTATTCCCACGGGAGAAATTCTTTCCGTGCCGGTGGGAGAAGAACTGCTCGGCCGGGTGCTCGACGGACTGGGCCAGCCCATCGACGGCGGCCCCGCGCTCAAGACGCGGCATCACTACCCCGTCTTTGCCGAAGCGCCGAACCCCATGACGAGAAAAATCATCAGCCGCCCTCTTTCCCTCGGACTGCGGGCGCTCGACGGCATGCTCACCTGCGGCGAAGGGCAGCGCATGGGTATTTTTGCCGCGGCAGGCGGCGGTAAGTCCACCCTGCTCTCCAGCATCATCAAGGGATGTTCCGCCGAAGTCTGCGTTCTGGCGCTTATCGGCGAACGAGGCCGAGAAGTGCGGGAATTCATTGAAAACGACCTCGGCGAAGAAGGCCGGAAGAAAGCCGTGCTCGTGGTTTCCACCTCCGACCGCTCTTCCATGGAACGCCTGAAGGCCGCCTACACCTCCACGGCCATTGCCGAATATTTCCGGGATCAGGGAAAAAGCGTGCTACTCATGATGGACTCCGTCACCCGTTTCGGCCGCGCCCAGCGTGAAATAGGTCTGGCGGCAGGCGAGCCGCCCACCCGCCGCGGCTTTCCGCCATCGGTGTTTTCCGAACTGCCCAAGCTCATGGAACGCGCGGGCAATTCCGACAAGGGTTCCATCACGGCTCTGTACACCGTTCTGGTCGAAGGCGACGACATGACCGAACCCATTGCCGACGAAACCCGTTCCATTCTTGACGGGCACATTGTTCTTTCGCGCAAGCTGGCGGCGCGCAACCATTATCCGGCCATCGACGTTCAGGCCAGCGTAAGCCGCGTGATGAACGCCATCGTCAGCAAGGATCACAAAAAGGCCGCCCAGAGATTAAGACAGATACTGGCCAAATTCGCGGAAGTTGAACTTCTGGTCCAGATAGGTGAATATAAGAAAGGCGCCGACAAGGAAGCCGACGACGCGCTGGCCCATATCGACAAGGTAAACGCCTTTCTCAAGCAGGGGCTCGGCGAAAAAAGCACCTTCGAGCAGACGCTGGAAGGTCTGTTTGAGGCGGTGCGCTGACTGTGGAACCGTATCCTCTTGAATCGCTGCTTACCGTGCGCCACTACAGGGAAGAAGGCGCAAAGCGCCGGGTACGCTCGGCGGAAAATGCTCTTCGCGAATCCGAACAGGCCGTGAACAAGGCGGAAGAAGAGCTTGAGCAGTACCGGGTCTGGCGCAGAGAGGAAGAGGACCGCCGCTATGATGCCATCATGAATGTGCCCATGAGCCTCGAAAGGCTCGACGGCTTCAAGGCAGGACTGGCCCGCCTTGCCGCCGGAGAAACGGATCGGGAAAAGGCGGTAATGCAGGCTCAAAAAAACGTCGAGACGTGCCGCAAGGAACTCGACAGCGCGAAAGACGCCGCCTCCACGGCCCGCAAGAATACATCCAAGATACAGGCACACAAGGATATCTGGAAGGAAGAAGCCAAAAAGGAAGCCGAACGACAGGAAGATCTGGAGCTGGAGGAATTCCGCCCCATATCCAGAAAAGGCGCTGAAGCAGAAGGCGAAGATGCCTGACCCCTGGAGGAAGTTATGAACGATATCAGCACACGTTTTTCCCCGTCTTCTTCTGGTCGAGAAACCCCGTCTTCCGTGCAGAATCACGCCGCGCCCACACCGCCCGACGTTGAAACTTCCGATCAGTTTCTCAGGAAGCTGGAACAGGAGCCCGGACGGCATGATCTGGAAAGCGGAGGCACAAGAGACGAGAAGGAAGGCCGTTCTTCTTCACAGGATGCGCCCACTTCTCTGAGCGGCATGACCAGCCCGCTGGAGAGTCTGTTCTCAGGCCGCATGGAACAGATGACGCAGGCCGCGGCTGCTCCGGAAGCCTCTGCCCTGGAGCACGACGATCTGCAAAAGCTCGTGGACCGCATTCTGGTATCCACGCCGGAAGGAGGCGGCAATGAAGTCCGCCTGACGCTGGGCAATCAGATTCTGCCGGATACGGAAATCATTCTGCAAAGAGGGGCGGACGGCATGCTTTCCGTCACGCTCAGCAGCGACAACGCATCTTCCTTCCAGACGCTGGTGTCAGCCCAGGGAACGCTTCAGCAAATGCTGGAACAGCTGGAAAACAGCCCCGTCCGCGTGGAGGTTTACAGCGAGTCCGGAAGGGAGGATAACGACAGCAGGCGGCGCTCCCGCGGCTACATGCCGGAGGACATGCCGACGCCCTGACCCTTCCCCGATTTCCCAACGCCTCCGCCTCCCCTCTGGCGGAGGCGCTTGCCGGGAGACGTTCTTTCCGACCCCGTTTCCGAGTCAACCCTCAACCCTTCTTCAGCATACGGATCAGCATCATGGCGGAAGCTGTCTACCACCCCTCGTTCAGGCCTCCCTTTCTTTCCCCGGAAAAAGCGGCGCTGCAGAACAGTCTCTGTCTGCGGGCATACCCCTGGCGTACCGGGTTCGGCGCCGGCGCCGTCACGCTTTCCCTGCTGCCTGACGTACCGGCCTTTCCGTCTGCCTGCGTGCTGAATCTGGAGCTGGACGGCACGCTCTGGCAGCTTGAGGCTGACAGTACCGCCATGCTGCTCAGACATGATATCTTCCGCTCATCGGAAAACGGCGCGCCGCTTCCCGATGAGCGTCTTCTTCCCGCCGAAGTAAGACGGGCGCTGCTGGAGTCCATGCTGACTCCGGCTCTGGAGCTGCTGCGCTCCACGCTGAACCGCCCCCTTTCCCTGACGGACGCGCACTTCTCTTCGGAAGGCAGGGCGGAGCGAAAAGACGTCACTCTGGGCTTCCGAGCCGACTTTACCGGCGAGAACCTGCCGGACATGACCGTCTTTCTGCGCCTTTCTCCGCTCAGAAAGGAAGATGCCTCCGTACTCGGCGCGGCCGTCAAAGCCTTTCCCGTACGCAGCGACGGCCCGCTGCAGACCATACTGAAAAGCGTTCCCCTTGAAGTCGCCTTTGAATCGGGCTATCTTCTGTTGAACGCTCAGGATGTTGCCGCGCTGGGTCGCGAAGATGTACTTATTCCCGAAACATGGACTCTTCCCGAAACGCTGACGCTGCGCGTCCGACGCGGCGCGGCAAAGGATCTGACGGCCGTCTGCGACATCAACAACGGTCAGGCCGTGCTTCGCTCACCCTTATCCGAGGAACCTGACCCGCTCATGGACAATCCCGATCTGAAAGACATGGACATCCGCCTGAGTTTTGAACTCGAACGCCGCATCATCACCGTCGGCGAACTGGAATCGCTTGCCCCCGGCTATGCTTTTGCCCTGGAAAGCGACTTGAACGCTCCCGTCACCATCCGGGCCAACGGCAAGGCCGTCGCCAGAGGTCGTCTGGTCGACATGAACGGCACTCTGGGCGTACAGATCGCCGAAACGCTGTAACGCGCTCCGGAGCCGCATTCCATGACCGAGATCAATCCGCTGTATCTCATGGCAGGCCTGTCCCTGCTGGGACTCGCTCCCTTCTTTCTCATGATGGTGACCTCCTACGTCAAAATCGTGGTGGTCACCTCTCTCGTGCGGAACGCCCTCGGCGTACAGCAGGTCCCTCCGGCCATGGTCATGAACGGGCTGGCCATCATTCTCAGCGTGTTCATCATGGCTCCGGTGGCCATGGATACCGCCGACATCGTCAAAAGCCTCCCCGTGCCCGCAAATCCCGGTCCCGTCGAAATCCTTGATCTGGCCGACAAGGCATCCCCGCCCCTCAGAAAATTTCTTGCCGCCAATTCCGATGAAAAGGTGACCAACATGTTCATGGGCACGGCCAGACGCATCTGGCCTGCGGAACGGCACGACATGATCACCAAGGACAATCTGCTCATCATGGTGCCCGCCTTCACCATTTCCGAGCTGACCAAGGCCTTTCAGATAGGCTTTGTCCTATATCTCGCCTTCGTGGCCATCGACCTCATCATTTCCAACATCCTGCTTGCCATGGGCATGATGATGGTGTCTCCCACCACCATATCCCTGCCCTTCAAGCTGCTGCTCTTTGTCACGCTCGACGGCTGGCTGAAAATCAGTCAGGGCCTGATGCTCAGTTATCAGTAACACGACGGAGGTTTCCCGTGCAGATCAATACCACCATACAGGACGGTGTGTCCGTCACCAGAATTTCCGGCCGCATGGATGCCACCACGGTTACGGAATTCAACGACGAATGCCAGAAACTGCTGAACTCCGGTTCCGGCCGCATCATCATAGACCTGGAAGGCCTTGAATACATAAGCTCCGCCGGCCTGCGGGGCATTCTCACCATGGGCAAGGCCTGCAAGAGCGCGGGAACCGCTCTTGCCTTCTGCTCCATGCAGGCCATGGTGGCCGATATGTTCAAGCTTTCCGGCTTCACCTCCATACTCAAGGTGTATCCCACGCTGGACGAAGCCCTGGCCGGCATGCGCTGAGCCTGTGCGGGCAGCAGACGCTGCTGCATTCCGCATCGCCTGCAGATCCGGTTCCGCTCTGCTCCGAATCCCACCCGTGAACACCGTTTTCGCGCTCTGCGCAGGAGGCCGCCATGCCACAGCTTCACGTTCCTGCCCGCCTGGAACAGCTTGCCGCAGTCAACAGTTTCCTTTCCGAAAACATTCCTCCCCGCTTTCTTCCCGCGCTGCTCAATCTTGAGCTGGTGACGGAAGAACTGCTGGTCAACGTGTTCAGCTACGCCTATCCTGAAGGCACCACCGGCAACGCCGAAGTCACGCTCCGCGAAGTCTTCTTCGACGGACAGGACATGCTCTGCTTCTCCGTCAAAGACTGGGGCGCGCCGTTCAATCCCTTTGCCGAAGTGCCGGCGCCGGATCTTTCGCTGGATACGGAAAGCCGTCCCATAGGCGGGCTGGGCATCTATCTCATCCGGAACGTCACCACGCATCAGGCCTACTCCCGGGAAGACGACGCCAACAGAATTGAAGTCTATTTCTCCCTGCCGGAACAGGAATGAAGCGCCTCCACGAAAGCAGCATCCTCAGCATGAAAAAAGGCTCCCGTACGGCCGGAGTTTTTGCCCTGTGCCTGTCTGCCCTCACCTGTCTCATCGTTCCCGATGAACTTCAGGCCGGAAAAATTCTTTCGGAAGAAGTAAGCGTTACCGAAACCAGCGTGCTGGACAGAGTTCGCGGGCAGGAATTTCTCATAGACAGCATGGATGTGAGCAGCCTTTCGCCTTCGGCCCGGCTTCTGGCCTTGCCGAGACCCATGGTAACGCCGCAAATGGCCGAAGCCATGCACGACGGTCATCTGTATACGGCTCCCGAAGAATGGAAGCGCATCATACGCCGGGCTGCCTCCACCTATGATCTGCCCGAAGCGCTCATAGCCGCCGTCATACGTACGGAGTCCGCCTTTCAGGCAAACGCCGTGTCTCCCAAGGGAGCCCGCGGCGCCATGCAGATCATGCCGGATACGCAGAAGGAACTGGGCCTGACCGACCCTTATGATCCCGAAGCCAACGTCATGGCCGGAAGCGCCTATCTGCGCCGCCAGCTCGACCGCTTCGGCACGCTGGAACTGGCGCTCGCCGCCTATAATGCCGGACCGGGCAACGTAGAGAAATACGGAGGCGTCCCGCCCTTTCCGGAAACGATCGAGTATCTGCGTCAGGTAAGCGCCCATCAGGAAGCGGGAAAGCTTGCGGCCATGAAAAGCGCCGAGAAACAAACGTCGAAAAACGACGGTCTGACGGCAGACAGACGCTGATACAGCAGGAAACAGCTTTCGCGGAGTCTCCAGAAGTCGTGATCCGATCGCAATAATCAGGAAAAAACCATGAACAAACTCTTTCTTTCCCTGCTCAGCGCAAGCATACTCGCCCTTGTTCTCGCCATCGGCTGCGGCGCGTGGCTTTTTCTGCAATCGTGGGAAGAGGGAAAGAGACTTGAACGCCAGAACCGGGAACTGCAGGCCTCCCTCGAAGCCTCGCGCATCCGTCTGGAAAATTTCTGCGAATATCCCGTCGAAGCCCTGTGCAATCTGGAAGAGCCGTACGGAAGCGTAAGCAGCGTCATGGGCGGCATGGAAAACTCGGCGCCGCTGCCCGAACCGTCTCTTCCTGTCCCCACAGCTGCGGCCGATATCCACCCGGCAACGGAGTTTTCCGCCCCCCTTGCCGTCCCTGTCGGAGAAAATCCCCCTGGCCACAGCGATCCGGCCCCTCTGCAGGAGAAAGCGGAACCTCTGAAGGCCGAAGCTCCGGCAGCAACTGCCCCCGACAGCAGCAAGCCCATCGCTCCGGCTGCTCCCCTTCCGCAGACCCCGGGCATGAAGGAAACGGAAGAGCTCATGATGCAGGAAGCCGGAAGCATATCCTCCGCGACACCGAGCAAAAGTGCTCCTGCCGCAATCGCAGAAACAATAACGACAGCCGACAAGCCGCAGAACGTTCCCCCGACCCTTCCCAAAAAGACATGGATCACGCTGAACACGGACCGCAAGGCCATGACCCTGCGCATTGCGGGAGAAGGCGACTCTCTTGAAGCCCGGGGAGAGCTTCTCCAAAATCCGCTGCGCTATGAAGTCACCCTGAAAGGCTCGTGGAAGGTCTACAACAGGCATCCATCCACAAGGCTGGTCAAAGGTCTGAAGATACAGCCTTCCGGGGAAAACACGCTGCTGGTCTTTGAATTGAACGGCACCCCTCGGTCCTGCAACGTCACGCAGGAGGATCCCCGTACCATCGCCATCAGCATACGATAGCGAGTTCCAAACCAGCCCCGGGCCTGCTCTTGGACATGCGCGGGGCGTGGCGGCAGGTATGAACTTTTGCCGGCAAAGGCCGGCTTCCACCAACAAGGCAGGCCGCAACGATCAATACGCGCCTGCCTATCCTCCGTATCAGCTGCCGGAGGAAAGCAGCTTCTTCAGCATACCTGCAAAAGGCCGCGCCACATGAGGCAGCGGGAAGATTCTTCCGCGGACAAGATCATGCAGGAGCGCATCCACCCCTTCCCTGTCGGCAGAAATATCCTCAATCCGGATCCAGGCGCCCCCGTCGTCCACCACGGCGCGACTCAGCACGATGCGGACTTCTTCTGAAAAGCCTCTCGGACGCACGACGGCCGTAATTCCTCCGGCGGAACAGTCCAGATCCAGAACTTCCACATAGCGCCCGACCTGACGGTGCAAGGCCCCCATTACGGCATCGCTCTTCAAAAGTTTGCTTACGCCCGCGCGCAGCACCATCATGGAAGAATCATGAAACAACATGCTGATTCTCCTTCTGAGCCAGCACCACGGCTTCTCCCAGAATGAACAGCACCTGAGCCGTGGACTGAAGAAAGAGCATGGCCTCCTCGGGAGAACGCCCCTTGATCGTACCACTCCACGTGGCAAGAGCCATGATGCTCCAGCTGCCCTTGATGCAGGCTGCCAGTCTGTCCCCGACGGGCGATCCGCCCGGCATGCCCGCCAGTTCCAGCGCCGTATCATCGAGGTATTTCATACCCCGCTCCCGGGAAAGCAGCGCAAAAAGATTGCTCTTGAGCAGCTCGTCCTCCACTGCTTCCCACAGGTTGGCGGCCGCCGCACCGGCAAAGCAGCATGAGCCGAGCACGGCCAGAGGCTCCACATGATCATACAGCGAGTGATATTCCCGGATGCAATGCTCGAAAAACGAGCGGACAAGCCCCGAAAGTTCGGGAATGCTGCGTACGGAATCCTTCAGGAAGCCCGCTTTGGCGGCTTCTGATGCAAGCATGTTCTGCAGACCGCTTCTGTAGTCCGCCAGTTCCTTCAAGATATCTCTGTCTCTGTTTTCTTCCATATGAAAAACCTCCTGCCCGACATGGCCGGGGAGAAGGAAGGTAGCAGCAAGCCTCTCCCATTTCAAGCATGGAGGCATCCGCCTTGGCAGGAGAAGCGGAATATGCTAATTCCTCAGGAGGTTGCAGGCCGGAATCCATACCGGGCACCGGTCGACTTTCAGGCATTCCCTGAACAACTTTTCCAGACAACAGAGGTTCTCATGAAGCTCTTTCATTTTTTCGGAGACTCCGTCACGCTCGGCGTCAATGATGCTCCCGCAGGCGGCTGGGTGGCCAGACTGGCCGGAAAGGCTGCCGCTGCCGGACTGAGCGTTCCGCCGGATACGCTCTACAACATGGGCGTGCGCAAAAACTCCAGCCGCATGATACTGGAGCGCTGGGAAGCGGAGTTCCGGGCAAGAACCATGGAAGGCGTTCCCTCCTTCCTGCTTTTCTGCTTCGGCACCGTGGACATGGCCGCCCCCAAGGGTTCTCCCAATATTTCCATAGGAGAATCCGCCGCCAATGCCAGAGAAATTCTGATGAAGGCAAAAACATTCGGAGCCACGGCCCTCATAAGCGCGCCTCCCGTCACCGACAAAGACCACTGCATGCGCCTTGAATCGCTCTGCACGGCCTATTCCTCCATCTGCGCCGCCGTGGACGTTCCTTTCGTGGATATCTTTCATCCTCTGCTGGAGAAAGGTTATGTGCAGGACCTCTCCGACGGCGTGCATCCCGGCCCGGCAGGCAACGATATGATAGCCTCCGCCCTTCTGGAGGCTCCCGCGCTGAAAACATGGTTCCGGGACTAAAATAATGCTTGACAGAAAGGGACACAGTCTATAGATTTCTTCCGTCAAGCAAATGACAATGTCACCATCGTCTATCCGGTTAGGACAGAGGCCTCTCAAGCCTCCAAGACGGGTTCGAATCCCGTTGGTGACACCATTCGACCTTTCGAGCTCCGCAGATTCTGCGGAGCTTTTTTCGTATTCGCGAGGCGCCAGTCGCCATCGCCTCTGACTCAAGCCGCCCCGGCCTGAACACATAAAAAGGAACGCTTCCTCCTTCTGACGGCTCTGCGCTTTCTGTTCCCCTGCCGCCAGAGCGCACAAAAGTCAGAATCGCCTTCCGTTCCCGCCGACCGCCGATCCTGCGCGTTCATCTTCCCTTTTCCTCTCAAAACAGAATAAAAAAGCACGGCATGCTCATCACACACCGTGCCGGAAAATGCTGTCCCGCGTGCCGGGACTGCCTCGTCATCAGAAGGGAATGTCGTCCATCGTGCTCGCTTCGGACGGGAAGGCGGGGCCGAGATCCTCATAGCTGTCCTGCTGAGGCGCACGACGCTGCGGGGCGGGACGGGAGCCCTGCGCAGGACGGGGAGCCGCCTGCCGGGGGGCATAGCCCATGCCGTCGCCGTCGGCGGGAGCGCCGGAATTACGGCGGTCAAGGAACTGTACACGATCGGCACGAATTTCCGTGGTATATCTGTCCTGCCCGTTCTGATCCTGCCACTTGCGCGTGGAAAGCTTTCCTTCCACATACACCAGACTGCCCTTGCGCAGGTACTGATTGCAGTTTTCCGCAGAGCGCTGGAAAACCACGATACGGTGCCATTCCGTGCGCTCCACACGGTTGCCGTCCTTATCCGTATACGACTCATCCGTAGCAACCCGCAGCGTCGCCACGGGGGAACCGCTCTGGGTATAACGCAGTTCGGGATCTGCCCCGAGATGACCGATGATCATAACCTTATTCAACATGGAAACGAATCCTTTTTTTCAAGGTGAACAAGCCGGCAACTCCGCAAAAGTCGCCTTCATACCGTCTCAACATAGACCGGATACCCATGAAACACAAGAGAAACCTGCTCTGCCGTGATGACCGCAGCATATGCATACATGTACTCCCCTGCGCGAACAGCAACAGCTTTCCGCATTATGAAGTTCCGCATCTTTCGACGGACGAGCTGCGCAGCATTCTCCCCCGCCTGCGATGAAAAACGCTGCCTGCCGGGCGGCATTCTGCCGCTTTTCAGAAAAAATTTACATGATTGTTATAAGTCTTTTCTGAAGAAACAACAAAAAAAACACCAAAATGCACAGGTTCGCCCGCTCCGGGGCTTGACGATCAGGCCTTACAATGCCACAGTTTGCCGAAAGTGTATCGTGCCTGCTCATCCGGGCGGGCATGAAGGCTCCCGACCCCAGGGCCGGTCCCATCTGCACGAAATTCAAGATCGTGTATGCTGTCAGGAGATGTGTATCATGGAAAAGAAAAATCTGGACTGGGCCAATCTGAGCTTCAGTTATATGAAAACCGACAAGCGCTTCGTGGCCAACTACAAAAACGGAGCCTGGGATGACGGTCAGCTTACCGATGACGACAAGGTTGTCATTACCGAATGCGCCGGTGTGCTTCAGTACTCCCAGTCCTGCTTCGAAGGCCTGAAAGCCTACACCACGGAAAACGGTCATGTGGTCTGCTTCCGCCCCGACCTTAACGGTCAGCGCATGGAAGATTCCTGCCGTCGTCTGGAAATGCCGGTGTATCCTACCGAACGCTTCGTTGAAGCTGTTGTGGAAACCGTGCGCGCCAACCTTGCCTGGGTTCCGCCCTACGGCTCCGGCGCCACGCTGTACATCCGCCCCTATATGTTCGGCAGCTCCGCCGTCATCGGCGTGAAGCCCGCAGATGAATACCAGTTCCGTATTCTGGTCACGCCCGTAGGCCCCTATTTCAAGGGCGGCGTCAAGCCCATCACCATCCGCGTCAGCGATTTCGACCGCGCCGCGCCTCACGGCACCGGTCACATCAAGGCCGGCCTGAACTATGCCATGAGCCTCCATCCCATCATGGACGCCCATCGTCAGGGCTATGCCGAAAACATGTACCTTGACCCCGCCACCCGCACCAAGGTTGAAGAAACCGGCGGCGCAAACTTCATCTTCATCACCTCCGACGGTACGCTCGTCACTCCCAAGAGCGACAGCATTCTGCCTTCCATCACCCGTCGCTCTCTGCTCTATGTGGCGGAACACTATCTCGGCATGAAGGTGGAAGAACGCGAAGTGCCCATGACCGAAGTGCCCTCCTTTGCGGAAGTCGGCCTCTGCGGTACCGCTGCCGTCATCTCCCCCGTGGGCAAGATCGTGGACCACGACAAGGAAATCCTCGTTCCTTCCGGCATGGACTCCATCGGACCCGTGCTCTCCAAGCTGTACGACACGCTTACCGGCATTCAGATGGGCCGCATCGAAGCACCCGAGGGCTGGATCAAGCGTATTGCCTGACACGACCTTCCGGGCTGCCGGCATACAGGATGACGCGTACGGAAGACGCCCCTGATTTCGCTTCCGTACCGGCACCTTTCCGGCCAGGCTTCTTGGATGAATAAAAAAGCAAGGCTGCCTCATTACACCAAGGCGGCCTTGCTTTTTCATTTAAATAATGAAACGACGTTCAAAACTCACAGAAAAATTCCAGAGACTCCCCGGCAGGCCCACGGCAGAATCCGTTGCGAAAACGGAAGATTCGACCGCTCTCCTCTTCTCCTGCTTCCACAGTACCGGCAGGTCGCGTTACCTCGCATCCCCGTGCGGCACAGCGCTCAAGCATGGCATCCACTTTCTCAGGGGCATCCAGCGCAAGGGCAATGTGCGCAAAAACTCCGCTTCCTTCCCCTTCCGCGCCCCGGACGATTTCAAGCAGGCCGCCGTTTCCGAAATCCAGCATGGTAATATGACGCGGCGGACTGGACCATTGCCGCACCGGCGACAGGCCGATCACCTCCCGGTAAAAGGTCACTGTGCGTTCATACACATCGCTGTCCCGAACGAACATACCAACATGATGCAATCCTGTGATGCCCATGATCCTTACCTCCTGTTCAGGCCTGCCCCTCAGGGCAGTACGGAACGAAAGGAATGCTGTCTGTAGAACTCGTCCACATAGGGGAACTGTTCCTTCATAATCTCCACACGACGGGGCAGGTAGGCACTGTAGCTCTGACGGCTGATGATCTCCGCCACCGGATCCGCCAGCAGTCTGCTCTGCTCCTCCAGCCAGAGCGCCTTTTCAAGCACGGCAAACGACTGGCTGCTGTTTTCCACTTCGTGCCAGTCTTCGGCGGCCAGACGCAGCGTCCGGCAGATCACCTGAAGGGAGTACAGATTGCCGTAAACGTCAATGTCCCGGTCATCCTGCAGAATAAAGAGTTTGGAGTCCGCCCAGTCGTTCCAGGTACGGCAGAAATAATCCACCGACTCGCTCAGCTGTTCCGGGGTGGTCAATCCGTTCATCACGCTGGTCACCCCTTTCTCTATGGTCAGACGGGCGTCTTTGACATACGGCTCTTCCCATGCGGAGCCGATACCTTCCTGAGTCTCCGGAGACTCGGATGCGGCGTGCGCCGCATTAAAAGAAAAAACAGGCCCCCCGGAAAGGCACAGAACAAAAAGAACGGCTATAAATGATGCTTTCATAATGATCGATGGTTGGAACTAACGGATATCTTTCTATAACGGAAATATCCAGAGGCGACAAGACGCCCGAAGAAAGTCGGCCTTCCCTCTTCCGGGCTCCTTCCATCATTCCACAGGCGTCCTTTGTTCCTGACCGTGCTCCCGATTCCGCATCTCACCTGTACCGCGGCGAGTTTCCAGAAGCATTCCGATCCGCGTTCTCCCTATCCATCTTGACACATCCCCGGCACACGACTTTAATGTCATCCGTCGCACGCCGGTCTTCATACCGACATAACAAGGATACCCTCATGCGTCCATCTTCTCTTCCTATCGTTGTTCTCAGTCTTCTGGCCCTGTCGCTTTCCGCCTGCACAGCCAGAAATACTGTGACCGGACAGTCGGAAACACCGTCCGTGCCGCTGCACAACGTTGCGGGCGAAAGACTTTCCTGGCAGCAGACCTGGCAGAATCTCTCCTTAAAACTTCAGAGAGACGGGATTGATCCCGCGTTTGCCAGAAGAGTCTTTGCATCCCTGGATATGCCGCCTTCTTCCATTCCCATGGGGATCAAGGTTCGGGAACTCTATACCAACGCCTACCTGCCCAAGCCGAAGGCAAGACCGCAGAAGCCCATTGAAACCAAACTCGGCATTCCCGGCCCCTGGTTCAAAGGCGTGGTTACCACAACGAACGCCAGGGCCTGCAAGGATTTCATGAACAAGCACGCCGTCGCCTTTGCCAGAGCCGAACTGAATTACGGCGTTCCTTCGGAAGTGGCGGCGGCCCTGCTCTTCGTGGAAACCCGGCTCGGCGGATACCTCGGCAAACACAACGCATTCCACATGCTGGCAAGCATGTCCGTGACCAGAAATCCCGCCGATATTCCCGAATATATCGAAAAATTGCAGGGTGCCGAACAGCATCTGCCCTGGATCCGGGATAAAATGGAAATCAAGGCGGACTGGGCCTACGGAGAGCTGAAGGCTCTGCTGCTCTACTGTCAGACCAACGGTCTCGATCCGCTCAAGATCAAAGGTTCCGTCTATGGAGCCATCGGCCTTTGCCAGTTCATGCCCAGCAACATTTCCCGGTACGGCGTGGACGGCAACGGCGACGGCATCATCGATCTGTTCTCCGTTGACGATGCGGTGGCAAGCCTCAGCAACTATCTGCGCAGAAACGGCTGGCGCTCAGGGCTGAGCATCGAACGGCAGACGAGGGTGCTCCGTTCCTACAATGCGATGGATATCTACGCGCACACCATTCTTGCGCTTGCCAAAACCATCCGGCAGCTCGGCTAGCCTTCCCTGAAAAGCCCCGAACATACCAAAGCCGGCGACATGGCAAGCCCACTCTTGAAGAGACACGTCGTTGCCGCGCCTTCCCCAAAAACGCCATAAGAAAAAGCTGCCGGAGAACACGTCTTCGGCAGCTTTTCTGTACTAAGCGTATGTCATCAATCTGTTACGCCTTACCTTCTTCCTTCCGTATTTCGGAAAACGGCCTCAGCATGGGAGATTCCGCCATGACCTTGCGGGCCGCGCCGTACAGGCGATCCAAAGCTCTGTCGGCAATCATGCGTTCCTGCATGGCCGTAATGACGCCCGCCTCCCATACGGTTTTGCGCAGATCTTCATAATTCTGTCCCGTTCCCCTGGTCATGGCCCGGACGGCATCTTCCGCCTCCTTGCCGCTGACCGAGATGCCTTCCTTCTGGGCAAGCGCCAGAAGGAACGTGTGTCCCTTGGCCTTCTTGCGGGCAAAGGTCATGGATTCCTCATGCATATGTTCAAGCATCTTGCGGATGGTATCCTCATCGGCGTGCTGCTTCTTCAAATAGTGTTCCGCATCGCGCTGATGCTCACGGTAAAAGCGCTGCACAAGGCTTTCCGGCAGCGGGAACTCGCGAGTGGCAAGAAGTTCCTCCATGAGCTGATGCTTGCCCTCGCGCTGGATCTGCCGCATGCGGGCGGCAAAGGTCTGCTGCCATACTTCCTGCTTCAGTTCATCAAAGGTCTTGAAGCCGAGCTGCTGCGCCGTTTCATCGGTAAGGGGAGGCAGCACCTCGCGCTGAATGCGACGCAGAACAACATCCAGCTGCACCTCGCGTCCACGGAACACGGGGTCGGGATAGTTGTCGGGGCAGGTCATGGTGCCGTGCCCTTCTTCCCCCACGTTCAGGCCGCGGACAATGGGATCCATTTCCGGGGCTGCGGTTCCGGGACGCACGGGAAGAAGCTGAAGACGAAAATTATCCGCCGTCATGCCCGGCAGGGACTGCCCGTCCACGGTTCCCCGCACGTCCACGGTCAGAAGATCGTTGTCTTCGGGCTTACGGTCGGTGACATCCTCGTATCTGGCCAGACGACGGAGCGCCTGATCGAGCATGGCGTTCAGCGCCTCTTCCTGCGGAGCGGGATCAGCCACCGTGACGGAGAGCGTGTCGAGATCGGGGATATCCACCTCCGGCAGCACGTCAAACGAAGAAGAAAAAGAAAACTCCTTTCCTTCTTCCGCCGCAGGCCCCCGATACTGCGTAGGATACAGCGGACGGATGCCCTCCCTGGCGAGGATGGACATCATGGTGTCGTCGGCCAGAATTTCCGTGGCGTCGGCCGCGACGCGGGAGGCAAAACGGCTCTTGATGACATTTACCGGCACCTTGCCCACGCGGAAGCCCGGCAGGTTCATGCCCTTTCCGATATTCTTGGCCGCACGCTCAAAAGCCTTCTTCACTTCATCGGCAGAGCAGGTCACCGACAGCGAAACGGATGCGGGAGAAGTATGATCTATGCTGTATTCCATGAACGAGTCTCCTCACTGGACGACAATAATCGGGTTATATTTTCCAAGGAAGGCATGCCCGAAGGGCGGACGCAAAAGTTACATTGCTCCCTGACGGCGACTGAACTTCCCGCCTCACCATAACGGCGCGTGCGGGATAAGCGGCCGTCGCAAAGCGGCATGCTCCCCGTTACGGTCTGTATGCCGTTTTCATCAGTTCGCTCAGCGCTCTGTCTTCCAGCATGGCGGCTCGAAGCTCATAAAGCTCGCCGCTGCGGGCAAGGCTGAGACGATAGGACGCGGCATCCATGTTTCTGCGCGCGGCGCGGCCGGCAAGCACTCTGCCGAATTCGGACTCGTCGACAGACAGCCCCCTGCTCTCAGCCCATGCCAGAAGCAGCGCTCGGGCACGAGCCTTTCCGGCGGCAGCCTCGGCGGCTTCCTGCTTCATGACGTCGAGCGCTTCCTTCAGCCTGTCCGACGACTCGAACTGATTCTGCAGATACCGGCGCGAACGCAGCATGAACTCACGCCGGAAGGCGTGCACCAGAGCTTCCGGAGCCTCGAAGTCTTCATACTTCTCCAGCGCGTCGCGAAGCATACGCCTGCCTTCCGAAAAACGATGCAGCCTGTCCATTTCCAGAGCGCGGACATGAGCGCTGCGTCTGAGCGCCTGCTCATCGTGGAACCCCAGCTTCCGGGCCAGTTCGTCCGTCAGAGGCGGCAGCTCTTCCCTCTCCATGCTCCGGAGTGTCACGACAAGTTCTATCTCCTTTCCCCGCATGGAAGGATCAGGATAATTATCCGGGCAGAGCGTGGAACCCGTTCCCGTTTCCCCGACCTGCAGTCCCCGCACCACGGGATCCAGATCCGGCACCTTTTCGCCGGGACGGGAAGGCATGAGTCTGATCCGGCACACGCCGGTATTCATGCCGGGAACCGTCCGCCCGTCCATCCGGCCCGTCACCTCGGCTTCCACAAGATCGCCGTCCTGGGGATACCCCTCGGTCACAACAATCTTGCGTCCTTCGCGACTCAGAATCTCCCGCAGGAAAAGCTCTTCCTGCACGGGATCCGCCTGCGCTTCCTCAACCGGAACATGCAGCTCTTCCAGATCCGGCAAATCCTTCGGCTCAAGAACGCCGAACGTCACGGAAAAGGCAAAGCTCTGTCCGCGGCGGGCGTTTTCTCCTTCATAGGTATACGCGGTTGCAGGCATCAACTTTTCCGAGGCGAGTGCCTGATCTGTCGCA
Organism: uncultured Desulfovibrio sp.; assembly: GCA_900553065.1. Lineage (GTDB taxonomy): Bacteria > Desulfobacterota > Desulfovibrionia > Desulfovibrionales > Desulfovibrionaceae > Mailhella. The sequence goes on along the minus strand of USBZ01000002.1, from coordinate 64,478 downwards.
CGCGAAACAAGCATATCCGTCGCCGTATCGGAAATCTGCTGGAAAAACTGCTTTTCCAGTACCTCAAGAGGGGCCTTTCCGGGACGGAAGCCCGCCATGCGGAAAGAAGAAGCAAAAGGCGCGGCGGCACTCTTCCAGACAGTAAGCACCTCATCGGCCGAAAAAAAGCAGGAAAGACGACGCCATCCGCCGTCACTCTTTTCTATCTGATATTCCATAATACTATACTCAATACTCGTCAGTCGTTGTTTCCGATCAAAGGCAAGGGGAGCTCATACCTCGTGTCGCTGCTCCGCATCACGAGAGAGCCCTCTTCTCTTCTTTTTCAGAGGCGACGCCCATAAGGAACTCCACATGTCCCGTCTTTTCTTCCACGCGCTCCCCGATCACCGTCATGCCGTGCTTCCGATAAAATGCCACGGCTCTGTCGTTTTCCCTGTACACGCACAGAGTAAGATCCGGATGCATTCTTCTGGCAATGCGGAACATCCGGCTGCCCAGACCTCGGCCCTGCGCTTCGGGAGCAACAAAAAGCGCTGCCAGAAACGTATCGACAAAGGCCAGAAAGGCATCCGGCCTTCCGGTCGCATCGTCGATGTGCAGCACGATTTCATCGCTCATGGGAAGATACAGGGTACGCATATCTTCCGCCGCACGCTCCCAGAAGGCACGGGGAATGAAATCATGCGCCTGCAGCGACGATGCCAGCCACAGACTGACGACATCCTCCATATCTTCTTCCTGAAAGGGACGTATCATAATGCCTCCGGCGCCGATATTGTAACAGATCTGCAGGAATGGCAAGGCAGGCTTGCACTTGATGCAGGCTCGTGTCATGCTGCGCTCTCGATAGCGGGGAAGATCGAAACCGTCCGTTCCGAAGAAGTCGACAGCGAGCCGGACACTCCATGAAAAACGCTGCCGACGCCTGCCGTTCTGCTGCAATATGCCGTCCGGCGGAATGTTTCCCGCCAGCTCCCGGCGTTGTATTTCTGTAACGCGCCGGAACCAGAAACCGCCATTTCGAGGGGACGATACTCCCCATGCAAACCTTCAGAGAGGTCACCATCATGCACATCATCGCTGCCGGGGCTGCTGCCCTCGCCCTCATGCTTACCTGTTCCGGCACTCCTGCTCTCGCCATGCCCGGCAATCAGGGCGACGCCGCCCCTCATGCCTCCGATCCCGTGGCGCGCTTCAACGAAATGGATACCGACCACGACGGAAACATGACCTGGGAGGAACTTTCCGCCGCACGCCCCAACCTCAACCGCAATGCCTTCGATACCATCGACACCGACCATAACGGCTCCATCTGCGTCAACGAGTGGAAAGCCTTTTCCGCCGGACACGGCGGCGCCGTTTCCATGCCCGACATGGAAAGCATGATGAAGGCCATGAAGGGTGCGGGCGGCGTTCCCCGTGTGGAAGGCGGTATGCCGCTCATTATGCCGCCGTCCGGCGCGGAGCCTTCCGGCAAGGCCGCTCCGGCAACCGGGGCCGCCCCGGCCATGCCGCTCATCACTCCGCCTGTCGAAGGAAAGTAACATGAAAGACGCCACCATACTCGTTCATGCGGGACGCGCTCCCCTGCGTGTGGGCGGCCCCGTCAACATGCCCGTCCACAGGGCATCGACCATCGTGGCTCCCACGCTCGAGGAATTCGACGCCAACGAAGCCGGAGACTCGAAGTTCAGCAACGTCTGCTACGGCGCCCTGGGCACGGAAAACGCCTTTGCCCTGTGCGATGCGGTCAACAGGCTTGAACAGGGCGCCGGTTCCATGGTGACCAGCTCCGGTCTGGCCGCCTGCACCCAGTCGCTGCTGGCCTTCGTGGGCGCAGGCGATCATGTGCTTGTGCCCGACAGCGTCTACGGCCCGCAGCGGGCCTTCTGCGACAGCATCCTGCGGCGTTACGGCGTGGAAACCACGTTCTATGATCCGCGCATCGGCGCCGGCATCGAGGTGCTCATCAAGGCCAATACCCGCGTCATCTACACGGAGTCGCCCGGCTCGCTCACTTTCGAGATGCAGGACATCCCCGCCATAGTCAAGGCGGCGCATGCCCACAGCGCCATCGTCATCATGGACAACACCTGGGCCGGACCACTGTATTTCAAGCCGCTTGCCGCAGGCGTGGACATCTGCGTGGAAGCCGCCACGAAGTTCATTGCCGGCCACTCCGATCTCGTCATGGGCGTCATCACGGCCCGGACAAGGGAACTTTATCTACGCATGCGCTCCTTCTGCATGCAGATGGGAGAAATCGCCTCTCCCGACGACTGCTATCTGGCACTGCGCGGCCTGCGCACCATGGAAGTGCGCATGGAAAGGCAGTACGCCAGCGCTCTTGAACTGACCCGCTGGCTGCAGCAGCGTCCGGAAGTCACTCAGGTGCTCTACCCGCCGCTGGAAGACGATCCCGGTCACGAAATCTGGGCCCGGGACTTCACGGGCGCAGGCTCGCTGTTCTCCATCGTGCTTCCCAAAACGGACAAAAAGGCCGTGGCGGCCATGCTCGACGGCTATCGGATGTTCAGCATAGGCGCAAGCTGGGGCGGATACGACAGTCTGGTGCAGCACTGTCATCCGGAGAGAACGGCGCTGAACCGCGTGGAACCGGCATGGAACGGCAACAACTGCACCCTGATCCGCTATGCCGTGGGTCTGGAAGACGTGGAAGATCTGAAAGCCGATCTGGACGAAGGCTTCCGGCGCCTGCGCGAAGCCTCGGCATAACGCCCGGAAAAATTCTGCCATTCCGCCGCGTTTTCAGAGCGGAGCATAAAAAGGGAAATGTTTCCTCCGCTCCATTGACAAAGTTCATGGCCGTTCCTATTTTTACCCAAAACCAATTTCTGGAGACTTACATGATCAATCTTTCCGATGCTGCCCGTCAGGAGCTCGAGGCGTTCTTCGCCGACAAGCCCAAGTCCGGTATCCGCGTCTATCTTGCCCCCGGCGGCTGAAGCGGCCCCCGTCTGGCACTGGCTCTGGATGAGCCTACTGATAATGACAAGGCCTTCGACGTCAACGGTTTCACCTTCTGCCTGGAACAGTCGCTGCTCGAACGTATCGGCGGCGTAAAAATCGACGTGAGCTACATGGGCTTCATCGTCGAGCCGGAAATTCCGCTTCAGGGCGGAAGCAGCTGCGGCAGCTGCGGCAGCTCCTGCGGCAGTCACTGATTTCCGTTCCGTATAAGGCTTTCAGGGAGAACTTCCTCCCTATATAACATCCTTACCCAACGGAGCACTCCTGTGTTTACTCTTACTGAAAGCGCCCGCACCGAACTCGACGCCTTTTTTGCCGACAAGGAAAAATCCGCCATCCGCATGTATCTTGCTCCCGGCGGCTGCAGCGGGCCCCGTATCGGCCTCGCCCTCGATGAACCCAATGAACAGGACTTCGTCACCGAACAGGACGGCTACACCTTCTGCGCGACGAAAGAACTGTGGGCTACCATCGGCGGAGCCACGGTAGACGCCAGCCCCATGGGCTTTCTCGTTACGCCTGAAATCCCTCTGCCCAACATGGGCGGCGGCTGCGGCTGCTCCAGTTGCGGTACCGGTACCTGTGGCGGCAGCTGCCCTCACTGATACCGTTTGCGTCAGCCCTCAGCCCCTCTGCTGAAGGCTGACCGGCACACTCAAACTCCAGGCCGCCGTGTCATCTGCATGGCGGCCTTTTTCTTGATCATCTCCGTCCGCTCCGCTCTTTTAGCGACTTCATGCGTCTTTCTGCAGTCCGCAGGCAAAAGCAGATCACTGCCGTTTTCCGGCGCATGTTCGCCCGGCAAGACGCATTTTTCGGCAGAGAACTCCGAGGAAGCAGCATGTATTCATTCTGGAAATTCACGCCCGGGGGCAATCCCACCATTCTTCTTAAGGCCGGAGACGTACCGCCTGAAAAAAGAGCCGCCGTGGCCAATGCGGTCATGGATGCCCAGCACATAGGCGCGGAACAGACCGGCTATGTCCGTCTCGAAGGCAAGCCCCGTCTCGACATGATGGGCGGAGAATTTTGTCTGAACGCCACCCGGTCCTTTGCCGTTCTTCTGGCCGCAAAAGGTCTGCTCATGCCGGAAGGCGACGGCTTTGCCGGACCTGTGGAAGTTTCCGGCGTCAAAGAGGATGTGGCCGTCCGCGTTTTCTTCCGGGACGACGATCTGCCCTTTGCCGAAGCCTGCCTCCACTTCCGCCGTCTGCCCGAGCCGGAACATCTTTCCGGAGATCTCACGCTTGTCCGCGTTCCCGGCATTGCTCACATCATTCAGGAAGGAGTTTTGCCTGCCGCGGACGAACTGCCGGAGTTCTGCAGACGGCAGCGCCTTCTCTGCGGCGTGGAGAAGGAAAAAGCCGCAGGTCATCTGTGGATATCCTTCCCGGAGGAGCACTCCGATGCCGGAACGAAAGCCCTTTCGCTCCGGCCCGTAGTCTGGGTACGGGATACGAACTCGCTCTGCAGCGAAAGCGCCTGCGGCTCGGGAACGCTGGCCTGTGCTCTGGCCATGCACGCCAGAAGCGGAGCCGAACGCTATCTTGTGCGGCAGCCGAGCGGATGCAGCCTGTCGGTCAGCATGCAGAAAAAAGATGACGGCTGGGACGTCTGGGTCGGAGGCCCCGTACGCATGACGGCCTGCGGGCAGACCGATCTCACCGGCATTCTCTGAGCCGATTCTCTCTGCCGGCAAAGCGTATACGGCAATAACATCGTTATTTCCGCCGGCCAACGTGGGTGGAGAACCGACGGCTGCGCCGGGATGCCTCCGCCTCCGCGCCTGAAACGCGCCGGCCCAAAATCCGTCGTAGACCCATGACGTTGAAGCTCCCGGAGAACGCCCCGCCGCTTCCCTGCTCTCTGTCGTTCATACTTTGTAACAGTTGGCCCTCGCCTTTCCCCTTGCCAACACGGACAGGATGATTAGAGTTAACACCATAGTGTTCAACACATCAGCCTGACGAGGGTTTCCTTCATGAACTGCCCCAACTGCCACGCCGGCATTCCCGACGACAGCAAAGCCTGTCCGCACTGCGGACAACCCGTCATCCATGTACGCGAAGTCGTGGATGCCGAACTGGTGAACAATCCCGGCAGCCGGGAACAGCACGGTGGATTTCATCAGAGAGTGGTGTTCATGCAGTCCAATGCCGGTCAGATCCTGCCCTCCTGCCAGATGGGCATCATCACGCTGGCTCTGGCCTTTGCCATGGGACTCAAATTCGGTCTGCTGGCCTGCATAGGCTTTCTGGTCTTTGCGGGCATAGCCCGTGTCATCACCTTTCTCATCAATATACAGATGGCCATGATGGGGCGTCCCATCCATCCCCTGATATTGCAGATTGTATCATGGTTCTGCTGCTGGTCCCTCGTGGCAGCGCTGGCATCATGACCTGCCGCGACGAACAGTATTCTGCAAAAAATCAAATCCGGTAAAGCCGGTCGCCGTTTTCTCTTCCGGATAAACGGCGACAGACTTTTTCCAGCGATCTGTTCCGCCTGCATAAGACTCTGTACGCCTCAAACACCGGAAGAGAACGCGACTCCGGCCTGAATGACTGGCGCTCTCCGGTCTGAAGCTGCGGCTTTGCCCACGGCCTTTTCTCTTTCCTTCTTCCCCTTTTCCGGTTCCTGCCATGTCCCCATCCGCCGATCTTTGCGCTCCCCGCGATGCCGACTACCTTTTTCTCGATCTTGACGGAACGCTCACCGATCCGTCGGAAGGAATCACCAGAGGCGTCATGTACGCACTGGAACGCTTCCAGATTCATGAAGACGATCCGAAAAAACTCTATCCCTTCATCGGACCGCCGCTCTACGATTCCTTCATGCAGCACTACGGCTTCAATCTTGCCACGGCATACAAGGCCATAGAGTACTTTCAGGAGTACTACGCCGCCAAGGGCATGTATGAAAACATTCCCTCCCCCGGCATCTGCGAGCTTCTGCACGCCTGGCAGAAGGAAGGCCGCAAGCTCGTTCTTGCAACCTCCAAGCCGGAAACCTTTGCCGTGCGCATTCTGGAACGCTTCGGCATGGCCGATGCCTTCACGCTCATGGCCGGAGGAGATGTGGCGGAAACCAGAGTAGAGAAAAAGCTGGTCATCGCCTACGCCATGGAGCGCCTCGGCCTGACCGGCAGTGAACGTTGCCTGATGATAGGAGACCGCAAGTTCGACGTTCTGGGGGCGGCTGCACACGGCATACCCGCCCTCGGCGTTCTGTACGGTTTCGGCACCGAAGAAGAACTGCGACAGGCCGGCGCTCGCTGGCTGGCAAAAGACGTAAAGGAACTTGAGTCGCTGCTTCGGCGTGACAGCTGACGCCGCTCTGCCCCTCCGATCTTTTTTTTTCGCACAGACTTTCTTCTGCCTCGGGTGCAGTGCCGCGGCTTCCGGGCGGAACGCACAAGTCGGCGGCAAACAGGAAAAGACAAACACCGTCACTCGCCTTCCGGCTCCGCCTGCCGCCCGCGCGCCATCAAAAAAACCTCTCGCCTTCTGTGGAAGGTACGGTGCGGCCCCCATCATTTCCTAAGAAAAAAGAAAAGCTCCCGGTGTTTGCCGGGAGCTTTTCTTTAGGGAAGGCCTCTTCAGGCTCTCCTTTTTTCGTACAGAACAACTACTTTTCGATGGTTTCCATGGTAAGGTGCGTATTGGTGAACACGCAGATGTCAGCGGCTATCGACATGGATTCCTTCACAATTTCGGCAGGCTTCATGGAAGTGTGACGCAAAAGGGCACGGGCGGCGGAAAGCGCATAAGCACCGCCGGAGCCGATGGCGGCCACACCGTCGTCCGGCTCGATGACATCGCCCGTTCCGGTAAGAATCAGCGTACGCTCGGCATCGGCCACAAGCAGCAGCGCCTCCAGCTTGCGCAGAAACTTATCCTGACGCCAGTCCTTGGCCATTTCCACCGCTGCCCGGAGAAGATTGCCGCCGGATTCCTCAAGCTTGGCTTCAAAGCGCTCAAAGAGCGTGAAGGCATCGGCCGTAGCTCCGGCAAATCCCGCCACAACCTGGCCCCTGTAAAGGCGGCGCACTTTTCTGGCGGTATGCTTCATCACCATGCTCTGTCCCATCGTTACCTGACCGTCGCCGCCGATGGCCACGCCATGTTCGTTTCGAACGGCAAGAATGGTGGTTCCTCTCAGTTCCATATGTTCTCCTGCCCTATCGGGCTTCTTTCATGATTTTGGCGCGATCCGCGGCCTTCTTCTCATAATCCTTTATGGCCTTCTTCTCTTCAGGCGTCCGGGCGGTGGACTTCGCCTTCTCAAGCCAGTTGTCCGCCTTGCGGCGATCATTGACATAGAGCGAGGCATAGGCGAGGTGAAGGTACCCTTCGCTCAGCCTGTTGACCGAACCGAGCGACCTTCCGTAGTAGGTATGCACCTCGCTGTCTTCCGGAACATGACGCAGTACTTCGCGATAACGCTGCTGCGCGCCGATCTTGTCTCCGGAATCGTCAAGTACCCGCGCATAGAAGAACAGCGCATAGAAATCGCCGGGATACAGCTTCAATGTCTTTTCAAGATAACTTCGTGCGAGGTCAATGTCCCCGCCCTTGCTGTACTCGAAAATCCCCGCCTCTCGCAGAATGAGCGCATCATTCGGGGCCAGCCTGAGCGCCTGGCCGAAAAGAGTCTGCGCATCCTTGATGCGGTTCTGCCGGGCCGCCAGCATGGCCTGCCCCATAAGCGCCACAGGATCCTTTCCTCCGCCTTTCGCGAAAATCTGTTCCGCGTGCGCAGGATCTCCATGTCTGGCCCAGAGCAGCGTCTGAATACGACGGAAGTGACCGTCGTCCTCCTTTCGGTTCTTCAGACTCTCGGGCATGGTCTGCAGATCGGCTCTCAGCCGGGCAATGCGCAGATCCAGATCGGGATGCGTGGAAAGATAGGTCGGCACGGCCGATCCGCCGCCCCAGTTCTGAGACTTCAGCACTTCGAAGGCGCCGCTGAGCCCGTGCGGATTGTACCCGGCATCTACCAGATACTTGATGCCGAAGCGGTCGGCGTCGTCTTCATCAAGCCGGCTGTAGTTGAGCATGGCCGAAGACCCGGCAGCCATGCTTCCTATCATGGCCGCGCCGCCGGCGTTTCCGCCGCCGGCAAGTCCCGCCGCTACACCGGCCACCACCCCCAGAAGAGAGGCCATGGAAATGACACGGCCCCGCTCCATGCGTCCGGCGATATGGCGCTGCGTAACATGCGCGATTTCATGGCTGAGCACGCCCGCCAGCTCCGACTCATGATTCAGGTGCATGATGAGCCCTGAAAACACAAAGACGAAGCCGCCCGGCGCGGCAAAGGCATTCAGAGAGTTATGCAGCACAACGTTGGTCGGGAACTTGTAGGGCTGCGGAGGCAGCGTTTTGACGATGCGGTCCACAATGCCCTGCACATAGTCATGCACCACCGGATCTTCTATGATGGGCATGGTCGATTTGACCAGAACTTCAAATTCCCGGCCCATCTTCATTTCATCCTGAAGCGTAAAATCACCGAAAAGCGCCGCTTCTGCCTGTACCGGCGAAAAAAGCATTCCTGCCATACAGACCGCGGCAATGACGGAACGGAGCTTCATGACGGATTTCCCGGCCTTCCGGCCTGTCAGGCGATGTCCCACACGGCGCCGGAGGGCGTATCGCGCACCTCGATGCCCATGGCCGCAAGCGCGTCACGGGTGGCGTCGGATCTGGCGAAATCTCTGGCGGCACGGGCCTCGGCCCGTTCCTCCATGAGTTTCATGACCTTTTCCACATCAATACCGGCCCGTTCGGCGCGAGTATCCCGCAATTCTTCAAGGAACACTGCAGGTTCTGCGCCGAAAACGCCGAGAATGTCGGACCATTTCCCCGCCAGCTCATCGAAACGGGCCAGAAGATCGCGAATACCGTCCTTGTTGCGCAGGCCCTTGTCCTCAAGAATACGATTCATCAGACGCACCATGCCGAACACATGGCCCAGAGCTCCGGCCGTGTTCAGATCGTCGTCCATGGCCTCAAAGAATCCCTTTTCCAGCGTCTCGAACTCGTCGAGCACCGAAGCGGGAGTCTCGCCCTTCTTCCAGGATTCACGACCTCTTGCAGCACGCACGTCGCGCAGGCATTCGTACACTCGCTTCAGCGCGCGTTCCGATTCATCCAGGCCTTCAAAGCTGAAGTCGATGGGGCTGCGATAATGCTTTCCAAGCAGGAAGAAGCGCAGCGTTTCCGGCTGACGATGTTCCAGAATGTCGCGGATCGTCTTGAAGTTGTTCAGCGACTTGGACATCTTTTCGGAATTGATCTGCACAAAGCCGTTATGCACCCAGAACCGGGCCAGTTCCTTGCCCGTGGAAGCCTCGCTCTGCGCGATTTCGTTTTCATGATGGGGGAAGATGAGATCCTGTCCGCCGCCGTGAATGTCGAGCGGCAGATCGAGATTCTTCTTGCTCATGGCGGAGCATTCAAGATGCCAGCCGGGACGGCCCTTTCCCCAGGGGCTTTCCCAGAAAGGTTCGCCGGGCTTGGCGGCCTTCCAGAGCGCAAAGTCCAGAGGATCTTCCTTCTCCTCGCCGATGGCTATGCGGGCACCGGAACGAAGATCATCCACGTCTCTGCCGGAAAGCTTGCCGTAGCCGGGGAAGGAACGGACACGGAAGTACACGTCGCCGGAAGGCACCGCATAGGCATGTCCTTCGTCGATGAGCTTCTGCACCAGTTCCTGCATGTCTGCAATGTATTCGGTGGCGCGGGGCTCGATGTCGGCTCTGCGGACATTGAGACGGTCCATGTCTTCATGGAAGGCGGCAATGTAGGTTTCGGCCACGTCGGTGCTCGTTCTGCCTTCCCTGTTGGCACGGGCAATAATCTTGTCGTCCACATCGGTAAAGTTGCGGACGAACGTCACATCATAGCCAAGATACCGCAGATAACGGTTCAGCACGTCGAAGACCACCGCCGAGCGGGCATGGCCGATATGGCTGAGATCATAGGCGGTAATGCCGCAGGCGTACATGCCGACCTTTCCGGCCTGGCGAGGTTCGAAATTCTCCTTGCGGCGCGTCATGGAATTATACAACTGCATGGATTTCTCCCGTATTGCGTTCAGCTGTTGAAGCGTCTGCGCCGATGCGCAGATCGCGGGACGGCAGGTTTCCCGAAGGAAACGCCGTACTGATTAAATAAATCGTCATCCGGTCCCGTCCAGAGCTGGACAGGGCCGGATGATCAGAAAAAATACATCTCCGGCCGCAGTCAGAAAATTCCTGTTCCGGAAAAAGCCGGAACACGTCCGGGAAAAGAAAAAGGAACCGGCAACGCCCGCCGCAAAACCGGGCGGCGTTCCGCATGCCAGAACATACCGGACAAAAGACTCTTCTGCGGAAGGACGGCGTGCCGCCCTTCCACGCCGATGTCTACTTCGCGGCACGCTCGATGCGCTTCAGACTCTCTTCCCTGCCGAGTCCCACCATGACGTCATGCACGGAGGGGCCGCCGGCAAGGCCGGTAAGAGCGGAACGCAGAGGCGGGCCGACCTGCTTGAACTTCAGACCGCCCTTCTCCACATAGTCGTGAAGCAGGGCATCCAGCGCTTCGGCGTTGAATTCGGGCATGGCGGCAATCAGATCATGCAGCACGGTAAGCTGATGCTTGCCGTCTTCGTTCAGAGCCTTCATGGCCTTCTCTTCAATAACCAGCTCTTCCGCAGGCTTGAAGTAAATGGTCAGAGACTGGGCAAGCGCGGCCAGATCAGAGGCGCGCTCAATATACATGGGCAGAAGAGGCTCGATCTTTTCCACCGGCACGTCGTAGCCCAGCTTTTCAAGGAAAGGACGCACCATCACGGCCAGCTGGGGCTGGGGCGTATTGCGCAGGTAGTGTGCGTTGAGCCACTTCAGCTTTTCGGGATCGAAGGCGGCGGGAGAGCTGTTCAGGTTGTTGCCGTCGAACATTTCCACCAGTTCCTTCAAGGAAAAGATTTCCTGATCACCGTGAGACCAGCCGAGACGCACCAGATAGTTGACCAGAGCCTGCGGCAGAAGGCCGTCCTGCTCGTATTCGATGACGGCGCGGGCGCCGTGACGCTTGGAAAGCTTCTGATGGTCGGGGCCGCAGATCATGGGAACATGGCCGAACGTGGGCACTTCGAAGCCGAAGGCATTGTACAGCAGAATCTGCTTGGGCGTGTTGGAAACGTGGTCGTCGCCGCGCAGAACGTGGGTGACGCCCATGTCGTGGTCGTCCACCACCACGGCGAGGTTGTAGGTGGGCATGCCGTCGGTGCGGCGCAGCACCATGTCGTCCAGCTCGGAAACGTCCACGGAAATGGTGCCCTTCACCATGTCGTTGAAGACGATGCGACCTTCATCCGGCACGCGCAGGCGAACCACGCGGCCCGGTCCTGCCGTCAGACCGCGATCACGGCACTTGCCGTTGTAGCGGGGCTTTTCCCCTCTGGCACGGGCCACTTCACGCATGGCTTCCACTTCTTCAGGCGTGCAGTCGCACCAGTAGGCGTGACCGGTTTCCAGAAGTCTGTCGATATAGGAGTTGTAAAGATCAAGACGCTTGCTCTGGTAGGTAAGGTCACCGTCCCAGTCGAGTCCGAGCCATTTCATGGAAGCAAGAATGGAGTCGGTATATTCCTGTCTGGAACGCGTGGCGTCGGTATCTTCAATGCGCAGGCGGAACTCGCCGCCGAAATGACGGGCGAGCAGCCAGCAGAAAATGGCGGTACGACCACCGCCGATGTGCAGATGGCCGGTAGGGCTGGGAGCAAATCTCGTAACAACTTTCATGATGCTCATCCAAAATGATCAGAAGGTTATGTAGAAGGAAGCAGGCCTGCAGCGTGCCGCACAGCTTCCGTTGGCGAAGTCGATACTACCCCGCATCAGCAGCTATGACAAGCCGACTTTTTTTCAAAAAGCCCACGGGGTTATACGTCTCCTTCGCCTGACGGAGTCCCGGCTCGTCCATATCCTGCTCCCGGTTTATCAGAGAAACCCCCAGCGCGGAGCGGCTGACGAAGGACTGATTGATGGCCTGATACACGCCCTTGAGCTCGGCCTGCACCTTTTCAAAATGAACGACCATCATGTCGCCCACCTTTTCCCCCACGGAAAAGGCGCCTATCCGGTTGTCCACGTACAGGGCTCCGCCGATCAGACCGGGCAGACGATGCCAGTTGCCCACAACGCGGAAGATGGCCGCATTCTCGGCCTGCAGAGACGGACTGTTTTCACAGTCGCGCCACTTGCACCACTCCTCCTGAAGCTGCAGCACATGCTCAATGCCGTCAGGATTGGAAGAGGTGCCGAGTTCACGGTAATCCTCGCCGTAGCGGCGATGATAGCCGTTCACATGCGTCTTCTTCTTATGAAATCTGGCTCCGGGCAGCTCGGCCAGCTCGTCGCGGTTGTACAGATATTCCCACTGTCCACGGTCTTCAAAGGAGGTCACCCGGCCGCCGAGCTTCGAGAGAAGAATATCGCCCAGCCGTTCCGGCACGCGGACAAGCTCCACACCGCTCCGTATCTCGGGCTGAGCCTCCCAGTCAGCGGCCTCCCAGTCGCCGACAGGCGCCCAGTAATGGAGCTCCGGCAGCGTCTGGCAGATCCAGCACAGATCATTGCGGAAGGAGAGTCCGAGTCCGAAATATTCCGCCCAGCCCCAGAGATTGGTGAACGTCAGATCCGCCGTAGGCTGAAGCGTACGGTCGAAGTAACGGCGGTATTCATCATAAAGGTCAAGCGTGACCGGAACATAGCCGGAAGGAAGGTTCATGCCTTCTCCTTGTGTTTTGTTTGGGAAAGGTGTGCGTTCAGAGAAAAGCGGCTCCAGTCCCTGCGGAAGAATATCCATGCCAGCGCCGATGTCTGAATGACCATGGAAAGAAACATGGCCATGTACACGCCGTAAGCATCATGAAAGACAAGATGGGAAAGTCCCCAGCCGAAGGGCAGCCGCACCAGCCAGATGCTGGCGGTATTGACGACAAGCGGATATATCGTGGCTCCGGCTCCGTTCATGACCCCGTGCAGCACAAGACCGGACACGGTGAAGGGAACCACGAGGACATTGAAGAAAAGATAGTTCACGATCTGCGTCTGAACGGCTGACTCCGAAGAAAACACGGCCGCAAGATCGGGAATGAAAGGCCACATGCAGGCGGCCACCGTACTCATGGACACGCCGGAAATCACGAACAGCACAATGCCTATGCGCTTTGCCCCGGCCTTGTCACCGGCGCCGAGCGCGTTGCCGACAAGAATGGAGGCCGTCACCATAAAGGCGTTGGCGGGCATATAAAGCAACGATTCTATACGGTTACCAGCCGTAAGACCCGCAAGCGCGGCCACGCCGTCCGGCAGGGAGGCCGTAATGCCGAACATGACGAGGTAGCCCATGTGCCAGAGAAGGCTGTTGCCGCAGGCAGGCAGCGCCACGCGGAAAAGATACGGCGCGCCGATTTTCAGCCAGCGGACGGGAGGAAGCGCCCGGCGCATGACAAGACCGCCGCGCATGAGAAAGAAAATCGTCAGCACGGCCGCCAGCGTATTGGCACTGAACGTGGCCCACGCAATGCCGGCCATGCCGAAGGAGGGAAAGCCCAGCCAGCCGAGACCGAAGCACAGATCGCCGAATACGTTGAGCACACAGGCCGCCACGGCCACGATAAGCGGAGCAATGACCTGCCTTGCAGCCCTGAACAGCGTACCGCCCACCTGCATGACATAAAAGGAGGGAAGGCCCGCAAGCATGACCTTCACCATGTAGTCCGTCACGGGGACAAGCGACTCCGGCGTCTGCAGAAGAGCGAGCACCCCGTCGCGGAACAGTCCGGTTATCAGCGCAAGCAGCACGGCCACGACCACGCAGCTGCAGAGAACAAGTCCGACATAGTTCTGCGCGCGCCGGAGATGCCCCGCGCCCATCGACTGACTGACCGCCGCCATGCCTCCGGCTCCGAGCGCCCAGCCGAAAACCATGAGAAAAACCTGGATCTGAAACGAAAGTCCCACCGCAGCCTGCACGTCGGAAGAAAGTCTTCCGGCGGCCCAGATATCGGTAAGATTAACGATGATGCTGCAAAGCAGCATCATCATCTGCGGCCAGACAAGCCCCCAGATGGTACCGAACGGCACGTCGCGAAGCCATTCGCGGACGCGTAAAGACGAAACATGACGGAACACTGCAGACATGGGCAGAACATAATGCCGACACTGCTGTCGGCAAGAGGAACGTTTTTAAAAAATTCAGAAGAGAAACCGAAACGGTCATGAGCGATAAAAAGGGCCGCGCCATATGCGCGACCCTTTCGCTTTCATGCGAGCATGCTTTTCACGGCACCGCAAAACGCCCCGAAACATTGGAGAGTCGATGACCGGGCTGTCCGGAAAAAGCTCTCTGCCATGCCTTCACACGGAAAAGACGCCGTCTGTTCCGCGAGGCATGACGACAATGCCCTGCTAGTCCAGAACAAGCAGAGCGTCGAGATCTTCCAGCGTTTCCCTGCGACGGATGAGGCGGGCCTTTCCGTCGGCTCCGATGAGCACTTCCGCAGGACGCGTGCGCTGGTTGTAGCTGGAAGCCATGACCCATCCGTAGGCGCCGGCATCGAGCATGGCAATGATATCGCCCTGTTCGATATGCGGAAGCATGCGGTCCTTGGCAAGGATGTCGCCGGACTCGCAGATGTTGCCGACAACGGTCTGCTCTTCCATGGTCTCATCAGGCGTGCCGTTTTCGCGGTAGATTTCCACGTCGTGGAACGCATCGTACAGCATGGGACGGGCCAGCACGGTAAAACCGATGTCGGTACCGGCAAAGCGATGGGGGCCGTTGTTCTTGGTGGCATGAACGGTGCCGAGCACAACGCCGCATTCGGCCACGACGTAGCGTCCGGGTTCGATGAAGAAGCGTCCCTTGTAGCCCGTACGTTCCGACCATTCCGTCAGGCAGGAGTGAATGGCTTTGCCGAGAGCCTCCATATCCATGCGGCTCTGGCCTTCATACTTGTGGTACGGCATGCCGAAGCCGCCGCCGAAATCGACGATTTCCAGAGGATATCCCAGCTTCAGCAGACGTTCGGCCGTAGCAAGGAGGATGTTCATGGCATCCAGATATGGTCCGGCTTCCATGAACAGGGAGCCGATATGCTGATTCACGCCCACGAGACAGAGCTGATGGCGGGCCACAATGGCCTCCACCTCGGGCAGCATATCGGGATCCACACCGAACTTGGTCTTCTTGCCGCCGGTGACGACCTTTTCGCTGTGGCCCGCACCGATACCGGGATTGAAGCGAACCATCACCCTGCCGCCGGGAGCAACCTGTCCGAACAGTTCGAGCTGGGCCAGAGAGTCCACGCTGACCACACAGCCGTGATCCACGGCGTTCTTCAGTTCTTCGGCGCTGACGTTATTGCACACATAGGTGATTTCGTCGGGCGTGAATCCGGCAAGCGTATTGAGATGAAGCTCACCCGGGCTCATGGCATCCACCACGCAGCCTTCGGAACGGATGATGCGCAGCAGCGCCGGATTGGTATTGGCCTTGGCCGAATAGTTCACGCAGAAACCGGGATGAGAGGAAAGTCCCGTAAGGTCGCGGCAGCGCTCGCGCAGAATGTTCTCATTGTAAACATACAGAGGAGAACCAAAACGGGAGACCAGTTCACGGGGATCTTCCAGCCCGTAAAAATTGACACTGTCAGTATAGGTAGAGCGTACGTTTGCCATTATCTCTTTGTACCTTGTAAGGAGAATATCCGGGAATACGGCCCGCGGCATGGAACGGCAAACCATAACCTCAGACCGGAAATGCAAACGAAAGGCCGCAACGCCTGAACGAAAACGGCCATCCGACCCCGGGGAAAGACCGATGCCGGCCTTTTCCCCGGGCAGAAGAAAAAGCAACCCCGTCGAAACGACAGGGTATGACGCATCTTACTTCTTATATTTGTCAAGGGCGGCAGCCAGGCGGGTCTTGCCGTCGAGCTTCTGCTTCTTGAGAGTCTTTACTTCCTGCTCTTCGCTGGGAGTGAGATAGCTCTTGCCTTCGAACTTGGCGAGCTGCTTTTCATACAGCATATGTTCTTCCCAGAGAGCCTTCAGTTCAGGATCAGTATCGCCATACTGTTCCACAATCTTCAGATCACGTTCTTCCATGGCACAGACTCCATTGTGTTGGGGTGGCAGGGAAAAAGCCGGCCGAACCGGCCTCCTCTAACATCATACGCCGGCCAGACGCAGCCCGAGCTGAAGCAGAGACTGCACGACCACGCCGTTAAGCAGTTGCAGCGCAACAAGCGCCACGATGGGGGAAAGATCAATCCCGTTGAGCATCACGAACGGAAAGGTCTTGCGGATACGGTAGAATACCGGTTCCGTGAGAGACCGCAGGGTACGGACGATCGGATTATACGGATCGGGTTTCACCCACGAAAGAAACGCCGCCACGATAACGACGAAGATATAGAGATTGATCACCAGGCTCAGAAGCCCGGCAACAGTCGTAACAAGATTTGCAAAGACAAACATGGCGCCTCCATGAAAAGTCCTGTATTCAGAGTGTTGCCTGATTGGCTTCCAGATGCAAGCAAAAAAATGAAAATTTCGTCACATTTTTAACAGACGCAGCGAAGACGCTTCACGCCGTCCTTGAACATGACGTCCATCTTGTCGGGCGGAAGCAGTTCGATCACGGCGCCATTGCCGAAAACGGGGTGATCCACCAGGGTATTCACGGCAAAGGTGCCGTTCATGCTGTAGGCAACGGGAACGGCCGCTCTGCCGTTCACGAGTTCGCCCCAGCGCTGCTCGTTTTCTTCGGCCCTGCGGGCATTCTGCTGCTGTTCGCGGGTGGGACGAGGCGCCGCCGCGCGCTTTTCCGCCTTGACGGTGGCGTCGACAGCTTCCGCACGATCGTGTCCGGCCTTGACGCGCACGGTCTTTTCCACTTTGGGACGGGAATGCACTTCCGGTGCGACATACTTATGCACACTGCCGCAGGCGCGGCACTCGACCTTGACCGGCATGCCGTCGAGGCACGCCATGACGACATGGCCAGTGATGTCCTTGCAGCGCGAGCAGCGCGCCTCAATGATCTGACCTGTAACAAAGGAACTCATGAAACGAAAAACTCCAGATGGATTTTCGGCGGGGCGACACCCCGCACTCAACACACACGACACAACCGGACCTTCTTCAGGAGAAGGTCCGCAACCGTATTCACGGCTGAAAATTTTTCCTTAATGGGACGAAGGACCGGCGGCCTCCGCCTTCATGGCGGCAATTTCCTCACGGATGACCCGGGCGGCCACCGCAGCGGCCATCTGCTCGCTTCCGGCCTGATCTTCTCTCAGACGGCGCTCTATGGCCTCCACACGGCAGGCAAGATCACCTTCATGTTCCGCCGCCATGTCCGGCTCGGAAGACGACGGCAGTCTGGCATCCAGCATGCGGCTGACCATTTCCTCCATCCAGAGCCGGACGGAGGCATCTTCAAGAAACATGGTTCCCACCTGAGCCAGCTGCTGACTCAGACTTTCCACGTTTTCCGCAAGATCTCTGTTGGCCTTTTCAAGGGCGGCGATTCTCGCCTCAAGCTCCTCGATGGTCGCCTTTTCCGAAGGCTCCCGGACTTCCGCTCTTTCAGCACCGGCGATCTGAGAGGTGTCCGCGACGGCTTCGACGCTTTCGCTCTGCGCCTGCTCAGGCATATTCCCGCCCTCCTCCACGAAAAGAACGGGCCGCTCTTCGTCAGGAAGTACCCCGGATTCGGCAGCATCCTCGTTCCCGGCGGGAACGTCTTCCAGCTGACGTACCTCGCTTCCTGCTTCAGGGAAGACCACTTCCTCATCAGAAGGACTCGGGGCCTCGCCCGTATCGACCGCGGGAGCTTCTTCCTGTTCCGCCTGCACCGGGGACTCGTCGGGTACGATCGGTTCCACGATGTCAAAAAGCTCAATGACCTCATCAGGCTGTTCAGGAGAAAACTTTTTTTCTTCCATGCTCTCCTCGCGGCGGTAAGAGAAATTGTGGGTCAAGGTATACAACCAAAGGCAAGCCTTACGCAAGGCCAAAAAAAGCCCCCTTCCGGGGGCAGAAAGAGTGCCGGAAACGACCGGCAGGTTTTGCCCCGCCCCTGAACAAAGGCGGGGCAAAACCGGGAAAACGGCTAGTTCTGCTTGGGATGGCACGCGGAACCCGCGCAACCGGTCAGAGCAAGCTTCTTTTCAGGACGGGTCTTGGCGACTTCGGTATGGCAGCCGAGGCAGGAAGTGGCCACATGACCCTTTCCGATGATTTCACGATCGTGCACGATCTTGAAGTAGCTGCGTTCCGCCTGCATGTCTTCAGGATTATGGCAACCGGCGGTACCGCACTTGAACTTGGGCGTCGTTCCGGCAACCTTGTGATGGCAGACGGCACACTGCTTTTCCGTGTCGACGGCCAGCGGGGGGAAGTGAGCGGGCATGCTGGTGTGGCAGGCCGTACAGTCCTGAGTGGTGTGGATGTTATGATCGAAATACACGGGCTTGTCGGTCAGATCCATCTTGATGGGCCCGGCAGGAATATGTGCGAACTGCGCGGCGCCGACCGGCAGAGCCAAAGCGGCGACTATCAGAGCGGCGGAGCCGAACGTCAGCAGCTTTTTCATAAGGTGACCTCCTCCTGGTCTTTACACGAAAACCAACGCTCACGCTGCAGAGGCATAAGCAGAAATACGTTACTTCCAAAACAGAAATAATGTCAAGAGAGGCGACGCAAAGGAGGGCTCTCTTTCCAGTGATGACGGATGATTATCCTTTCCCCGCCACCTTTTGAAACAAAAAAGGAGCCGGAACGGGGAAAAACGCTCCGGCTCCGGATCATCAGTTAGACGTGCTCAGCAGCGGAGAATTGTACATCTTCACTTCGGCCTGAGCGCCGAGCTGAGTCAGGTACGTCTGATACATCATGTTGGCACGATCAGCGATCAGACGGGCTTCCATGTCCTGTTCCGCAGCCTTCCACTCTTCTTCCGAGGGCGGCTCGATGGCGGAAAGGCGGGCAAGCACGGCGCCGTCCTGAACGCGATACGGCTCGTTGAGCCATGCGTCGCTCACTTCGGGCACGGCAAAGGCGGCCTGAGCAAGCGCAGGATCGGCAATGAGATCGGCGATGTTGCCGTCACGACCGAAAGGTTCGGTGGTCTTGATTTCCATACCGTCGCCGGGCTTGCCGTTCTGGAAGGAAGCCTTGGCCTTGCGGGCCTCTTCCATGGCCAGTTCCGTCGCCTTCTGCTTGGTGAGGAATTCCACAATGAGCGGACGCACTTCTTCCAGAGGCTGCACGCTCTGGGGCTTGCTTTCCGTCACCTTGATGACGAGAAGCCCATTGCCGGAAGGCACGGCGGAATCCAGCACGGTTCCGGCGGAGGCGGCAAGCAGACTCTGCACGTCAGCATCGCGGATACCAAGCTTCTGACCGAGTTCCTCGGCGGAAACAAGGCCCGTGCTCTCAGCCTTCACGGCAGCCACGGAAGCAGCCTTGGCGGCTTCTTCCATGCTCTTTCCGGCAAGAGCCTGAGCCAGCACGAGATCGGCCTTTTCCTCCAGACCGCGGCTGGCGGCCTCAGTGGCAAGGTCGGTGCGGAGAGAATCCTTCACCTCGTCAAAGCTGTGGGTAACGGCGTCCTGATGGCCTTCCTTCTTAATAAGGTGGAAACCGAACTGCGTACGCACGGGAGCGGACACTTCGCCGTCCTTCAGAGCAAAGGCTGCCTTGGAGAATTCGGGAACCATCTGTGCGACGGTGAACCAGCCGAGATCGCCGCCCTGAGACGCGGTGCCGTCCTGGCCGCTCCTGGCCACTTCGGCGAAGTCTTCGCCGCCGCGGATGCGGGCTTCCAGCGCCTTGATTTCTTCTTCGGCCTTCTTCACGTCAGCTTCGGGAGCGTCGGCAGCCACACGGATAAGAATATGACGGGCGTGGATCTTTTCTTCCTCGGTGTAGCGGGAAATGCGCTCGTCGTAGGCGGCGCGCAGTTCTTCTTCCGTAATGGAGGAAGGATCGCCCATAGCGGCAGGATCCAGACGGACGAACTCCACGTTCATGCTGGGCGGAACGGTGAAGTTTGCGCTCTGGGCTTCGTAGGTGCTGGCCACTTCTTCTTCGGTGGGAGCAGCCTTGTCCATATGCGCGGATGCGGGGAACAGGATGTAGTCCACGCGACGACGTTCGGCAGCATAGTCGAAAATAGCCTTCACAGCCGAAGGATCAACATAGGCGCCGGCGGTCACCAGACGCTGAAGCTTGGCGGGAAGCATGGCCTTCGCCTGATCGGATTCAAACTGACGGGGCGTGAGGCGGTTCTTGCTCAGCACGTCCTTGTACACTTCCGCATCGAACTTGCCGTCCTTCTGGAAATAAGGAAGCTGTTCGAGAACGGCGCGCAGCTCGTACGCGCTGATGGTGAGACCGGCGCGTTCGGCTTCGTCTTCAATGAGCTTCTCCTGCATGAGCGTCTGAAGCACACGCTGCTCAAGCTGGAAGCTCTTCAGCATTTCCGGGGTAAGATTGGGGATGGAACGACGAAGGTTGTCTTCCATCATGGCGTATGCACGCTGAAATTCCACTTCGGTGATGTTCTTGCCGTTGACCGAAGCTACGAGGCCCTTGGGGCCGGTATAGGAACCGATGCCCCAGAACACGAAGACCACGATGATGATGCCGAAAGCCAGTTTCACGCCCCAAGACTGGGCATTGGCTCTGATGCCGTCCAGCATGACGACTCCTTGCTTACTGTTTTATTGATGTCCACAAAGCCGCAAGACGGCCTGCTTTTCCTGATATTATCCGGCGCGACGGGCACGCACGGCATTGAGCAGACCGCCGGCCTTCAGCACGTTCCATTCCTTTTCCGAAAGATCGTTGCGAACCGGAATGTCGCCCGCGCCTTCCACATGCAGCACACACTCTCCGCCGGCCTTCACGGTCGAGGTATCCAGAGAGAGCGCAGCGCCGAGGGATATCTTGTCGTAATCCGCCCCGTTCACGAAAATCAGCGGAAGAATGCCGAAGTTGATGAGGTTCGCTCTGTGTATGCGGGCAAAGGACTTGGCGACCACGGCACGCACGCCCAGATGACGGGGAGCAAGCGCCGCATGCTCACGGCTCGAACCCTGACCGTAGTTTTCTCCGGCCACGATGATGCCGGCAACACCTTCGGCCTTCGCCTCATCCTGACGGCTGACGAAATGCTCGTCCGTACGGCTGAACACATGACGGGCAATGGCGGGCACATTGGAACGCAGCGCCGTGATTTCCGCACCGGCAGGCATGATGTGGTCGGTGGTGATGCCGTCGCCGACCTTGAGGGTCACCCGGCCGGAAAGCGCGTCGGGCAGAGCCTCAAAGGTTTCCAGCGCCACGATATTGGGGCCGCGCAGAATCTCCACGGAGGCACGATCCTCTTCCTTCTCCGCGGGGAAAAGGAAGTGATGACGACCGCTCGGAATATGCGCCGGGAAATCCGGATGCGCCGGAGCCTCGCCCCAGGTCGCCGGATCGGTGAAGCGACCGTTCAGGGCGCACTGAGCCGCAGTCACCGGGCTGACCAGGTAGACCTGGGCATCCCTCGTGCCGCTGCGGCCTTCAAAGTTGCGGTTGAACGTGCGCACCGACACGCCGCCGGACACGGGCGAGCTGCCCATGCCTATGCACGGACCGCAGGCGCATTCCAGCAGGCGGACGCCGCTTTCCAAAAGCGAGGCAAGGGAGCCTTCTTCCGTAAGCATGGAAAGAACCTGACGGGAGCCGGGAGCCATACAGGTGTCCGTTTCCGGGCACACCTTGCGACCGCGCAGGGTTTCGGCCACCAGATGGAGATCGGCGTACGAAGAGTTGGTGCAGGAGCCCATGGCCACCTGATCCACACGCAGGCCGTCAAGCTTAGCCACGGGCACGACCTTGTCGGGCATGTGCGGGCAGGCCACCAGAGGCACGATGCTGGAAAGATCCACTTCCATTTCCTCGTCGTAGGACGAGCCTTCGTCGGCATACAGAGGTTCCCAGTCCTCTTCGCGGCCCATCTGACGGAGAAATTCGCGGGTGCGCTCGTCGGAGGGGAAGAGAGAACCCGTGGCGCCCAGTTCCGCGCCCATGTTGGTGATGGTGGCGCGTTCGGGCACGGAAAGCGTGCTCACGCCGGGACCGCAGTATTCAAAAATGCGTCCCACGCCGCCCTTCACGCTCAGGCGGGAAAGCATGTGAAGAATGACGTCCTTGGCCTGCGCCCATCCGGTCAGACGGCCCGTAAGCCACACCTTGACCACCTTCGGCATGGGAATGCTGTACGGCTCGCCCGCCATGGCCAGCGCCACGGAAAGGCCGCCCGCGCCCATGGCAAGGCAGCCCATGCCGCCCGCATTGGGCGTGTGGCTGTCGGAGCCGAGAAGAATACGGCCGGGCCGCGCGAAATTCTCCAGATGCAGCTGATGGCAGATGCCGCTTCCCGGAGCAGAGTACACGGCGCCGAAGCGCTGCGCCGTCGTGCGCAGGAAGCGATGATCGTCGGGATTGCGGAATCCCATCTGCAGAGTATTGTGATCGACATAGCTCACCGAAAGTTCGGTACGCACGGAAGGCAGGCCGAGAGCTTCAAACTGAAGCCAGGCCATGGTACCCGTGGCGTCCTGCGTGAGCGTCTGGTCCACACGAAGGCCGATCTCCTTTCCGGGGATCATTTCCCCTTCCAGCAGGTGGGCGCTGATAATCTTGTGAGCGATATTCATGGCAAAACCTTTATGGCCGGCATGCCGGCCCGTCATGCGCGGCCGCCTACAAAAAAGGCCGCGACAGATCCGCTGCTCTTCTTCCTCGTCGCAGGAAAGAACAGAAGCGAACATACTCGGAAGGCTCCATTTATACAAAGATAATCCCCGGAGGGCAAGCGCCGACTGGCTGTACGGAAGCCTCGTCCGCCATCTTTTCCGTATTTTGTCGCCATTTGCGGTACGGCGGGAGAAAAAATGCGCGGTTGCGGAGCAGAAAAAACAGGTTTATACTGCCTCCGATTTTTCTTTCGGAGTTGTCATGGAAAATATCGGCATCATCGCGGGCGGCGGTCAGTTTCCCCGTCTTGTAGCCCGGCAGGCCAGAGAGGCCGGTCTGGGCGTGGTCATCTGCGGCTTTCAGGGGCACACCGATCCCGCCACCGCCGAGTGCGCCGACGTGTTCGAACTGCTCCACTTAGGTCAGCTCGGGCGCATGGTCAGCTTCTTCAAGGAGCACCATGTCGCCCGCGTCTGCATGGCGGGCTCCATCAGCAAGCCCAAGGCTCTCGATTTCCGCCCCGACTGGCGGGCCGCCAAACTCCTCTTTTCCCTGAAGAAAAAAGGCGACGACGCTCTTCTGCGCGCCGTCATGTCCGACATCGAAAAGGACGGCATCCGCATTGTTGCGGCAGCCGATCTTGCGCCGGGCCTGCGCGCCCCGGGCGGCACGCTCACCCGCCGCGCCCCCACCGAAGACGAGTGGAAGGACATCCGCTACGGCTGGCCCATCGCCCGTTCGATGGGAACCTTCGACATAGGCCAGTGCCTCATCGTGCGCGAAGGTATGGTCATGGCCGTGGAATGCCTTGAAGGCACCGACGCCACCATACGCCGCGGCGCCGAACTCGGCGGCCGGGGCTGCATTGCCATCAAAATGGTGAAGCCCGGACAGGACGAACGCGTGGATCTTCCCTCCGTCGGCCTTGCCACCATACGCAATCTCATCGAACACCACTACGCCGTTCTGGCCATTCAGGCGGACAAGACGCTGTTCTTCGACAGAGAGGAAGCGCTCCGCCTTGCCGATGAAAACGGACTCTCGGTGGTGGCCCTGCCGGACGACTTCGTCTGATACTCGTCCCGCCTTTTCCGGAATACCGTCATGTCCCAAACGTCGTCTTCCAGCCGGGTGTCCCCCGGCCAGCTCATAACGCTCGGCCTTTTCGTGTTCGGACTTGTCGTGTGCATCACGACCGGTCTTTCCCTGCTCTGGGCCCTTCTCTTCGGCGTCATCTGCTTCAGCGCCCACGCCCGCAGCACGGGCATTCCCCTCCCCGAAGTCGCGGCGCTGCTTGTGCGCGGCATAAAGCGCATCGCCAACATTCTCACCATCTTCGCCCTCATCGGCATGATGACCGGCGTCTGGCGCATCTGCGGCACCATTCCCATGCTCATCGACGGGGCGCTTTCCCTCATCGATCCCACCTTCTTCGTGCTCTGGTGCTTTCTGCTCTGCGCCGCGCTCAGCACGCTCATCGGCACGGCCTTCGGCACCGTGAGTACGCTCGGCGTGGTCTGCATGCTCATGGCCCATACGGCGGGATTCAATGAAGTGCTCGTGGGCGGAGCCATTCTGAGCGGCGTCTACGTGGGAGACCGCTGCTCGCCCATGTCCTCCAGCGCGGCGCTCATCTGCGCCCTGACCCATACCGACATCTACGGCAACTTCAAGAGAATGCTGCGAAACGGCGCGGCCCCCTTCCTGATGACCTGCGCAGGCTATGCCCTGCTTTCCCTCGCAGATCCGGAGCACGTCATGCCCGAAGGCGCCACGGATGCATTCCGTGCCCACTTTGTCTTCAACTTCTGGATCGTGCTTCCCGCCCTCGTCATTCTCGTGTTCGGCGTTCTGCGCATCGACGTCAAGAAAGCCATGTCCGTGAGCATTCTTCTCTCGTGTGCCGATGCCCTTCTGATGCAGCACGTTTCCCTTTCCGAGCTTGCGTCCTCCATGCTGCTGGGCTACCACCCTCCCCTTGAGGATCTGCAGATGCTTTCCGGAGGCGGTCTCATCTCCATGGCAGGCGTGGCCGCCATCGTGGCCATTTCCTCCTCCTACTCCGCCCTGTTTGAAAAGTCGGGCCTGCTCGACAGCTTCGAGCACATGGTGGAGCATCTGGCCTCCCGCATCGGCGCCTTCCGGGCCACGGCTCTGGTGGGGCTTCTGGCCACGGGCCTGTCCTGCAATCAGACGCTTTCCATCATTCTCACCCGCCAGCTCTGCGTTCACGCCCAGCACAATCGCCGGGAAATGGCCATGTATCTGGAAAACAGCGTGGTTCTGCTCTCCGCCGTGCTGCCGTGGAGCATCGCCTTTTCCATGTGCAGCCTGACCCTGCAGCAGGGAGCAATCATCATTCCCTTCGCCCTGTACCTGTGGATGGTTCCCCTCTACTGGTGTCTGCGCTCCTCTTCCGTGCATCAGTCCTGCCCGAGACCGCTGCTGCACTTTTTTCTTGCCAAAAAAACACACCGGGATTAAAAATTCTCTGTCCGCCAGCTAGGGGAGCCTTCACGGCTGAGAAAGAGGATAATGCCTCTGACCCTTGGAACCTGATGCAGTCAGTACTGCCGAAGGGAAGCCTGGTTTCGCTGCAGAAACCTCACGTCCGCCCTTTTGGCGGACGTTTTCTTTTTTATCCCAGCGAGGTTTCCATGCGCATCACCGTCAACGGAGAACCGGAAGACATCACCGAAGGCCTCACCCTGCTCGACCTCATTCTCGAACGCGGGCTCGACCCCGGCGCCGTGGTCGCCGAACTCAATCTCGACATCGTTGCCCGGGACAACTTCGCTGCCATACGTCTCAACCCGGGCGACAGCCTGGAGCTCCTGCAGTTCGTGGGAGGAGGTTAATATGCAGCAGTCCGACAAGCTTGTCATCGGCGGCGTGGAACTGGAAAGCCGCCTTTTCATCGGCACCGGAAAATACAGCGACGACGCCCTCATTCCGGCCGTGTGCGAAGCCAGCGCCTCGCAGGTGATCACCGTGGCCATGCGCCGCGTGGACAGAAACGGCACCGGCGTGATGGGACACATTCCGTCCTCCATGCGCCTTCTCCCCAACACCTCCGGAGCGCGCAACGCCGAAGAAGCCGTGCGTCTCGCCCGTCTGGCCCGCGCCGCAGGCTGCGGCAACTGGATCAAGATCGAAGTGATCTCCGATACGCGCCACCTTCTGCCCGACGGCTACGAAACCGCAAGAGCCACGGAAATTCTTGCCAAGGAAGGCTTCACCGTACTGCCCTACATCAATCCCGATCTCTACGTGGCGCGCGACTGCGTGAACGCCGGAGCCGCCGCCGTCATGCCCCTCGGCTCTCCCATCGGTACCAACCGCGGTCTGCGCACTAAAGAAATGATCGGCATTCTCATCGAGGAAATCGAGCTTCCCATCGTGGTGGATGCAGGCATCGGTCTGCCTTCGCAGGCCTGTGAAGCCATGGAAATGGGCGCGGCCGCCTGTCTGGTCAATACCGGCATCGCCTCCTCCAGAAATCCCGTGCTCATGGCTTCGGCCTTCCGCAGGGCCGTGGAAGCCGGACGCGCCGCTTTTCTGGCCGGTCCCGGCGCCGTCAGCCGCGGCGAAGCCGTCGCCTCTTCTCCTCTTACGGGCTTTCTGCGCTGAGCGAGCAAAACGCCCCTCTGCCCCGCCTGCCTTTCCGGACAGGGCGAATTTTCCGCTGCTCCATGCGGCAGGAAAACGACGCCCTTCGTCCGGTAATGGCGTTTACCCTCTGAACTTTCACGAGGTTTCTCACTATGAATACTCCCGTTCTGGCTGACACCTTTGCGCCGGGAGAGGCGCACTTCGACGAATGTCTGGCCGAATGGCCCCGGCAGCGCCGTGAAGAACTGGCCGCATCCATCACCGAACGCGACGTTATCGACGCCCTGAACAAGGACGTTCTGCATCCGGAAGACTTCATGGCGCTGCTCACGCCCGTTGCCGCGCCCTTTCTGGAAGATATGGCCGTGCGCTCCCGGGAAATCACGCTCCGCTTCTTCGGACGGGCGGTCAACATCTTCTCTCCGCTGTACATTTCCGACATCTGCACGAATCACTGCCGCTACTGCGGATTCAATGCCGACAACCATCAGAAACGACGTCATCTCACCGTGGACGAAGCGGAAGCCGAAGCCTTTGCTCTGGCCGATGCAGGCATCAGCCACATTCTTCTTCTCACGGGAGACGCCCGCCACATCGCCTCGCCTGAATATATCGCGGAAGTGGCCCGGCGCATCAAGCCGCGCTTTGCTTCCGTAGGCGTGGAAGTCTACTCCCTCACGGCAGCCGAATACCGCCTGCTCATCCGGAGCGGTGTGGACAGCATGACCATGTTCCAGGAAACCTACAACCGGGAGCTCTACGAATGGCTGCACCCGGCAGGTCCCAAGCATGACTACCTGTGGAGACTGAATACTCCCGGCCGCGCGGCGGCAGCGGGCATGCACAGCGTGGGCATCGGCGCTCTCATGGGCCTTGACGACTTCATCCACGACGCCTTCTGCACGGGCCTTCACGCCTGGTGGCTGCAGAAGCATTTTCCCGGTGTGGACATCGGCCTTTCCGTTCCGCGCATGTGCCCGCATGAAGGCAGCTTCGATGTGAAGCACGGCGTGGACGACCGCACCTTCGTTCAGTACATCACCGCCCTGCGCTGCTTCCTTCCCCGCTGCGGCATCACCGTGTCGAGCCGGGAAAGCGCAAACATGCGCAATCACATCGTGCCCATAGGTGTTACCCGCGTATCCGCCGGAGTGTCCACCGCCGTGGGCGGCCGCGTGGTGGAAGCGGAGAATTCCGGTCAGTTCGATATCTCCGATCACCGCTCCGTACAGGAAATGACCCGGGATCTGGCCGCCATCGGCTATCAGGCCGTGGCCAAGGACTGGGAAGCCTGCGACTTCTGATATGATCGACGGCGCGCTTTCCTGCTTTACGGAGGCTCAGCGTCTCCGCCTCTCTGCCGCACGCGTAGGCATTGCCGGGGCGGGCGGGCTCGGCTCCAATGTTGCCGTCATGCTCGCCCGCTGCGGCGTGGGGCACCTCATTATCATCGACCACGACACGGTGGAAGCCTCCAACCTCAACCGTCAGCACTACTTTCCCGAGCATCTCGGAGCCGCAAAGGTAAATGCGCTGCAAAAGCAGCTTCTGACGCTGAACCCGGAACTGGACGTGGACGCCCGGAACATGAGGCTGGACAGCTCGAACATTCCCGCCGTGCTGCCGGACGCCGAACTCTGGATCGAAGCGCTGGACGACGCGTCCGTCAAGGCTCTCTTCGCCTCGGCGGCGATGGCGGCGAAAAAGCCCGTCATCTGCGGATCGGGCATGGGCGGATTCGGCGGCTTTGCCATGCAGCGCCGCCGTCTCGGCTGCCTGACCGTGGTGGGCGACATGAAAACCGATGTTGCCGCCCGCGCCCCGCTGGCGCCGCGCGTGATGCAGTGTGCGGCCATGCAGGCCGACGCGGCGCTGGAGTGGCTGCTTACGGGAAACATTAAAGAATTACTTTAAGGATCTGCCATGCCCCGCATACTTCCCGGAGATACCGATATCTATGCCCTTACCGACTCCCGTCTGGCGCTCGGCCGCAGTGTGGAAGAACAGGCCCGCGCTCTGCTCGATGCCGGAGTAAAAATTCTTCAGTACCGCGAAAAGCACGCGCATGCCGGACGCATGCTTGAGGAATGCCGACTGCTGCGCCGTCTGACGCTGGAAGCCGGCGCGTGCTTCATCGTCAACGACCATGTGGACATCGCCCTGCTCACGGATGCCGACGGCGTACACGTCGGGCAGGAGGATCTTCCCGTGCAGGAGGTACGCCGCCTGCTCGGCCCGGACAAGATCATAGGCCTGTCCACGCACAGCCCGGAACAGGCAGAAGCCGCGGTTGCGGCCGGAGCCGACTACATAGGCGTAGGCCCCATTTTCGCCACACAGACCAAGGAAGATGTCTGCGCGCCCGTGGGATTCTCCTATCTGGAGTGGGTGGTGCGGAATATACGCCTTCCTTTTGTGGCCATAGGCGGCATCAAGGAGCACAACATCGCGGATGTGACGAAACGAGGCGCACGCTGCTGCGCGCTGGTTTCGGAACTCGTGGGAGCAGCCGACATCAAAGAAAAGGTCTGTGCCGTGCGCCGAGCCATGCACGAGGCGCTCTGACTTTCACACAGGATAAAAGATGCCGGCTCCGCGTGACGGAGCCGGCATCATCATAATCATGAGCCCGGCCGCCCGGAAACAGCGGCCTCTCCTCCGGCCGAACACTCAGTCGTCAGCCGTCAGTACCGGCATGATGCGCGGCTCCTTCCACTCCGGATACTTCGCCAGAAGCACGGGCAGAAGCGCCGCCTCTCCCGAAGCCCCGGCCGGCACGTCGGATGCGGCGAGAAAATAGGAAATTCTGGCCTTTTCCCCTTCCATCACGCTGCGGCTGGTCACAAACACATAGCCGCAGCCGAGCGCAAAGGCTTCCGCCTCCGCGTAGGTTGCAAAAGGATGCACGTTGCCCGCGGCATCATGAAATTCAAAGCTGAGCATGCGACCTCCACGACGCTGATTCCGGCGGGCACAGCCTGCCCGTCCGCCGGGTCACCTTAGCCCGCATGAAAAAACATCGTCAAGACCGGTCGCCTTCCGCTCCCATCGCCTTCTCCTCTCCCCGCTCCGCCACGGAATATTCAAATCAGCATCCGACTTGTCAGAGGCCGGGGAAAGAACTATAGGAAGGGGACGTACATTACCCGGCAAACCGTCTGCCGGGACAACAAAGGAAGTCTTACTATGAGCGATTGCGATCACAACTGCGGCAGTTGCGGCCAGGACTGCGCAGAACGCACCGAACCTGCCGATATGAAGGTGAAGCCTCACAAGTTCTCCACAGTGAAGAAGGTCATCGGCGTCGTGAGCGGCAAGGGCGGCGTAGGCAAGTCCCTCGTCACGGGCATGCTCGCCTCCAAGATGCAGCGCCGCGGCTCCCATGCCGCCGTGCTCGATGCCGACATCACCGGTCCTTCCATTCCTCGTCTGTTCGGCCTCACCCAGCGCATGTCCGGCACGCAGCTCGGCCTGAACCCCGTCCGCTCCGCCACCGGCGTGGATATCGCCTCCATGAACCTGCTGCTCGAACACGACACCGATCCCGTGGTGTGGCGCGGCCCCGTCATCGCCAACGTGGTCACTCAGTTCTGGTCCGAAGTGATCTGGAACAACGTGGACTACATGTTCGTCGATATGCCTCCGGGAACCGGCGACGTGCCGCTCACGGTCTATCAGTCCCTGCCCATCGACGGCATCGTGATCGTCACCTCCCCGCAGGAACTTGTGTCCATGATCGTGGAAAAGGCCGTGAACATGGCCAGACTCGACGGCCTGAACGTTCCCGTTCTCGGTCTCGTGGAAAACATGTCCTACTTTGAATGCCCGGACTGCGGCAAGCGTCACTCCATCTTCGGTGAAAGCCATCTGGAAGACATCGCCCGCCAGTACGACATCAAGCACATCGCCAGACTGCCCATCGATCCCGCCATCGCCCGCGCCTGCGACCAGGGTGCCATCGAGGCGGTGGACAGCCCCTGGCTCGACGAGATTGCCGACGCCATCAGCAGCCTCTGATCGGTAGATTCCGAAACGGAGACGGGAGTCTTCCCGCCTCCGTTTTTTCGGCACTCCGGCCGCGTTTCTCCGCGCCCGGAAACATACGCCGAAAAAGCGGAAGCCCCCGCCGGTACGCCTCTTCGACTCACCGACAGCCGTCGGGACTTTTCCCGGCAGGATGCCCATGATAAAAACCGTCATTTCCACGGAACTGCCCGTGGACGAGCATCTGCTCATTCTCAAGAACAGCATCAGCAGCGGAAGCGGGAAAAAAAGGATCTGCATCGTCACCGGAACGCACGGCGACGAGCTGGAAGGTCAGTACATCTGCTACCGCATCGGCAGTCTGCTCCAGAGCCATCTTTCCGAGCTGGACGGCACCGTGGACATCTACCCCGCGCTCAATCCGCTGGGCATAGATTCCATCACCCGTGCCCTGCCCGGCTTCGATCTCGACATGAACCGCATCTTCCCCGGCGATCCCATGGGAAGCATGGCGGAAAACACGACCTACAACATCCTTCAGGATCTGCGCGGCGCGGACGTCGTCATCGACATCCATTCAAGCAACATCTTTCTTTACGAAGTGCCGCAGGTCCGCATCAACCAGCACTCGGCAGACACGCTCATGCCGCTGGCACGACTGCTCAATCTCGACTTTCTCTGGGTACATGAGGCCGCCACCGTGCTTGAATCCACGCTGGCCTATTCCCTCAATGCCCTGGGCACGCCGACGCTCGTGGTGGAAATGGGCGTGGGCATGCGCATCACGCAGAGCTACGGCGAGCAGCTCGTGGCCGGCATTCTCAACCTCATGAGGCACCTGGACATCTGGCACGGCGATGTGCCGGACACCTCCGGCAAAAAGACCATCCTTTCCACCGACGGCACGGTGGACTTCATCAACGCCTCCGCCTCCGGCGTGTTCATTCCTCTCATCCGGCAGTCCAATCACGCCGAGGCCGGTCAGGTCATCGGCCATATCGTCGATCCTCTGCACGGCACTGTACTGCAGGACATCAAGCTGGAAAAACCGGGATTCGTCTTCACCATCAGAGCCTATCCCGTCGTCTACGAAGGCGCCCTTCTGGCGCGCATCTACCGGGAGCACTCGGCATGAAAAGGGAAATTCTCTTCGTTCTGCCCTCGCCCTTCCGCGATGAATTCCGCATTCACGGCTTCCGCTTCGGATCGGGCATGTGGGCGCCATGCGCGGCGATGAACTCCAGCAGCAGTTCATCTGTTCCCGTCTGGTGAACCGGCTGCAGGACATGGAAGAAGGGACCATTGTGGAAGGTCATGAAATTCTCGTCATCCCTTCCGTGAATCCCTTTGCCATGAACATCGGCAAGCGCTTCTGGGCCGTGGACAATACCGATCTCAACAATATGTTCCCCGGCTACAGCCGCGGCGAAACCACGCAGCGCATCGCTGCAGCCCTCTTCGAGCATATACAGGGCTACCGTTTCGGCGTGCAGATGGCCAGCCACTATCTTCCGGGTGACTGCATTCCTCACGTCAGCACGATCCGTACCGGATACGAGGATCTGGAGCTGGCCAAGGATTTCGGCCTGCCCTACACGCTTGTGCATTCTCCGCGTCCCATTGATACCGTGAGTCTCAACTACACCTGGCAGGTATGGGATACGCAGGCCTTTTCGATCTATGACGGCCACAGCGGAGTCATTCATGCCGACACCGCCAACGAAAGTCTGGCGGCCGTGCTGCGCTTCATGGCCAGACACGACATCATACGCTGCCGCACCCATCCGGGCTATCACTCCGAGATCATCCGGGATGAAAGTCTCGTCAACGTAAAAGCCCGCCGTGCCGGCATCATGTACGCCATGTGCCGTCCCAACGACACCGTGAGGCGGGATCAGGTGCTGGCCCGCATTCTCGACCCCTACGACGGCTCCACGCGCTGGGAAGTGCCCGCTCCGGAAGACGGCACGGTCTTCTTCATGCACAACAGGCCGCTGGTGCTGGAAAACTCCCTGCTCTTCAGCATCATTGCAGGCTGACCGCTTCTGCCCGGGTCGGAGTTTCTGCTTCTTTTCAGGCGACCCCCGGAAGCTTCAAGAAAACATCAGACGAAAAAAGCGTCCGCCCCGGAAGGGAACGGACGCTTTTTTCGTCTCGAAAGCTGCGACTTACCAGCGCGAGAGCAGCTGATAGGCCGTGGTGGCAACCAGCAAGGCCACACAGGTATTGAACACAAAGCTGAACAGCGCCCATTTGGCGGAACCGGTTTCCATGCGTATGGTCACCAGACTCACGAAGCACGGGGCATACAGAAGGACAAAAAGCAGGAAGGCCACAACCGAGGGAATGTTCCAGCTCTTGTCCCAGGCAATGAACTGCGCCAGCGTTGAGGAATCCTCTTCCGTATCATACAGGGAATACGCCGTGCCGAGCGTGGTGACGATGACTTCCTTGGCGGCCAGACCGCCGAGAAGCGCAATGTTGGCCTCCCAGCCGAAGCCCGCATAACGGGTCACAGGCTCCATGGCCGTACCGATACGGCCCGCCACGGTGTAGCGCAGTGATTCTTCGCTGAAGCGGCCGTTTTCTTCCTGCAGCGCCTGTTCCAGAGAACGATACGCGGCAGAGCCCGGATCCGAAGCCTCCAGCTGCGCCTGAATGTCGGCCAGCGTCACCTCATGAGCCTTCACTCTGTCTTCGGGAAGGCCCGGATAGGCCATGGCCGCCCATACGACAATGGATATGGCAAGAATGACGGTTCCGGCTTTCTTCAGATATTCCCAGGTCCGCTCGCCGGCATGAATGATCATGCCCCGCATGGTGGGCATGCGGTACGGAGGCAGCTCCATGACGAACGGCGTGGCAGGCCCCTTGATGAACGAGGAACGCAGCACGCGGGCGGCCAGCATGGCCACGACCCAGCCCGTGAGGGTAAGGCCGAACATGACCAGCGCTTCGTTGCCGGGAAAGAACACGCCGGAAAACACGATGAACACCGGAAGCTTGGCTCCGCAGGCCATGAACGGCACGGTAAGAAGCGTGGCCAGTTTTTCACGGGGGCTTCGCAGCGTACGCGCCGCCATGATGCCGGGTACCGCACAGCCGCCGGCTATGCCGCCGCCGAGAATGTAGGGCACCACGGAAGCGCCGTGCAGGCCGAATATACGGAAGATGCGATCCAGCATATAGGCCATGCGCGCCATATATCCCGAGTCTTCCAGAATGGCGATCTGCATGAAGATCAGCAGAATGAGAGGCACAAAGCACATGACGCCGCCCACGCCGTCGATGACGCCGGACGTGATCATGGATTTGAGCACTCCGTCGGCCATGCAGGAATCAACCAGCTCCCGCAGCCAGACGAAGAACGCGCTCACCCAGTTCATGGGGATTTCACCGAGCGAGAACGTGATGCGGTACATAAGGTACATGATGCCGAGCATGATGAGCGGACCGAGGAACTGATGCGTCAGAATACGGTCGGCTCTGTCGGACAGATCCATGCGCTGAGCGATGTCGTCACGCCGCGTGAGCACGCCGCGCAGAAGCGAACTGATGTAGCCGTAACGGTAGTCGGCAATGATGGCTTCGGCGCTGGTTCCGAGCGTCGCCTTGAGGTGCGCCTCCACCTCGTCGATATGTTCCTTGACGTGGGCCATGACTTCAGGCTTGTCGTGGCTCAGTTCGGAAAGAATTTCGGAGTCGTTTTCCAGCAGCTTCAGCGCCAGCCAGCGGGTGGGATACGGCGAGCAACCCACGCCCTCCTTGTCCAGCGATTCCGTCAGATGCTCCAGCACCGGATCCAGATCAGGGCCGTAGGAAATGTGCAGCGGCCGCCAGGGCTGTCCTTCGTGCTTCTTCCCGAAGGCCACGGTTTCCTGAAGATATTCCTGCAGACCTTCCCCCGTTCTGGCCACGGTTTCCACCACCGGAACGCCCAGACGGCTGGAAAGCTGCGGCACGTCGATGCTCATGCCCATGGCTCTGGCTTCGTCCATCATGTTCAGGCCGATGGATACGGGAACGCCCATTTCCATAAGCTGGACAGCCAGATACAGATTACGCTCCAGCGCTCCGGCATTGAGCAGAGCCATGACGGCCAGCGGCTTTTCCCGGCCGATGACCCGACGGGCCACGCGCTCTTCCTGGGTATAGGCCGTCAGCGAGTAGGCTCCGGGAAGGTCGATGATGCGTATGGATTCCCCGTTGCAGTGGGCGATGCCTTCCTTCTGTTCCACCGTAATGCCGGGGTAGTTGCCCACATGCTGACGCGCTCCGGTCAGCGCGTTGAACGATGTCGTCTTGCCCGAGTTGGGGTTACCGGCGAGCGCGAGGGTGGGCAGACCGCTGCGCGGCTGTCCTTCATCGGAATGATGAAAGTAAGACATCAGTCCGTCATCTCCACCAGTATATAATCAGCTTCATTGTTGCGCAGGCTCAGCGTAAAGCCCGGCAGACGAAGGGCTACGGGGTCGCGCAGCGGAGCGCGGCCTATCACTTCCACTTCGGCTCCTGTCACCAGCCCCATGTCACGGATGCGGCGGCCCAGTTCTCCGTCGGCCCGGACAGAGGCGATGCGCGCCTTGCGACCCACGGGAAGGGAACGAAGAGGTATGCTCATGGCACTATCCTTATAAAAAATACTGAGGTTCTGTCTCTCTCATGTCGACAGGTCCGGCAATCGGCACAGGAAAGCTGCGCGCGTTTTCTGCAGCAAAATCCTTCGGCCCCCCTGTTCCGGCCTTTTCGACACGAAATGCGGTTTCAACAAGCTAAGCTTACGCTCCGGTCTTGTCAAATCATGCGCCCGCCTTCTTGCCCATGAAAACAAGCTGTGGCATAGTCGGCAGGAACCGTTTTCCTCCGCCATGCCCGGCGGAGATTGTCTTCACCTCTGCCAACCGGCCATCGCCATGTCTCCTCTGCTTGACGTCCAGCATCTTACCGTGTCCTTCGGTTCCGTTTCCGTCGTGCGCGACATCAGCTTCCAGCTGTTCAGGGGCCGCACGCTCTGCCTTGTGGGAGAATCCGGCTCGGGGAAAAGCATGACAGCCTTCTCGATCATGCAGCTGCTTCCCCGTCCCGGCCGCATCACGGCAGGCTCTCTGCTCTTTGACGGAGAGGATCTGCGCTCTCTGAACGAAAAGGCCATGCGTCAGAAGCGCGGACGGGACATTTCCATGATCTTTCAGGAGCCCATGACCTCCCTGAATCCGGTACTGCGCATCGGAAGGCAGCTTACGGAGCCTCTGGAAATTCATCGGGGCCTGCATGGGCGCGAGGCGGAGGAAAAGGCGGTCGAGCTTCTGGAGCTGGTAGGCATTCCCGATCCCAGGCGCAGACTGGGCGATTATCCTCATCAGTTTTCCGGAGGCATGCGCCAGAGAGTCATGATCGCCATGGCTCTTGCCTGTGCGCCTAAGCTGCTTCTCGCGGACGAGCCGACCACGGCGCTCGACATCACCATACAAGGGCAGATTCTCCGTCTTCTCGGCCGCCTTGCCCGTGAGCGCGACATGGGCGTTCTGCTCATCACGCACGATCTCGGCGTGGTGGCGGAAGCCGCGGACGACGTAGCCGTCATGTATGCCGGGGAGCTGATGGAAATTTCACCGGTTTCGGAATTCTTCTCCCATCCCCTCCATCCCTATTCCAGAGGACTGATGGCCTGTGCGCCGCTGGTGGGCAATCATGCCAGCCACAGACTGCCCTCCATTCCCGGCATGGTGCCCCTGCCCTCGGAACTTCCGGAAGGCTGCAGCTTCCGCCCGCGCTGCCCCCATGCCTCGGAGCAGTGCCGCCAGGCGCCCCCGCTTTCGGCCGTTGCCGACGGTCATTTCGTGCGCTGCTGGAAGGCTTCGACATAAAATTTTCAAAATATGAAAAAAAATGCTTGCCAAACGAAAGCAATTTTACTAGAAACATTCCTGCGCCGAAGTGGTGAAATTGGTAGACACGCTAGGTTCAGGGTCTAGTTCCCGTTCGGGAGTAAGAGTTCGAGTCTCTTCTTCGGCACCAGTTGAATATGAGAAAGCTCAGGATAGATATCCTGAGCTTTTTTGTTTCGCAGAAGAGTGTTTTCTTTCCGTTTAAAAAACGTCCGGGGCCGCGCATAAACAAAAGCTGCGCAGCCCCGCTACGGATACTCTTTTCGGTCGGCGGATGCGGAAGCAGCACCGCCCGAACCTCAGACCCATACCAGCTCGTACTCGCTGCTTCCCAGCCCGAGTTCCTTCATATAGGAAAGCTGACGCAGGCCTTCTCTGCTCTCCATGCGTTCCACCAGCGGCGCACGCACCTTTTCCGGCAGCGCATAGATCATGTCCACGGAAGCCCGGTCCACCGCCTGCAGATCCGTTGACGCCAGCATGCCGAGGTCCGGCAGAAGCACAGGTTCGGCCGCCGTTCCCTCGCAGTCGCAACTTACCGACATATTGCGCAGCACATTGATATAGGCCATATGACCGTTGAAATGATCGACAATGGCCTTGCCGCCTTCCACCATGCGTTCCATGAAAAGCGCGCCGCCCGGCCAGCTGCCTTCGGGCGTCACCCGATGCAGCTGCTGCTTGCCCACGGATCCCGAAGCGCAACCTATGGAAATATTCTTGAGGGAACCGCCGTAGCCGCCGAGGGTATGCCCCTTGAAATGCGTGAGCACCAGCATGGAGTCGTAGTTCAGAAGATGCGCGCCCACGGCCAGTTCCTTCAGATGACGCCCGCCCCGTACCGGAAGCACGGCATCGCCTTCGGCGTCCATGATGTCCACAGGGCAGAACGTCCAGCCGTTCTGCTTCAGCACTTCCCGGTGTCCGGCCGTCGTCTGCCTCGGACTGGGATACAGCACGTTGCACTCCACGATGGTACTCTGCGGAATGGTCGCCTGAAGATCGCGCACCCACTCTCTGGGCAGGATGTTCGGCCCTCCCGGCTCGCCGGTATGCAGCTTGACGGCGACTCTCCCCGTGATTTCTCCGCATACCAGCGAATACATTTTGCGCAACGTTTCACTGTCGAGAGATTTCGTCGCATACACTACGGCGCGTTTTTCCGCCGCAGAACCTCCGTTCGGCAGTCCGAAACCTGCTGCCAGCGTTCCGGCCACGGCCGCGCCTGCTCTGAGAAAATTCCGTCGGGAAATGCTCATGTCCGACCTCCTGGTCATGTCGAGGATCATGTCTCGGCGATATGCCCTTCTTACCTTATCACCATCATACACGGAGCCTGCCCAAAGAACAGATACGATTCTCTCCGTATCTTGCCCGATTCTGCCTGAGCCAGTCTCTTCCCTTTCCGCCCGGACAACAATCCGGCTCTTTTGTCGAAGCTTTTCCTGTCGTCAGCAGAATCAGGCAAGAAAAAGGAAGGATCATGTCTGGCACGCTCTTCTACTTCAATCTATATCTTAACAGGAAAGACGGAGACCGGTTGAGAGGCGCTTGCGAAAAGGCGTCGGTAACGCTATCTCCTTCTCAAGAGGAATCTTTATGAATCACGGCATCCTTTTTGATCACGCCCGGACCGCGCGCATCGGTCTGCCCGAAGCGGTCTTCTGCGAAGGAAAACCCTTTGCGGCCGTGCAGGAGCTCATGGAACAGTTCGGCAAAGGCTCAGGTCGTCCCATTCTGTTCACGAGACTCGCGCCCGACATCTTCGAACGTATGCCTGCACAGATCAGGGCGCGCTATGACTACCATGCCCTGTCGCGCACGGCCTTCGGCGACGCTCTGCCCCCCAGGACGCAGGGGCGCGTGGCCGTCGTTTCCGCCGGTACCGCCGACGGCTTCGTCACCTGGGAGGCCGCGCGTACACTGGAATATCTGGGCATAGCGCACAAAGTCTTTGAAGACTGCGGCGTGGCCGGTCTCTGGAGGCTGGCCGAACGGCTGGAGGAAATCAACAGCTTTCAGGCCGTCATCGTCGTGGCCGGACTCGATGCCGCGCTGGCCAGCGTTCTTGGCGGCCTGACGCCGCGCCCCGTCTTCGGCGTTCCCACGTCGGTAGGATACGGCGTGGCCAAAGGCGGTCAGGCAGCGCTCTCCAGCATGCTTTCCAGCTGTGCTCCCGGCATTGCCGTCATGAATATCGACAACGGCTACGGCGCCGCCTGCGCCGCGGCACGAGTGGTAAACAATCTATGAGCAACGAACATCACAAGCATTCGCACGCCCACGAACACCATCATGCTCCGGTCGACCTTTCTCCCGTGCTGACCATACGCGCTCACTCCGGCCTTTCCGGCGACATCCTTCTTGCCGGCCTGCTCTGCATGACGGGCATCACGAAGGAAGAGCTGGAAGCGCATCTTTCCGCCATCATGCCCGAGCTGTCGGGCAGCGTGCAGCTGGTGCGCAAGGAAGTCAACCACATCGGCGGCTGGCACGCGGAAGTCTCGCTTCCCCATCAGCATGAGCACAGAACGCTGGCCGACATTCTCTCCATCATCGCCTCCGGGGGCATGAGCGACGAGGCCAAGGCCACTGCCTCGCGCACCTTCACGCTGCTGGCCGAAGCCGAAGGCGCCGTGCACGGCAGAACGCCCGCCGAGGTGCACTTTCATGAAGTCGGTGCTCTGGACAGCATTCTGGACATCTGCATGACCTGCGAGCTGTTCCACAGGCTGTCTCCGTCCCGCTTCGTCGTCAGCCCTCTGCCCATGAGCGACGGCTTTGTGCACTGTGCCCACGGCATCATTCCAGTTCCGGCTCCCGCAGTGCTGGAACTTATGGAAGGCATCCCCGTACGCCCCTTCCCCGGACACGGAGAAACCGTCACGCCTACGGCCATGGCTCTGCTCAAGGCCCTGAAGGCCGAATTCGGCCCCTGGCCCGCCATGACCGTGGAAAAGAAGGCCATCATCTACGGCAGCCGCGTTTTTGAAGACGCTCCGAACGGCGCCATCTTCGCCTGCGGACGCCCGGAAGAAAACTAAGCCGCAAAGGATACTCCGACTCATCATGTCCATTTCGCCTCTTTCCGGCCTTCAGCGCGTTCTTGACGAAACGGCGGACAACGGCCGCTTCGCCCTCGCCTACTCCGGCGGACTCGACAGCCGTTTTCTGGCCCATGCCGCGAAGCTGCTGAAGTTTCAGCCGGTGCTTCTGCACATTACGGGCCCGCATGTTCCGCCCGAAGAAAGCGACTTCGCCCGCGCATGGGCCGGAGCGCAGCAGCTCGACTTTCGGGAAATTCCCGTGGACACGCTGTCCGTTCCTGCAGTGGCCGAAGGCGCCCGAGACCGCTGCTATGCCTGTAAATACGCCATGTTCTCCCGCCTTGCGCAGGAATCCGATCTGCCGCTGTGCGACGGCACCAACGCCTCCGATGCCTCGGCCTATCGCCCCGGCATCCGGGTCGTGCGGGAACTCGGCGTCATCTCGCCCCTTGCGCTTGCCGGACTGACCAAGAACGATATACACTTGCTGGCCGAAGAAACCGGCATGACCATTCCGTGGCAGAAGCCCCGCCCCTGCCTGCTGACCAGACTTCCCTACGGAGCAAGGCCCGATGCGGAAACGCTGGCCGACATCGCCGCAGGAGAGCAGTCCGTCAGACATACGCTTGCGGAGGCAGGCCTGCCGCAGGTGGACTTCCGTCTTCGACTCGTCGCCCCGGACAGGCTTGAGCTGCACCTGACTGCGTCCGACATGGCTCTTCTGCCGGACGCCCTTGCTTCCGCGCTTCTGCAGAGCGTTCATGCCGCCGTACCGAACCGGCCCCGGCCCGTTCTGTCGGTGCAGGAATCGCTCTCCGGCTTTTACGACAGACAACACGCATAACCTCAGACTCCAACCGCATCAG
The DNA here is from genome assembly GCA_900553065.1 of uncultured Desulfovibrio sp. Taxonomy (GTDB): domain Bacteria; phylum Desulfobacterota; class Desulfovibrionia; order Desulfovibrionales; family Desulfovibrionaceae; genus Mailhella. Next base: position 24,268 of record USBZ01000002.1, on the reverse strand, counting down.
GAGGAAAACATATGGCCGCATCCAAAGTCTACTTCACCGACATGCGCTGCAAAGTGGGCACAAGCCTGCTGGAAAAGCTGGACAAGCTCATCCGCACCGCAGGCATTGAAAACATTAACTTTGAAAACAAGTTCGTTGCCGTCAAGATGCACTTCGGCGAACCCGGCAACCTTTCCTTCCTTCGTCCCAACTTTGCCCGCGTCGTGGTCGACCGCGTCAAGGCTCTCGGCGGACGTCCCTTCCTCACCGACTGCAACACCCTTTATGTCGGACGTCGCAAGCATGCGCTGGAACACATGGACGCCGCCAATGAAAACGGCTTCTCCCCGCTCAGCACGGGCTGCCAGATCATCATTGCCGACGGCCTGAAAGGTACCGACGACGTGGAAGTGCCGCTGGAAGGCTGCACGGAATTCAAGAGCGCCCTTATCGGCCGCACCATCATGGATGCCGACATCTTCATTTCCCTCACCCACTTCAAGGGACATGAAATGACAGGCTTCGGCGGAACCATCAAGAACATCGGCATGGGCTGCGGAAGCCGCGCCGGCAAGATGGCCATGCACTGCCTCGGCAAGCCGACGATCGATCCGGAAAAGTGCCGCGGCTGCCGTACCTGCTCCCGCTTCTGCGCGCAGTCTGCCATTTCCTACGGCGAAGATCACAAGGCCGTCATCAATCACGATCTGTGCGTAGGCTGCGGCCGCTGCATAGCCACCTGCAACTTCGACGCCATTTCCAACGCCACCGATGCCGACAGCGGTATTCTCAACCGCCGCATGGCCGAGTACACCAAGGCCGTCGTTCAGGGACGCCCCTGCTTCCATATCAGCATCGTCAATCAGGTTTCCCCCTGCTGCGACTGCCACGGTGAAAACGACGCCGCCGTGGTGCCGGATATCGGCATGTTCGCCAGCTTCGACCCTGTGGCGCTGGACAAGGCCTGCATCGATGCCGTGAACGCGGCTCCCGTCATCGCCTCCAGCGTGCTCGGCCAGTGCGACCACGGTCAGCACGACCACTTCACCAGCATCCATCCCTCCACGGACTGGCGCAGTCAGATCAGGCATGCCGAAGCCATCGGTCTCGGCAGCAGCGAATACGAACTGATCACCGTGTAGGCATCATGAAACAGTCATGATAAAAGGCCGTCTCCCCGGGGAGGCGGCCTTCTTTATGAATTCTTCCGTCCTTCCGGAACGAGGGACGTCTGATCTTCTCATGCACAGGCCGCCATAACATGTCGCGGAGCCGGAAAAGACTGATCCTCAGTGCGGCAGTCCGGAAGACGCGCCATGCTCAGCCAGCTTTTTCTGCAGCATTTCCAGAAACTTTTCCGCAGCACGGGAAAAAATCTGATACTTCTTCCAGGCGACGGCAAGACCGACCTCCAGCTTTGGCGCAAGGGGACGGAAGCAGAGAGGTCCGCCGTCTGCACAGCGTACGATACCGTCCAGACAGAGCGCATAGCCAAGTCCCTGTTCCACCAGTATGGAGGCATTGTACAACAGATTGTAGGAGGCCACCACGTTCAGCCTGTCGAAGCTCTTTCCCAGCCAGCCTGAAATCTCGTTGGCCACAAGAGCCTGGCGGGAACAGATGAGCGGAAGAGGCGCCACGTCGTCCGGTCCGAGCACGGACTTTGCAGAGAGGGGGCTGTCCGAACGCATGAGCACTCCCCATCTGTCTGCAACGGACAGCCGTATGTACTCGTATCGGGAAAGATCCGCCGGCTCGATGAATACCCCGAAATCCACCAGTCCGTTGTCCAGCCTTTCCATGACCTCGGCGGCATTGCCGCTGAAAAGATGATAGGAAACGTGCGGATGCGCTTTTTTAAGCATGCAGGCAACTTCGGCAATGTACCGCATGCCTCTCGTTTCTCCCCCGCCTATGTGAACGTCGCCGCTGATGTCTTCCGAAGAATTGCGGAATTCGGCGCTCGTGCGGTCGGCCAGAGAAACAATCTCCTGCGCTCTCTTGCGAAGAAACATCCCCTCTTCCGTAAGCGTCATTCTCCGCCCGCCCCGCAGAAACAATCTTGTGCCCAGCTCATCTTCAAGGTCCATGAGCTGTCTGGATAGAGTCGGCTGCGTCACATGCAGAAGCTCCGCCGCACGCGACACGCTTTCCTCCTGCGCTACGGCCAGAAAATATCGAAGTACTCTCAGTTCCATGTCGTTTTCCCTTTTTGCCGGGAGCATGACAAAACGCCCGTCATCGCCGCCTCGTCCCGGTCAGCCTTCGTACCCGGCATATTCCCCGTACCGTTCTTTTTTATCGTTCAATTATATGCCTGTAAAGCATATCCTGTCATTCAATATAAGTATTTGCTATCAGTTTTCCGCTTTTCTATAACAAACTCATATCGGAAAACTTTTCAGCCATCTGCCGTTCAGATGCCCCGGAGTTCCCATGAACAGAATCGCCCCGGTACTGCTTGCCGCCCTGCTCACCTTCGGCAACGCTCTTCAGGCCCAGAGCAGAGAAACAACGTTTCCCGTGCCTGAAACCGTCAGTCCCGAACTCGGCGCCATGATCGCCGCAGGCCTTCCCGACGGCTGGAACACACCGCCGACAACGCCTGAAGCGTGGAAGCAGTGGATCGACGCCATGACGCAGGCCCAGCTGAAAAGTCTTCCCGCCCTCAAGGAAAAGCTTGGCGTCACCAGCACCAGAAGTACCATGGCCGGTGTTCCCGTGTACATCATTGAACCTGAACATCATGTCGACGACGGTCGCATTCTGCTGCATCTTCACGGCGGCGGCTATGTTCTCGGTCCGGGAGAAGCAGGAACGCAGGAAGCGCTGCTCATGGCGGGCATCGGCGGCTATAAAATCATTTCCGTTGACTACAGAATGGCGCCCGAACATCCCTATCCGGCCGCCATCGACGACGCTCTTGCCGTGTACCGGGAACTTCTTGCCTCCACGCCTGCCCGGAACATCGGGGTATTCGGCACGTCCACAGGCGGAGCCATGACGCTTATTCTCGCCCTGCAGGCCAAGGCCGAAGGGCTTCCTCTGCCTGCCGCCCTGGCCGCCGGTACTCCCTGGGCCGACATGACCAAAACAGGAGACAGCTACTTCACCAACGAAGAAGTGGACAACATTCTTGTCAGCTATGACGGCTGGCTTGCCGGAGCGGCACAGCTCTACGCAGACGGGCACGACATGAAGGATCCCTTCCTTTCCCCCGTTTACGGCGACGTAAGCGGATTTCCCCCCGTACTTCTCACCTCCGGTACCCGCGACCTCTTCCTCAGCAACACGGTACGGATGCATCTCAAGCTGAGACAGGCCGGCGTGCCCGCGGATCTCATCGTGTTCGAAGGCCTCTCCCACGCGCAGTATCACATGAATGAAGACATGCCCGAAGCACGCTTTCATTTTGAAGAACTCGGACGATTCTTCGGAGCGCATCTGGCAAAAAAAGACGGATAAAGCCCGGCCGGAAGTACGCTGATCTCTGCAGCCCATGTCCGGACGCTCCGGCAGAATTCCCCCAAAAAAAAGTATAAAAACGCCTTCAGCATACTGCTGAAGCGAGATCCGAAGGCCCGCCGCATTCCCGGCGGGCCGACTTTCTTCCCTTTTCTTTCCGGAAATTCCCATGACTCACGATTCGTTGTCTTCCTCTGCGGGCAAGGCCCGCTGGTCCGCGGTGTTTTCCCTCTTCATGGGAGTCACCTGCCTCATTTCGGCCGAATTCATTCCCGTAAGTCTGCTCACGCCCATTGCCGACGGTCTTGCCATTTCCGAAGGCATGGCCGGACAGACCGTCACCTCCGTCGGAGCGCTGGCCATGCTCACCAGTCTTCTGCTTGCTCCGCTCACCCGGCACACCGACAGGAGACGCATCCTGCTCATGTTGTCCGTCCTGCTCATTGTTTCCAATCTGCTGGTCGCCACGGCGACAAACTACGTCATGCTCCTTCTTGGACGAGGACTTCTCGGCATATGCGTCGGCGGATTCTGGTCTCTGGCCTCGGCCGTCACCATACAGCTCGTTCCTTCCAAAGATATTCCGCGGGCGCTGAGCATCATTTATGCAGGCGTATCCGTAGCCACCATCATCGCCCTGCCTCTGGCCAGCCTGCTGGAAGAAGCCGTCGGCTGGAGAAACGTTTTTCTGCTCTCCATCATTCCCGGAGCCGTTTCCCTGCTCTGGCAATTTTTCAGCCTGCCGCATCTTCCGCCCCGGCCGGGCAACGACTTTGGCGGCATGATCTCCCTGCTGAAAACGCGCTGGGCGCTGGCGGGCTTTCTCGCAACCATTCTTGCCTACGGCGGATACCACACGCTGTTCACCTATCTTCGCCCCTATCTGCAGCATGATCTGCATCTGGAAGCCGCGTCACTTTCCGCTATGCTTCTGGCCTACGGCGTCAGCAATACCCTCGGCACCTTTCTTGCCGGAAGTCTCCTGAACAGAAACTTCCGCCTTACCATGGCAGGCATGCATGTGACGCTGGTCATCACGGCGGCGGTTCTCTTCTTCTTTTCCGACCGCATCCTCATCAGTATTCCCGCGCTTCTGCTCTGGGGATTTCTGTTCGGCATGCTCTGCGTCGGCTGGACGGCATGGATAGCGCTCACGCTGACCGACAAGGCGGAAATCGCCGGCGGACTTTCCGTGGCCGCCATACAGTTCTCCATAGGAACAGCCGCGGCGCTGGGAGGCAACATCTACGACGCCTCGGGTACGTCGGGCATCTTTCTTGCCGCCGCCGTCATTCTTGCGGGAGCCGTGCTGCTTACGCTCTCCGGCTTTACCCTCTATTTCCGCGCGACCGGAAAAAAGCTCGGTTGAAACCGATACGGAGAGATCCAGAAAGAACCGGCCCGATGGTTCGCTCCAACAAGCGCCAAGAGAATCGTGCAAGAAATCGAGAGGACCGTCACTGGCAAAGACGCAGCTTCAGCACTATCGTAAGTCATACGATAATTGTCTGAGCGTCCCGGAATGACACAACAGCATTTCCCGGCTCCTCAGACAACCGCAATACGGACTCTTTTCAACCCGGCTTCCACAGGAGCAGACATGAATACCTTCACCGATCTTTTTCCCCGCGGCGAGGCCAATACCGCCTATGCCAAGTATTTTGTCGGCAACAGCTGGCTCAACATGCTTTCCACCGAAGGCGTCGTCATAGGCAACGTGACCTTTGAACCCGGATGCCGCAACAACTGGCACATTCACCACGCCACGCGCAACGGCGGACAGATTCTCCTGTGCACCGGCGGACGGGGCTGGTATCAGGAATGGGGCAAACAGGCTCGGGAACTTCATTCCGGGGACGTGGTCATCATTCCGGCCGGGGTCAAACACTGGCACGGAGCCGCCAAGGACAGCTGGTTCTCCCATCTGGCCGTTGAAGTTCCCGGTGACGAGATCTCCAACGAATGGCTGGAAGCCGTAGACAACGCTTCCTACGAACAGCTTCCGTAGAAGGCCTTGCGCCGGGTCGATCGTCTGAAAAGAATGACCGACGTCACCCACGAAAAACGCTTCTTACCATCAGCACTGCCGCCACGCGGCATCCTCCATGCAGGCCTTGGCCCTCTCCTGGCAAAGGCCTGTACTTTTCCGGAGAGCTTGCCGGAAAAACGATGAAAGTATCGCTTCCATTCATGCGAAAACCTGTCCGCGAACAGCCCAATGCCATACCGCCTCCCAGGGCAAAACTCGTTTTTGCTGACAATTTTTCCGCACCGACCAGCCTGCCCCACAACACCTTCGAGACAGAAATGAAGAAAATCCGCAGGTTCCGAACAACAGGACTTGACATTTTTGAAAGCCCTCTATATAAGGATTTCCAGATATAGAGTTATATCAAAGGCAGGCATGATATGGAATACTTTCTTGATCTTCTTGACGAGCGCATGTGCAGGGGCGAACCATACGTCGCACCGGTCTTTCCTCATGTCTGATCCATGACGGCAGAAAGCCCGTGCGACAAGCACGGGCTTTTTTATTTTTGTTCCCAGGCCCTGTCTGCGCCCTGATAAAAAAGGCACGGCAGGCACAACAGGCATAGAAACACGCTTCCAAGCATTAAAAGGATATCGCATGAGCAAGCATATCGAAACCACCTGCGTTCAGGGCGGCTACACGCCCGGCAACGGCGAACCCCGTCAGATCCCCATCATCCAGAGCACCACGTTCAAGTACGATACCAGCGAGGACATGGGCAAGCTGTTCGACCTTGAAGCCAGCGGCTATTTCTACACCCGCCTTCAGAACCCCACCAACGACTATGTCGCCGCCAAGATTGCCGCTCTCGAAGGCGGCAGCGCTGCCATGCTCACCTCTTCCGGTCAGGCGGCCTCCTTCTTCAGCGTCTTCAACCTGGCCGGTGCGGGCGATCACATCGTAGCCTCCGCCACCATCTACGGCGGTACCTACAATCTGTTCGCCGTCACCATGAAGCGCATGGGCATCGACTTCACCTTCGTTTCTCCCGACTGCACGGACGAAGAACTCGAAGCCGCCTTCCGCCCCAACACCAAGGCCGTGTTCGGTGAAACCATCGCCAATCCTGCCCTTGTGGTGCTCGACATTGAACGTTTTGCCAAGGCTGCTCATGCCCACGGCGTGCCGCTCATCATCGACAACACCTTCGCCACGCCCGTGAACTGCCGTCCCATTGAATGGGGCGCGGACATCGTGGTGCACTCCACCACCAAGTACATGGACGGTCATGGTGCGGCCGTAGGCGGCTGCATCGTGGACTCCGGCAAGTTCGACTGGATGGCTCATGCCGAAAAGTTCCCCGGTCTCTGCACGCCCGACGAAAGCTATCACGGCATCACCTACGTCACCAAGTTCGGCAATGCCGCGGCCTACATCACCAAGGCGACCGCCCAGCTTATGCGCGACTTCGGCGCCATTCAGGCTCCGCAGAACGCCTTCCTGCTGAATCTCGGCCTTGAAAGCCTGCATGTGCGCATGGCCCGTCACTGCGAAAACGGCCTGGCCGTAGCCGAATACCTCAGCCGCAGCGACATGGTGGACTGGGTGCGCTACCCCGGCCTGCCCGGCGACAAGTATCATGAACTTGCTCAGAAATACCTGCCCAACGGTTCCTGCGGCGTGGTGAGCTTCGGTGTGAAGGGCGGCCGCAAGGCTGCGGAAAACTTCATGAAGCATCTGCGCATCGCCGCCATCGAAACCCATGTGGCCGACGCCCGTACCTGCTGCCTGCATCCGGCCAGCGCCACGCATCGCCAGATGAACGATGAAGAACTGCGCAACTGCGGCATTCTGCCCGAACTCGTGCGCTTCTCCTGCGGCATAGAGAACGCCGAAGATCTCATTGCCGACATTGATCAGGCTCTGGCCGCCAACCGCTGATAAGAAAAGGGCCTTCCGGATACCGGAAGGCCCTTTTGCCGCTCAGCCCGCCCTTCCGATCCCTTCCGTTCCTCATCCGGGAGAATGCCATGCCCATCAAGATTCCCAATGAACTGCCTGCCGTAAAAACGCTCAACAGCGAAAACATCTTCGTCATCACCGAAACGCGTGCCATGACGCAGGACATCCGTCCGCTGAAGATTCTGCTTCTCAATCTCATGCCTACGAAAATAGCCACGGAAACCCAGCTTTCACGGCTTCTGGGCAACACTCCCCTTCAAGTAGAACTTGAACTTATCCACACTTCCAGCCACGAATCCAAGAATACGCCCCGCAGCCACCTGCTCTCCTTCTACAAGACCTTTGAAGACGTGCGCGACAACTACTACGACGGCATGATCATCACCGGCGCGCCCGTGGAACTCATGCCCTTCGAAGAAGTGGAATACTGGGACGAACTGTGCGAAATCATGGAATGGAGCAAGACCCATGTGCACAGTACCTTCCATATCTGCTGGGGCGCACAGGCGGGTCTGTACTACCACTACGGTATTCAGAAACGCCTCCTGCCCAGAAAGATTTCCGGCATCTATCCCCATCAGGTGGACCATATCGGTTCCATTCTCTTCCGCGGGTTCGACGACGTCTTCATGGTGCCCCACTCCAGAAACACTACCGTGGACAGGGAAGATGTGGAAAAGGAACCTGCGCTCAAGATTCTGGCATCCTCTCCCGTGGCCGGACTTTATGCCATATCCACCGATAACGGAAAGCAGATCTTCATTACCGGCCACTCCGAATATGACGCCGACACGCTGAATAAGGAATACGTGCGCGACCTTGCCGCAGGCATCAATCCCGACATTCCGGAAAACTATTATCCCAACGACGACCCCACCCAGGCCCCCCGCATGACCTGGCGTGCTCATGCCCACCTTCTTTACGCCAACTGGCTCAACTACTTCGTCTACCAGTCCACTCCCTATGATCTTGGAGAGCTGAAGAAGCAGGCCGGCGAAGCCGGAACAGGCACGGAAGAAGTCTGATCGTTTTCTCTCCCCGAAGAGCATAAGAAAAGGCTCCGGAAGTCCCGCACGGGACAGTCGGAGCCTTTTTTTCATCATCGTACGCAATCCTTCGGGCCGACAGCCTCGCTGCCCAGCCGAAACAGACGGCGACTATTCTTTTCCGTCTGAAGAAACGATTCCTTCGGATCGAGGCTGATTCCGCGAGGCAGCCTGCATAAACACCTGCCGAAACGCCCTCAGGACTGAAGAATGTCGTGCATGCTCAGAATGCCGAGCGGTCTGTGCTGCTCGTCCACCACAAACACGCAGGTAATCTTGCGTTCCTCCATGATGCCCTGCGCCTTGGCGCTCAGCATGGCGGCATCCACACACACGGGATTTCTGGTCATCAGCTCAGAAGCCGTACTTTCAAGAATGTTCGGCCCCATGTGTCTGCGCAGATCGCCGTCGGTAATGATGCCGACCAGCGTATCCCCTTCCATAACGCCGACACAGCCGAAGCCCTTGCGGGTCATTTCCGCCAGCACATCCATCATGGGAGCATCGGGATGCAGCAGCGGCATGGATACGCCCGTATGCATGAGATCCTTCACTAGGGAGAGCTTCTGGCCCAGCGATCCGCCGGGATGGAAGCGGCGGAAATCTTCCTTGCGGAAACCACGGGCCGTCAGCAGGCACATGGCCAGCGCATCGCCGAGCGCCATCTGCACCGTCGTGCTGGTGGTCGGCGCGCAGTCCAGCGGGCAGGCCTCATGCAGCTGCGGCTGAAGAAGAAGATAGTCGCAGTGCTTTCCCAGAAAACTGTCGGCATTTCTGGTAATGGCGATCAGAGGCATGTTGTTCTGAGAGGCATAAAGCACGATATCAGTCAGCTCCGCCGTATTGCCCGAATTGGAAATGGCGATCACGGCGTCATCGGGAGTCATCATGCCGAGATCGCCGTGACTGGCTTCAGCCGGATGAATGAAATACGCAGGCGAGCCGGTGGAAGCCAGCGTGGCCGCAATTTTCCGTGCCACATGACCGCTCTTGCCCATGCCGGTGACCGCAATGCGCCCCCGGATACCGAGAAGGCACTGTATCGTTTTTTCAAAATTCTCCCCGAGACCGTCCGCAAGAACAAGGAGCGCCTGCGCTTCATCGCGCAGAACCTGTCTGGCTTCTTCAAGATACGTCATGGCGCTCATTGTCCGGCACGCTCCATGATGATGCGTCGCACTTCTTCCAGATCCTCGGGAGTATCCACTCCCGGCCCGGCGGCTTCCACTTCAAGAACCCGGATGGCAATGCCCGCCTGAAGCACACGCAGCTGCTCCAGCTTTTCCGTATTTTCCAGAGGAGAATACGGCAGGCTTCCGAAATTCATGAGAAAGTCCCTGCGATAGGCATACATGCCGAGATGCCCGAAGTACGAAGGAGCAATGCCTCCGGAACGGGGGAAGGGAATGGGACTGCGGCTGAAATACAAAGCGTTGCCGTTATGAGCGCGCACAACCTTCACCAGATTGGGATTCTGCGCCTGCTCCGCAGTTATGGGATAGCAGAGCGTTCCCATCTGAAGATCACCATTCTCCAGCATGGCCTTCGCCAGCTTTTCAATGGAAGACGGTTCCACCAGCGGCTCGTCGCCCTGAATATTCACATAAATATCCGCCGGATGCGAGGTAGCCACCTCGATAAGCCGGTCGGAACCGGACGGACAGTCGGGACTCGTCATGCATGCCGCGCCGCCGAATCCCTCAACGACCGCAGCAATGCGTTCGTCATCCGTAGCCACCAGAACCTCATCAAACAGCGAAACCTGGCGTACCCTTTCATACACATGCTGCACCATGGGCTTTCCGCAGATGTCCACGAGCGGCTTGCCCGGAAGACGCGTGGACGCATACCGGGACGGAATCACGGCAATAATGCTCATGCGCGCTTCTCCTTGGCAACGGCGTCGAATGCCTTGATGAGAGAAAGAAATTCCGGCAGATCCTTGATTGCCAGCATATTGGGACCATCGCACGGAGCCTTGTCCGGATCGGGATGCACTTCCATGAAAATACCCGCCACGCCTACGGCCGCCGCAGCGCGGGCCAAAGTCGGCACGAATTCCCGCTGACCACCGCTGCACGAGCCCTGTGCGCCCGGAAGCTGCACGGAATGCGTCGCATCAAACACCACGGGAGCGAACTTCTTCATGATCTCAAGGCCGCGCATATCCACGACCAGATTGCCGTAGCCGAAACTGGTGCCGCGCTCGCACAGAGAAATCCGTTCGTTGCCCGTGGAACGGGCCTTCTTGAGCACGTTTTCCATCTCCCACGGGGCGAGGAACTGTCCCTTCTTGATGTTCACCGGCTTCATGGTCGAAGCGGCCGCAAGAATGAGATCGGTCTGACGGCAGAGGAAGGCGGGCGTCTGCAGATAGTCCGCCACTTCGGCCACAGGGGCAGCCTGCTCAGCCGTATGAATATCGGTGAGCACGGGAACATTCCGGCTCTCCCTTACTTCCGCCAGAATGGAAAGTCCTTCCTCCATGCCGACGCCGCGAAAACCGGCGCCGGAGCTGCGGTTTGCCTTGTCGAAGCTGGACTTGTACACAAAGGGAATGCCCGCAGCAGCAAAAATTTCCCTGAGTGCGGCGGAAACCTCCAGCGCATGAGCGCGACTTTCTATGGCACACGGTCCGGCTATGAAAAAAAGAGGCAGATCATTGTCCGCTCTGAGATACGGCCTGCCGTTGAATTCAAGTTCAAACATGGAAACTCCCGGCCCTTAGGGCAGAAAAAGGAAGAATAATGCGGGAAGTATAAGCCATGACCGTGACGACTTCAAGTCGAGTTCCCTGCAGGGCAAATCGCCTGAAGAGAAACAAAATCCCTTGTGGCCGAAGAGCCCCCGTCGGCATACGCCGCCGGGGCCAGGCCTGTCACAGGCATGGACGCATGCCTTCAACCGGGTTATCATGCCTCATACTTATGCATCAGCGCTCTTTTTCCTCCGTATCCGAAGGAAGACGCCCATAAAACGGAAGGTATCCATGTCAATATTTGCCGAACGATTCCAGGCTGTAGAGCTGAAGCCCGTTCTTCTTCACGATGTCGTCATTCTTCCGGATCGCTACGGCTTTTCCGGCGCATGGTGCGAAGGAAAGCCTGTCGCTCTGGCCCATATGTGCCGGAACGGACGCCAGTACAGGCGTCAGGCCCCCTATGCCGAGCCTGTACGCGTTGTTGAGGAGCCGTGCATATGGGGAGGACTCCTTCAGCATCACTACGGGCACTTTCTCATCGAGTCCATGCAGAGCCTGTATGCATTCCGCCGGTACCCTGAACGGCGCATCGTGTGGCGCAACGCCGTAAGAGAATCCATCACTCCCTGGCAGCATACCATTTTCCGCCTCACCGGATGCGACCGCAACGGCCATGAATTCGTTACAGAGCCGACGCTGTTCAAAGACATTCTTTTTCCCGTTCCCGGCCTGATGTGCGACGTATGGCTGACCCAGGAGCAGGCCGACGCCTTTGCCGTCTGCGACGTTGCGGTGCAGAAAGGAAAACGCATCTGGCTCTCCCGCTCCCATGTCGGCACCGACAACCTTGTCTTCACCAACGAACGGGAACTGGAAGAAATGCTGGCCTCCCGAGGCTGGACCATCTTTCATCCCGAAGAACACTCTCTGGAAGAACAGCTTGAAGTCATGGGATCCGGCGAAGTGGTCATGGGCTGCATAGGATCGGCCTTCCACTCCCTGCTCATGCTGAACCATCCCGGTTCCCGCTACATCGTCATCAACAGAATGAACGGTGAAAGCGAGGCGCATAACCTGCAGTTCGACCTGATCGCCAAAGCCAAAACCGACAACTACTATGTCTGGGAGCCGCCAAAACACGATGCTCCCGCCCTGTACCGGCGCAAAACGCATCACTCCTGGCCGTGGTACGCCTTCGATCTTGAGGCCATCCGGCAGGAGCTGGACAAAAGAGATGACTTCTGCGGCAATATGGAAGGCTGCCCCGGCATGACAGCCATACAGGACAGAAAAGCCGTCAATGCCGTAGGAAAGCCCATCCTGTTCAATCTGAATGTTGCTCCGTCTGACCGCCTTTACTATCTCTACCGCTACATACGGCAGCGCTGCCGCCCCGCCAAGCAGCTCTGGGTAAAGATTCAGCAGAACGTCTGGAAAACCTTCAGCAGGCGCTGAGGCCAAGCTCACGGATCACGCGCTCCAGTATGCGGGGCGCAACGGTGAAGGAGTAATCAAGTTCGAGCCGTTCCGTGTCCTTGTGGGCATCCTTGCCTGCAGGCCCCACGGAAGCGATGGGCACGTCCAGCGACAGAAGATCGTCGACAGGCAGAGAGAACACCGTCCCCCAGCCGGGCATGTTCTCGGCCAGACTTCCAAGCTCGGAAGCCTGCCCCTGAAAGCCCATATAGCTCAGATCCATGATGCCGCTGAAGCACTCCACCAGTCTGATCTGCCCCGTGCTTTTCTCAAGATCGGCACAAACCCCTTCCATAATGGTGCGAAGCCTGCGTTCCTTTTCCGAGGCTCCGAGATTGAGGCGATGAGGATAGTACGGCGGCAGAAAGCCCAGCACCACGGCAGGCCCCTTCAGATTAGCCAGAGAAACCAGATGCTCCGTGACGGCCAGTCCCTTTTCTCTCTCGTCCATGTCGGCAGGGAGAGCTTCAGCAAACGCGCGAGGCGCTCTTCCACCGCTTCCACGCCGCCGCTTCCAGACAGGGACTCCATCAGCTCACGAATCGTGAACACGGCAGGCTTCCAGCGGGGAACGGGCGTATCGGCGCGACCGGAAAGACTTTGAAAACGGCGACCTGCCTCCTCAATGGCGGAGATCGTCTCATCCAGCGCCCGCTGCGCCACCTTCCGGCAGATCTCGATCATCTGGCCCGGCGTTCGGCTGACGGAAAGCACATTGAACAAGGCCGTCGCCCGCTCCGGCAGCGTCACGGAATAGGTGTGTCGGAGATCCTTCAGGGTAAGGCATACCGGAGGCGTAAGCGTGTTCGGGCCGGTGCCGTCCATAAGATCGGGGCAGCAGTCCATAAGACATACCACCCTTGCGGCAATGGCGGCAGCATTGACGCCGTCGAAGGAATATCCCACATGGGCCTCACGCCCCACGCAGAAGAAAAACGGCATGATCTTGCCGGTCGTGCCTGTGAAAAAGATACGGCAGGACTGCTTTCCTTCGTCGTTTTCGACGTCCAGAACGACGGTTCCCCCGAAAGCGCCGCCACAAGTTCGAGATTCCGTTCCCTGAGAAAAGCGCACATGGCCGAAAGAGAACCCCGCATGCCTACGGAACTGCCCTCTTCGTCGGGCACGGCCAGAAAAAGCAGATTGACACCCAGCTCGTCGCGCCGGCGGGCCATGTGGGCAAGATACGCCATGTGAAGAGCAATGCCCGCCTTCATGTCCATGACGCCGCGACCGAAAAGCCAGTTGCCCGATTCCAGATCTTCCCGGGCTTCTTCAGGAATGTCGCGCGTTCCGATCACGGAGGTGTAGGCGTCGGCATCAAAGGCAAGATCGGCAAGATCTCCGCAGACATCGGTATCTACGACATCGAAATGACCGTTCAGAAGCACGGTTCGGGAAGTCTGCCGGGCGGACGGCACGAAGGCCATGACAGCCTTCCGTTCAAGGCCGCCCTTCTCGACGGGAATCAGCTGCAGAAATTCCGGATGTTCCTGAAAGTACGGCTCCCTGCCGAGAAGAGAAAAAATGAACGCCGCAGCCTCGTTTTCACCCGGCGTGTGCGACACGCTGCGTATACGGACAAGCTCCTTTGTCAGATCGAGCAGGCCTTCCCGTGTAAATTCCATCATATCGGTCTCCTTTGTCAGAGGCCGAACGTAGTCCCGTACGGACAAAAAAACAATATGCCGCGAAGCCGAAAGGCTCTCGAAAGACACACCTGAAGCATTGCCTGCAGAAGTACTCCTGAAAACGTGTGCCGAAACAGAAAAGAGCGCGCCGACACATCGCCGGACGCGCTCTTTTATTTCTGCCGGAAGGATTTCCGGAGCATGACTACTTGTTGAGAAGCTCCTGAAGAGCCGCGCGGAGAGGTTCGTTCAGCTTCTTGTCCTGAAGGCCGAAGTAGATGCCAGCCGTCAGATAGTCGACCCAGTCACCGGCGTCGAAGCGACGACCCTTCATCTTCACGGCGAGCATGCCCTTATCCTTCATATAGGCAGCCAGAGCATCGGTAAGCTGAATTTCGCCGCCCTTGCCGGGCTTGACCTCGGCAATGTAGTTGAAGATCTCGCGGGGAAGCACATAGCGGCCGACAATGGCAAGACGGGAGTTCATGGAACCCACGGCAGGCTTTTCCACCATGTCGGTGATTTTGTACACGCCGTCCTCAAGTTCCTCACCGGCGACCATGCCGTATTTGTCGATCTTGTCGGCCGGAACTTCCATAACGCCGATGGTGGGCATGTTGTACTTCTCGGCCGCCTGGACGAGCTGCACGAGACCGGCATCCTCGCCGACCATGAAGTCATCGCCGACCATGACGGCAAAATAGTCTTCCTGCACCATGGATCTTGCGCAGCCCACGGCATGACCGAGGCCCAGCTGCTGCTTCTGACGCACGGCCATGACTTCCACCATGCTGGCGGCTTCCTGTACGGCCTTGAGCTGATCTATCTTTCCGGCTTCGGCCAGCAGCTCTTCCAGTTCAATGTTGCGGTCAAAGTGATCTTCCACCACGCACTTGTGGCGATTCGTCACGAAAATGACCTCCTGAACACCGGCACGCACGGCCTCTTCCACCACATACTGGATGACCGGCTTGTTATAGATGGGCAGCATTTCCTTGGGAATGTTCTTGCTGGCGGGAAGAGAACGGGTACCCCATCCTGCGACAGGAAGAACAACTTTGCTTACTTTCATGATGACCTCACAGCTCCGAAAACTGTTTACGGCCTCGGCCGTATTTCAGGACTACGCGGAAAAGTCCGCTCCAAAACATACCGGCACCTGCTGCCGAACGAACAGATTCCTGTCGGGAATCCTCATTATTGTCGCTTTTAAAGCCCTTATCTTCGGTCTCAAACGGATACGAACGTACAGGCTTCTTTTGTTGTCAAAGTACACTTTTTTTCAGCTTACGTCCATATATTCAAGCAATTGTAAAAAGAATGAAACAAAAAAAACATTTTTCCTGTAAAAGCATACTCTTCGTACAAAAAAATATCACCGGAGAAGGCGCTCGAACATCATGCAGCGCATGAGTCCTCATGCTTTTCATCAGTATTTTTCGGAAACGGGCATGACCTCCTCAACAGATATACAAAAATATACAGCACGCTCCCGGAAAACAAATTTTCTCGGGAGCGTGCTCTCTTCAGGACGTTTTAAAGCGTTCAGGTCCGCTTTCGTGCGAAGGTTGCTTCAATGAACCGCCCTTCCGGACTACGGCCTCACGCGTCAGCAGTTCTCTGCCGGAGAAGATGAAAGAATGAGTATCTCCCCGTCCTCAGGAATCAAGAAGCGGTCCTGAAGCCCCCTGCTTTCCACAAACGCACGCAGGGACGAGCGATCCAGTCTGGCATGGTTCACGGCATCCATATGCGACGCAATGAGCCGGGCTCCGGGCGCAACGGCAGCCACACGGGCAAGCTCTTCCGGCCCCATGAGAATAGGGGTTCCGTCATGGAACTGCGCCCATGCCGCATTCAGCACCACCACGCCGGGCCGGAAGGAAACAAGCGCCTCTTCCACGGCAGGAAACCAGACCGTATCCCCGGCCAGATACAGCGTCTCCTCGCCCTGCGCGCGGAACACCACGCCGCAGGCCTCCGGATCCAGTCCGACGGCCGCGTAGTTGCGCGCCGCCTGCTCTCCGGCGCCGTGCAGCGCCTCGACATGGTACAGCGTCACGCCGCAGAACTCCACGCCGTCCGGGCAAAGCGCCGTCACATGCTCAAAGCCCAAAGCCCTCATCTCTTCCGCTTCCCGTTCGTTCTGCGTAAACACAGGCATGGCTTTGGGAAGAGCTTCTGCCGCCGCCTGATCAAAATGATCAAAGTGATGCATGTGCGTGACGATGACGGCATCCACGGCCGTGATCTCTTCGACCGGCAAAGGCAGCTCCACCAGCGGATTGGCGAAATCATTCAGGGGCGACGGAACGGGCGGAAGGCTTCCCTTCCGGGCAAAGAAAGGATCAATCAGAAAACGCTTTTCACCAAAGGTAATGATGCTCGTTGCTCCGCGAATCTGCTGAAATATCATCATATCTTCTCCTGTCAAATGTTATCGGCGCAAGGGGCGGCGCGCCGCCGCGCGTTGTCCGCCCCTCCGTAAGGAAGCGACAGACCGATCAAACTTAAAGTTCTTCTTGAATTTTTCGATCAGCCCCGATACCGGGCCGCACGAAGTCCGTTGCCCACAACCACCAGAGCCGTTCCCACATCGGCGAACACCGCCATCCACATGGTAGCGCATCCGGCAAAGGCCATGGCAAAGAACAGCACCTTCACGCCTACCGCCATCGCAATGTTCTGAACAAGAATACTGTGCGTTGCACGGGAAAGCCTGATGAATCTCGGAATCTTGCGCAGATCGTCATCCATGAGGGCCACATCGGCGGTCTCCATGGCGGTATCCGTTCCGCCGCCGGCCATGGCGAAGCCGATATCCGCCCGGGCCAGAGCCGGAGCATCGTTGATGCCGTCACCGGCCATGCCCGTTCTGCCCCAGCGCTTAGACAATCCTTCCACGGCCTTCAGCTTGTCTTCCGGCAGAAGGCTTCCGCGGAACTCGTCCACACCTGCCTGACCGGCAATCACCCTCGCCACGATTTCATTATCGCCCGTCAACATCACGGTATGCACGCCGAGCTCACGGAGCTCCCGCACGGCATCCCTGCTGCTTTCCCTGATGGTATCGGCCACGGCAAACACGGCAAGTACACGGCTGTCGTCGGCCAGTGCCACCACGGTTCTGCCCTGAGACTCAAATTCCGCCGTCAGCTGGTCAAGCTTTGCCGAACCGAGTCCGAGCTCCGCCATCATGCGGGAACTGCCGAGCCTGTAAACACGCGATCCGATCCGCCCCTGTACGCCGCGACCGGCCACGGCTTCGAATTCATCGACATGAATCTGATCATCTCCGTTCTGCCCAGCGCTTTCCGCCACAGCCAGCGACACAGGATGATCGGAACGGGAGGCAAGCGCGGCGGCAAGGCGCAGAGCCTCCTCGCGGCTTTCCCCATCCAGCAGCGCGGCATCCGTGAGCTTCGGCTTACCGTATGTCAGGGTGCCCGTCTTATCGAGGGCAAGACAACGCAGAAGGCGCCCCTGCTCCAGAAATACGCCGCCCTTGACCAGCAGACCGCTCTTCGTTGCTGCAGCAAGACCGCTGACGATGCTCACCGGCGTAGAAATCACCAGGGCGCACGGACAGCCGATGACCAGAAGCACAAGACCGGTATACACGGATTCCGTCCAGCTCCAGCCGAAAAACAGCGGCGGAATGACAGCCGTCAGCAACGCGAGCAGAAAAACGGCAGGCGTATACCAGGCGGCAAAACTGTCCACCATGCGCTGCACGGGCGCACGACGCCCCTGCGCTTCCTCCACGGCATGAATGATACGGGCCAGCGTGGTATCCGACGGACCGGCCGTCACCTCAAACTCAAAGGAGCCGGACGTATTGATGGTACCGGCAAACACCGTGTCGCCTTCCACTTTTTCCACAGGAATGCTCTCGCCGGTAATAGGCGCCTGATTCACGGCGGAATGCCCTGAAATCACCATGCCGTCCAGAGCCACCCGCTCGCCGGGTCTTACCCGGACGCGGCTTCCTACGGGAATCTCTCTGATATCCTTCTCTTTCCATGTGCCGTCTTCGCAAAGCACCGTAGCCCGCTCAGGCGCCAGTTCCAGAAGTTTGCCTATGGCATCGCGCGCCCTGTCCAGCGCTCTGGCCTCAATGGCTTCGGACACATTGAACAGCACCATCACCATGGCGGCTTCCGGATACTGCCCTATAATCACCGCTCCCGTTACCGCCACGGACATGAGCGCGTTGATGTTGAGGTTGAAGTTGGAAACGGCAAGCCAGCCCTTGCGGTACGTCCCCAGTCCACCGAGAAGAATGGCTGCCAGCGCAAACAACAGAGGAAGACTCTCCAGCAGAGAAAATCCTTCTTCAGCACCGCCGATCACGCCCCACTCCAGCGCAAATTCCGTGCCTTCGGAGAGCGCGGCAAATATGCCCGCAAGCGCCAGCTTTTTCCACGCGATGCGCCCGGAACCTGCGGGACGGCGCTCGATCTTTCCCGTGTCGCCGAGAGGCTCGGGAATCATGTCGATGGAGGTCAGCGCCTCTTCAATGCTCTTTGTGGAAGCAAGGTTATGATGCACGGTAAGCACCCGCTGCATCAGATTGAATTCCAGACCGGTAATGCCCTCCACAGAGCCCAGACGCTTGCGGATGAGAGCCTCTTCCATGGGGCAGTCCATATTGCTGATCAGGTACACGGCCGTCGTGGCGGAAGCCCGGGCAAGGGCCGCCATGTCCACAGGCTCGGCAGGAGCATGCTCATGGCCGCAGCAACCGTCATGACCGTGCTCATGATGGTGGTGATGACCGTTCTCATCGTGGGCATGCCGGAGTTCTTCCTGCATCTGGGAGAAAGGCCGAAGCACAAAGGCATCCGCACAGGAGCACGCCCTTGCGGAGCCGACCTCGGAAACTATGTCGTTGCGATTGTCTTTCACGTTGATTCTCCTTGTTGAAATCAACGTAGTGTCTATAGCGACTATAGAGTCAAGCCCTCCCGGATATTTTTTTAAAAATCTTTTTCGGAAGCCTTCCGCTCCCCGTTTTTCGCCGCTCTCGGCCCTTGACTGTGCCGGCTCCGACGTTACCATCCAGAAAGCCGCACAGAAAAAAAGGAGCACGTCATGCCTCTGAAAATCGGGGAACTGGCCGAACGGTCTGGCTGTCAGGTCGTCACCATACGCTACTATGAGAAGGAGGGCCTTCTTCCTCCGCCCGAACGCACCGACGCCAACTACCGGCTTTACAATGATGATGCCGTGGAACGGCTTCACTTCATCCGCCGCTGCCGCCTGCACGGCATGAATCTGACTGAGATCCGGGAACTTCTGGCCTTCAAGGACAATCCCACAGTAAGCTGTGCATGGATCAACGATCTTGTGGAACGGCACATTGCCGACGTCGAGCAGCAGATAGCCTCTCTTCAGCACTTGAAGGTTCACCTCGAAGCTCTGCGGCACACCTGCGCGGGAGATCACCGGCAAGGATGCGGCATCATCGACACGCTGGATCACGGCTCCATCTGCGCCTGCTGCGAAGAGGAGCACTGCTGCATCAACGAGGGGCGGGGCCCGACGCCTGCCCGTAAGCCGAAAGCCGGAAAGGCCGGAAAAAAATAATCCGGCGCCGACGGCCGTCTGTTCGCGCAGGAGCCTGTCCGGCCCTGTCTGTACGCTCTTGCGCGCATCGCGTGCTTGTCGTACCATTGCCCGGCCTGCGGGAAGCTCCCTTCCCGCTCAAAAGGAAGGAAATTATGAGTTTTCTCAAAGCAAGCACCAGCTTCACGCGCTTTCGCATCATAGACGACGTTCCCGCCGAACTGTGGCCGGCCATTCCTGAAAAGCTCCGCCAGTTCGCCTTCATGGACATTGACGACATTGCCGAAGAGCGGGCCTTCGGATGGACGAATTTCGACGACATGCTTGATACGGAATGGAAGATGAGCCCGCCGGAAAAAGCGGACTACCTGACCTTTTCCCTCCGGCTCGACACCCGCCGCATTCCGCCTGCGGTTCTTCGCAAACACACGCGCATAGCGCTTCGCGAGGAAGAAAACCGCATCAAGGAGCTGGGCAAGAAGTTCATTCCCCGCGATCGCAAGAAGGAAATCGGCGAGCAGGTGAAGCTGCGGCTCATGGGGCGTTTTCTGCCCATTCCTGCAGAATTTCAGGTCATCTGGAACACCCGCACCGGCCGCGTCTATTTCGCCTCCACGCAGACAAAAATGATAGAACTCTTTCTTGAGCTGTTCACCCGCAGTTTCGATCTGCGCCTTGAACAGCTTGTTCCCTGTTCGCTGGCTCTTTCCATGTTCGGTGAACAGTACGCCGAAAAACTCGACGCCGTGGAATCCACGCATTTCATCTCATAAAGGGCACCGGACATGGCAGACATCGGTTACATCGGAGAAAATACCGATCTTATTCTGGGACAGGAATTTCTTACCTGGCTGTGGTTCCGCAGCGAAACCGGCAACGTGTTCCGCATGGAAACGCCGGAGCACAACGGCGAACCGTTCACCGTGGCCATGGAGCAGCGCATCGTGGTGCGGGGCGGCGAAGGTGAAAATCAGGAAACCGCCACCGTGGTCGGCTCCTTTTCGCCGCTGCGTGAGGCAAGACTCGGACTTCTGACCGGCAAACAGGTCGTCCGGGCCCTCGTCCGGCTGGAAAAGGACGGCATGGACTGGCAGGTGACGCTGAAGGCCGAGGATTTCAGCATCAACGCCCTGCGTACGCCGCCCATTTCCAAGGAAGACGCCTCCGAAGATCCCGACGCGATCTTCCTCGAAAAAATGTACCTGCTGGATCAGGCTCTGGATATGCTGGATGAAATGTTCCGGCAGTTTCTCAAGATCCGCCTTGCGCCTGCCGCATGGCAGAGCGAGGCCGCAGCCGTTGCGGCATGGATGAAGCACGACATCAGTCAGGGCACCATGCAGCCGGAAGGCTGATGATCTTTGTTCCTGCTCCTCTCCGGCAAGGCTTTGCCGCCTTTCTTCAAAAATGCCGGGGAGGAGACAGGTGAAAGGTTCGCGACCGGATTCTTTCCGAGGATGCGGCGCGTGAGCCTGCTCCCTCTCCCCTCTCAGGGGCCATCTCTTTTCAGGAGCAGAACCATGAAAAGTGCTGCAACTGCGGGAGAGGTCTCCCGCTGGAAGGCTCTGGCCGTACGCGCCGTGCGCAAGCTGCTGTGGATGCTGCTTGTGCTCTGGGGCATCACGCTGGTGAGCTTTTTCGTCATTCATCTGGCTCCGGGTACGCCCACGGACATGCAGACCAGTCTCAACCCTCTGGCCGGAGACATGGTCCGCGAACGACTGAACGCGCTCTACGGACTGGACCGCCCGCTCTGGGAACAGTACGTGGACTGGCTGAGCAGGCTTGTCCGACTCGACTTCGGCCTATCCCTTTCCAGCGACGCCCGCCCCGTCATGGAAAAAATCATGGAGAGACTACCCCTGACCGTGGGCATGAACGTCATCTCCCTGCTGCTTACGCTGCTGATCTCCATACCTGTCGGCATCGTTTCCGCCGTGTACCGCGGATCCTTTCTGGACAGAGCTCTTACTGTTCTGGTCTTTCTCGGCTTTGCCATGCCGAGCTTCTGGCTGGCCATGCTGCTCATGCTCTATTTCGGCATCGATCTCGGCTGGCTTCCCATTTCCGGTCTCACCTCGCTGGACTACGCCCAGCTCTCCCTGCCGGGAAAAATACTGGACATCGCCCGACATCTCACGCTTCCCATTCTCGTGGGACTTGTGGGCAGCATAGCGGGCACTTCGCGCTTTCTCCGCTCCTCCATGCTGGAAGTGCTGAGGCAGGACTACATGACCACGGCCCGGGCCAAGGGACTGCCCCCCGGACAGGTCATCGGCAGACACGCGCTGCGCAACGCGCTGCTGCCCGTGATCACCATGCTCGGCCTGTCCGTACCGGGACTCATCGGCGGCAGCGTCATCATTGAAACCATCTTTGCCCTGCCGGGACTGGGTCAGCTTTTCTACACCGCAGTCATGGCCCGCGACTATCCCCTCATCATGGGCAATCTCGTGCTGGGCGCCGTGCTGACGCTGCTCGGCAACATGCTGGCCGATGCAGGCTACAGTCTTGCCGATCCCCGCATCAGAGCCACGGCCGACAGGGAGGGAAAAGCATGAGCATCAGTCTGAAACGTCACGGCATGTTTATTACCGGCCTGTCCATCGTGCTCGTCATGAGCATTCTGGCGCTGCTGGCGCCGTGGATTGCGCCCTACGATCCTGCGGCCCTGAACCTTGATCACATTCTCATGCCGCCCTCTTCCGAGCATCTGCTGGGAACCGACGAACTGGGGCGGGACGTCTTTTCCAGACTTCTCTACGGCGCGAGGGTTTCCCTGTGGGTAGGATTCGTGGCCGTGGGCATATCCACGGCCATCGGCATCGTTCTGGGGCTGGCTTCCGGCTATTTCGGCGGATGGACCGACGAACTCATCATGCGCGGCGTGGACGTGATGCTCTGCTTCCCGTCCTTCTTCCTCATTCTTGCCGTCATTGCCTTTCTTGAACCGAGTCTCACCAACATCATGATCGTCATCGGTCTCACGTCATGGATGGGCGTTGCCCGTCTCGTACGGGCGGAAACGCTTTCCCTGAGGGAAAGAGACTACATAGCTGCCTCAAAGCTTGCAGGCGCGTCCACCTGCCGCCTGCTCTTCGTGCATATTCTGCCCAACGCCCTTGCCCCGGTTCTGGTTTCCGCCACACTCGGCGTGGCCGGAGCCATTCTCGTGGAATCCTCCCTCAGCTTTCTCGGCCTCGGCGTGCAGCCGCCGGATGCCAGCTGGGGCAACATGCTCATGGACGGAAAAAATACGCTGGAAATAGCGCCCTGGCTTTCCCTGTATCCGGGGCTTGCCATTCTCATCACGGTTCTCGGCTACAATCTGCTCGGAGAAAGCCTGCGCGACATGCTGGATCCGAGGCTCAGGGAACGCTGATCCCGAAACGCCGCTCACACAAGAGGCACGCCCCACCAAAACGAAAAAAGCCTCATTCCTCCTGCGCGTAGGCAGGCGCACCTACTCTCGGCGACATACCGTCCATGCCACTGAAGGACAAAAAGAAAGACCCCGTAAAAGGGGCCTTTCTTTTTTATGCCATTAAAAGCGCCGTCCGGCATTACCAGCGGCCATGTCCGCCCTTTTCCTGCTGATGACCGTAGATGCCTCCGGCCAGAGCACCGAGGCCGCCGCCGATCAGGGCGCCGGTCGTGCCGCTGCCGCCGGTAATGGCGCTCAGTCCGCCGCCGATGAGAGCGCCGCCCGCAGCTCCGCTGAGAGCGCCCTGCTGAGTTCTGGACATATGGGTGCAACCGACGGAGCCGAAAGCCAGCGCGCCGGCCAGAAGAACCACAAGGGAGATCTTTTTCATGCTGTCACTCCATGATTTCATGTCTATTTTGCGGAAGGAGCCATGAATTCATACCAGAGCACCTCAAAGACGGACCGCTTTGCATCGGCAGGATGCGCGGCATACCAGTCGTCCAGGCACTTCTGAATGTCCTTCCAGCTTGCATCGCCGAATGCCGTCATCCAGGCTTTCACAAAAGGCGATGCCGAAACGCCCTGCTTTTCCGCGATGAGCTGCTCAATGGCCACCGTGCTGGAGACGCCATAAAGGAACGCCAGCTTCTCCGAAGAAGTGGAAAGTTTCCACTGAACACCCGTCAGATCCGCGGGAGATGCCCCGGCAGAAGAAACGCCGAACGACAGGCCGCAGCACAGCAGGGCGGCGCACATGCCTGCAACAAACACTTTTCTCATGAATGCATTCTCCTTGAAAAACGTCTAAAGCTGTCTGGGCTTCTGAGCATCAGGCACGGGCCCTCCCGGTCTCGGAGCAGGTCTTGTTCCGGGGCGCGGCGCAGGACGGGATCCCGGGCCGGACGGCCGGGGAGCACCGGGTCTGGGGGCAGGCTTTCCAGGGTGCGCCGGACGTGGTCCGCCCGGACGCGGCGCAGGCTTCGGAGCAGGTCTGGAAGGTCGGGGGGAACCTGGTCTTGCAGCAGGAGCTCCGGGATGAGC
>USBZ01000001.1 GCA_900553065.1 uncultured Desulfovibrio sp. | reverse complement strand
GGCCTGGGGAGAGCCATTGCACTTACGCTGGCCTCGCGGGGGGCGGATGTCGCCTGCTGGGACATCAATGCGGAAGGCGTGGAGGAGACCGCCCGGCTGATTCGCGAAAAGGGGCGCAACGCCGTAAGCCGTGTGATGGACATCACCAGAACCGCGGACATCCCCGCGGCCGTGGATGAAGCGGCGGACGGACTCGGCGGACTCGATATTCTGGTGAACAATGCGGGCGTCAATCGTCCTGTTCCCGCGCTGGAAGTGACGGAAGAGTGCTGGGACAGCATTCTGAGCGTCAATCTCAAGGCACCGTTCTTCATTGCGCAGGCTGTGGTGAAGCACATGACTCGCGGCGGACGCATCATCAACATCACCTCCAGCCTTTCCACCAACGTGCTGGACATGCGCGTTCCCTATCAATCGAGCAAGGGCGGCATCAACGTGCTCACCCGCGCACTCGCGCTGGAGTGGGCGCCTCTCGGCATCACCGTCAACGCGGTCGGCCCCGCCATTGTGGCCACGGAAATGACCAGAGCCATGGGATCCAGCTCCTCGGTGCATCCCAAGATGCTTCTCGGTCGTCTCGTGCAGCCGGAAGAGATAGGTGCCGCCGTAGCCTTCCTTGCCTCTGATGAGGCCGCCATGATTACAGGTCAGGCTCTGTTCGTGGACGAAGGCTGGAGCATTCATTGATTCCGTAGCATCCGTTTCTTCCGCTGTTGTCCGGAAAAGTCCGGACGAGCGACTTCCCTGCTGTCACTTCCGCGAATGCGGGATACCGACGAGAAATTTCAGATTGGAGAACATACATGTCTGAGCAAGCCGAACTCATCACTCCCATCCCCTTTTCCCCGAAACGGGCGATGAAACTGCTGGCCGCCGTTGCCGCCTACTTCGCCATTGCCTACGGTTTCGGTCCCGTTGAAGGACTCTCCCAGCAGGGACAGTGCTCCATCGCCCTCATGGTGGCGGCCGTCATCATCTGGGTGACCGATGCGCTGCCTCTGGCCGTGGCCGCCATTCTCATGACCATGCTTCAGCCCCTGTCCGGGGCGGCTCCGTTCAACAAGGCTCTCGCCAACTTCGCCAACCCCATCGTCTTCTTCTGCTTCGGCATGTTCTGCGTCACGTTCGCCTTCACCCGTTCGGGTTTTTCCGACCGTGTCGCTCTCTGGATTTCCCGTCTGGCGGGCGGTAATCCTTCCCGCCTGCTTCTGTGCTTCATCGCCGGCGGCACCATTCTCTCCGCATTCATGGCCGACGTGCCCGTGGTCGTCATGCTCGCTCCCATCGCCCTCAAGGTCGTGGAGCAGAACAAATGCCAGGCCAACGGCAGCAACTTTGCCCGCGCCATCATGATTGGTCTGCCCATCGGCGTGCTCATGGGCGGCATCGCCACGCCTACCGGCGCTTCCATGAACATCCTCACCATGCAGTTCCTGCGCGACATGGCCGGCGTGGACATGTCCTTCCTGCAGTGGGCCGCCATCGGCATGCCCGTCGTCATCCTGCTCATTCCCGTGGTCTGGTTCATTCTTCTCAAGCTGTTCCCGCTGGAACTGGACTATCTGGAAGGTACGGAGTGCTTTGAAGATGCCTGGAAGGATCTCGGTCCCATGAGCAGGGATGAAAAGAAGTTCATGATCTTCATGCTGGTGAACATCGTGCTGTGGTGCACCGACAGCATCCATCATATTCCGCTGCCTGTGCTCGCCGTCATCGGCGGTGCGGCCCTGTTCGTGCCCGGCATCGACCTCATCGACTGGAAGTACGCCGGTCCCCGCATGGGCTGGAGCATCCTTATGCTTATCGGCGGCGCCTGCTCGCTCAGCATGTCCCTGTGGGAAAGCGGCGCTGCCGCGTGGATGGGCAACACGCTGCTCGGCGGTCTGCTCGATCTGCCCACCTGGCTGCTCATGCTCATCATCGGCTTCTTCGCCATGTGGATCCATCTGCTTGTCACCAACTCCACGGCCATCATCGCCGTGTTCATGCCCATGATCATTGCGCTTGCGCAGAGCAAGGGCATCAATCCCGTGGTGCTGGCGCTGCCTCTGGGCTTCCTGGCTTCCGCCTCGCTCGTGCTGGTTATCGACGCCGTGCAGCTTGTGACCTATCAGTACGGATATTACTCCATGAAGGACTGGCTGAAGGCCGGCGTGACCATTTCCTTTATCTGGATTCCCCTGTGCGTGGCCAGCGTGCTGTTCATCGGCGGCGGCGTACTCGGATTGTATTGATCCCGTCGGGCTGAAGGCCTGAAGATGAAGGCCCGCGTCGTTTTCGAACGGCGCGGGCCTTTTGCATGCATGCGGCAGGGGGGCGGTGTTGCACGGGAAGGTCGTTTACTGTTTGGTCTCCCGGTGCTGCGGTGGGCGGCAGAAGAGCGCCCGCGCTGTCAAAAGAGCCGGGGAAAGGGCGTGAAGCCGGACGTTTCCGGAAGGGACCGGACTGCTTCGCCGGAAGCGGCGTTTCGCAGAGGATCCGGTATCGTCATCCGGCGAGGTTTTTCTTCTGACGCCGTACTCTGAGGGTGTTGGGATGGACGTTGAGCAGGGCGGCTGCGCCGTCGTCTCCGCCGATGCGTCCTCTGGTGTGGCGCAGCGCGTCGTCGATGTAGCTTTCCGTGAGCTCCTTCAGCGACGGCCACGGCGTGGTGCGGAGCAGGTTATGCAGGGCCACCGGGCCGTTCCACAGATCTGAGGCAGGCGCGGCTTCCTTCCGTTCGGGAGACGTTCCCGAGAAGGGGCAGACGAAGTGTTCCCCCCCGGAAGCAGACACGGGAATATCTGCAGCCGGTATCCGCCTGTCCATCCTGTGAATGTGTTCCAGCTCTCTGTTAAGCACGTCGTCGAGCTTGAAGTTTCCGCCTCTGAGGCGGACCAGCAGTCTTTCCATGAGGTGTTCCAGTTCGCGTACGTTGCCGGGCCAGTTGTGCTGACAGAGCTTTTCCAGCTGCTCCGCCGTAAGACTGGGAAAGTTCACGCCGATGGCCTTGGACTTTTCTATGAGAAAGAGCCGGGCAAGCGCGGGAATGTCGCTGCGGTGAGCGCGCAGGGGAGGCACATGAAGCACACAGACGTTGAGTCGGTACCACAGGTCCTCACGGAATTTTCCCTGACGCACCATGGTCAGAAGATCCCTGTGGGTGGCGGCGATGACGCGTATGTCCAGAGGGATGGCGTGGGCGCTGCCGACCTTGCGTACTTCGCGCTGATCGAGCACGCGCAGCAGTCGTGCCTGCATGGAAAGAGGCAGATCGCCGATTTCGTCCAGAAAGACGGTGCCGCCGTTGGCTGCTTCAAAATAGCCCGTGTGGGCGCCGTAGGCTCCGGTGAAGGCTCCCCGCTCATGGCCGAAGAGTTCGCTGTCTACGAGCTGCTCGTTGATGGCGCCGCAGTTCACCTTGACGAACGGACGGCTTGAACGGAGGGAAAGTTCCTGCACAGCGTTGGCCACGAGCTCCTTGCCCGTGCCCGTTTCGCCGAGAATGAGCACGGTGCAGTCGGTGGCGGCGGCCTGTTCCAGCTGAATGTAGAGGTCGTGCATTCCCTTCATTGCGCGCAGCCGGTTTGAGGCGCTGCCGCCGGGATTGCCTATTTTTTCGGCGGAACGCACGGCTCCGGTGGCCATGAAGTCTTCGCGCAGGCTTTCGCCGAGAGGAGTGGTAAGAAGGATCAGCTTGTCCACCAACTCACGGGAGAAAGTATTGGCGATGTTGGAGCAGAAGATGAGCTGGAAGGTGGCTTCGCCTACGGTGAACAGCGGTATGCGAAGGTAGGAACCCATGTCCTCTTCGCGCAGGCTCGTCTGCGCGTTCTTGAGCATGAGGGCGTTGTTGATGGTGTAGGGGCGCAGGGAGTCGGATCCCATGAGCAGATTGATCTGCTCCTGCGTGAAGTCGGTGGTGGCGAGCGTTCTCACGCGGTTGTGCGTGTCGGAAAGGGTGTCGGCCAGAGGCGTGAAGCTGGCCGTCTTGTAGCGTCGGAAGCCGCAGAAAATGCGGGTAAGGGGAAAATGTTCGCTCAGCATGCCGAAAAGATAGGTGAGCGCGGAGCCTATGCCTATCTGTTGGTTCAGAAGCACGCAGGATTTTGCGCAGAGCGTCAGCTCTTCATCGCTCAGGTTGAGGGCGGCTCCGGAGCGTTCCGTCTTCTTTTCGTGCATATCGTCGAAGGGCATGGGCATGGTGACTCCGGAAGGTTATTCTGCAATGACGAAAAGATCGCGATAGCGGAGGCTCAGTTTGCGAGCCTCCCGTTCTGCGAGAGAGCGGGAATGATAGGGACCGAGCTGGACGAAGTGAAGGTCGTTGCCGTCATGTCTGGATATGCGGCAGCCGTAACCCTGCGTGCGCATGAAGTCGGCAAGATAGGTGGCGCGGGGAAGTTCGCGGAAGGAGCCTATCTGAATGTAGAAGAGGCCGAGCATGTCGCCGTCCGGCGTGAGAACGGCGGGAGCGTTGCCGTCTTCCAGCGCAACGAGGCGCACTCTTGCCGTTCCCTGGTTCAGCATGCCGAGTTCTTTTGCCGCGGCACGGGACAGATCAATGATGCGGCTGCCGACAAAAGGACCGCGGTCGTTGATGCGCACTTCCGTCACTCTGCCGTTTTCCAGATTGGTCACGCGAAGTCGCGTACCGAAAGGCAGAAGCTTGTGGGCCGCCGTCATGGCGTTCTGATTGTAGCGTTCGCCGTTGGAGGTCTTCTTGCCGTGGAATCCCGGGCCGTACCAGGATGCCGTTCCGGTTTCCACGAAGTTCTGGGCGGATTTCAGCGGGTAGTAGGTCTTGCCGCGCACCGTGTAGGGACTGGTCCCCCGGTATTTGCCGTTCAGATACCCGGTATTTCTGGTAGAACAGCCTTGCATGAGAGCGGCCATGACAAGCACGCTCAGGAACACCAAAAGAGGGCGATATTTTCTGACCATGTTTTCTGCCTGAAAAAGAAGGCGGGCAGATGCTGGCTGCCTGCGGGAAAAGGAAATCCTTCACATCATGAGACAGGAGCGTCGTTTTGTCCAGCATGACGGCGGTTGAGGATAAAGGGCACGCTTTCGGATGACGTTCAGACAGAAAGCGGCCATGCGATGGACAAAATCGTTCCGCCGGGAGGAAAATATGGAAAAAAGTCCCCGGTGACCATTTGCCAAACACAAAGGCATGACTTATCTTCTGCCTTGTTCCAACGACTTTCTCTGGAGATTCTCATGATCAACTTCCTGATCGGCAAGATATTCGGTACCCGTAATGATCGCTATCTTCGTTCGCTGCGTTCCAGACTGAAGAAATGCAACGCGCTTGAACCTGAAATGAAGAAGCTTTCCGACGAGGAAATTCCCGCAAAGCTCGCGGAATACCGCAATGAGGTGCAGAGCGGCGCCCGCACGCTGGACGACGTTTTGCCGGAAGTGTTCGCGCTTGTGCGCGAGGCGTCATCCCGCGTCATGGGAATGCGCCATTACGACGTGCAGCTCATAGGCGGCATGGTGCTCCATGCCGGCAAGATCGCGGAAATGAAGACCGGTGAAGGCAAGACTCTCGTGGCCACGCTGCCGGTGGTGCTCAATGCCCTTTCCGGCAAGGGCGTTCATGTGGTAACCGTGAACGACTACCTTGCCCGCCGAGATGCGGAGTGGATGGGACGTCTGTACAACTTCCTCGGTCTTTCCGTGGGCGTCATTGTGCAGGGTCTGAACGATGATCAGCGCAAGGCTGCCTATGCCTGCGACATCACCTACGGCACCAACAACGAGTTCGGTTTCGACTACCTGCGCGACAACATGAAGTTCTATGCCGAGCAGCTTGTGCAGCGCGGTCACAACTTCGCCATCGTGGACGAAGTCGACTCCATTCTTATCGACGAAGCCCGTACGCCGCTCATCATTTCCGGCGCCAGCGACGAGTCCACCGAGCTGTATCAGGCCATGGACGCCGTGGTGCGTCATCTGACCGCGGACGAAGATTATACTCTGGACGAAAAGGCCAAGACCGCCATGCTGACTGATGCCGGTGTGGCCAAGTGCGAAAAGATGCTCCGCATCGACAACCTGTTCGATCCGGCCAGCATTTCCTATCAGCATCATATTTTGCAGTCTCTCAAGGCGCATCACTGCTTCAAGCGCGATGTCGATTACATCGTCAGCGACGAAGGCAAGGTGGTTATCGTCGACGAGTTCACGGGCCGTCTCATGCCCGGCCGCCGTTTCAGCGACGGTCTGCATCAGGCGCTGGAAGCCAAGGAAGGAGTGAAGGTGGAGGCCGAAAACCAGACCCTCGCCAGCATCACCTTCCAGAACTACTTCCGCATGTACGACAAGCTGGCGGGCATGACCGGTACGGCTCAGACCGAAGCTGTGGAATTCGATCAGATCTACGGCCTGGAAACCATCACCATTCCCACCAACAAGCCCATGATCCGCAAGGATATGCCTGACCTCATCTTCCGCACGCAGCGTGAGAAGTATCAGGCCATCATCGAGTCCATCAAGGAGCTGTACAAGACCGGTCAGCCCGTGCTGGTGGGCACCATCTCCATTGAAACCTCGGAACTTCTGTCCTCCATGCTCAGGAAGGAAGGCGTGCCGCACAGCGTTCTGAACGCCAAGCATCACGCCGAGGAAGCGGCCATCGTGGCGCAGGCCGGTCAGAAGGGCCATGTGACCATCGCCACCAACATGGCCGGTCGCGGTACCGACATCGTGCTCGGCGAAGGCGTCAAGGAACTGGGCGGCCTTCATATCCTCGGTACGGAACGCCATGAAAGCCGCCGTATCGACAATCAGCTGCGCGGCCGTTCCGGTCGTCAGGGCGACCCCGGTTCTTCCCGGTTCTATCTGTCTCTGGAAGACAACCTCATGCGCATCTTCGGTTCGGAACGTATTTCCGGCCTCATGGAAAAGCTGGGCATGAAGGAAG
This sequence comes from uncultured Desulfovibrio sp., assembly GCA_900553065.1. Lineage (GTDB taxonomy): Bacteria > Desulfobacterota > Desulfovibrionia > Desulfovibrionales > Desulfovibrionaceae > Mailhella. The sequence goes on along the minus strand of USBZ01000001.1, from coordinate 133,459 downwards.
GCGAGCCCATTGAAAACCGTATGGTTTCCAAGGCCATTGAAAACGCCCAGAAGCGCGTTGAAGGCCACAACTTTGAAATCAGAAAGACGCTGCTCGACTACGACAACGTCATGAATCAGCAGCGCGAGGTGATCTACAGCCTGCGTCGCGACCTCATGCAGCTGCCCGATGTGGAAGGCGTGCTCTTCGAATTCGTCGACGAAGTGCTGGACAACATCTATCAGCCTGTGGAAGGCCTGAAGGAAGCTCCTGATGCGCAGATGTGCATCGAGGTCAACAGTCACCTTCTGGAAACGCTCAATCTCGCCCGCGCTCTGCCGGAAATGACCATGAGCGCCATTCCTTCCCGCGATCAGGCCCGCGAGGGTGTGACCCGTATTTTCCAGGAACTGCGCGAGGAAGCCGGTCCCGTGTACAACGATATCCTGCGTTACTTCCTGCTGGAATCTCTGGACCGCTGCTGGAAGGAACATCTGCGCGCCATGGACTACCTGCGCGAGGGCATCGGTCTGCGCGGTTATGCTCAGCGTGATCCCAAGCGTGAATACCAGAGCGAAGGCCTTGCCATGTTCAAGGACATGCTCTTCCGCATCCATGAAGGCGCTCTCACCTCGCTGACGCATGTGCGCATGAGAAGAGTGGAGGCCGAACAGCCTGTTGAAGGCGCGGAAGGTCAGGCTCCGGCGGAAGAAGGCGGAGAATCTGCTCCTGCGGCGGAAAGCGCTGCGGAAGTCTCGCCTGCCGAAGAAAACGCTGCTGCACAGCCTGTTGCGGAGCCTGAGGAAAACGCCGGGGAAACGGCGGCTCCTCAGCCGGAGGAAGAGAGCGTGCAGCCTGCTCTGAATCTGCGCCATAAGACGGATCCTGCGGCTATGGGAGACGGTATGGCTCCCGAGGATCCGGAAGAGGTGCACATGTACAACGGCGTGAAGGTGGGACGGAACGATCCGTGCCCCTGCGGCAGCGGCAAGAAATTCAAGAAGTGCTGCGGCAAGAATCTGTAAGCCATGACTGAACGGCGCCGCCTGACCATGACATTCCGCAAGAATGACGTTTCATCGGTGCCGGTTCGGCCGGAAAAAAGTCGATCGCTTCACGGATATGCCTGCGCCTGTCTGATGGGCGGAAGACGAAATACGCATCATCTGTTTTGAAGGTTGGAAGCGCCCTGCGGCTCATTCAGGCTGCGGGGCGCTTCATGTTTGCGCGAAGTATGGGGAAAGGTTTCTGCCGCTTTGAACGCCCGGTCTTTTTGCATCGGCGACGGACGGAACTTTTCGTTGATATCTGCGCGTATGGAAAATGATCCTGCAGAAAGAGGGGAACGACATGATACGCCGAGGGACGGACAGAGATATCGACGCGGTGACGCGTCAGTATGACGAGCTTCTTGCCTTTGAACAGGCGCACGGCAGCAGCACGAACTGGAAGATGGGCGTCTATCCCACAAGAGCCGTGGCGGAGAGAGGCGTGGCGGAAGGTTCCCTGTTCGTGATGGAGGAGAACGGCGAGTTGTGCGCCAGCATGCTTCTCAACAACGTGCAGCTTGAGTCGTATGCTTCCATTGCCTGGGAGTATCCTGCCGGGCCGGACGAGGTGATGGTCATTCATACGCTGTGTGTGCCGCCGTCTCAGGCAGGAAAGGGAGCAGGGCGGCGTATGGTCGAGTTTGCGCTGGAGGAATCCGCCCGGAGAGGCTGCAAGGTCATGCGTCTGGATACATGGGAAGGAAATGCCCCGGCGGCGGGACTGTACCGCAAGCTGGGATTCCGTTATGCCGGAAAGACGGAAGTTTTGTTTGAAGGCGCCATCTCCGAGCATCTGATTTTTTTTGAAAAGCAGTTGTAGACACACGGGCGGTCTTCCATTGCCCGGAAGGTTATGTGCCGGGCGACGCCCGCGTCGGCCGTACACGGACAAAAAGAAAGAGGGACGGAAGCTGTTGCTTCCGTCCCTCTTTTCTTCATATGCGGGCCATGCTGCCGAGAGCGCTACTTCTTCTTGGACTGCTTGATGGCGGCAGCAATGAAGTCATGGAAGAGCGGATGGGCGTGCATGGGACGGGACTTGAATTCGGGATGGAACTGGCAGCCCACGAACCAGGGATGGTCGGGCAGTTCCACGATTTCCACGAGAGTGCCGTCGGGAGAGGTTCCGCTGAACACCATGCCGTGCTGGCTGAGGGTTTCGCGGAAGGCGTTGTTGAATTCATAACGATGGCGGTGACGTTCGGAGATGTTTTCCTGCTTGTAAGCTTCGGCGGCCCTGGTGCCGGGAAGCAGGGTGCAGGGGTAGGCACCGAGACGGAGCGTGCCGCCCTTGTTGCTGGCTTCGTCGCGCACTTCCACGGCGTTCTTGCGGAAGTCGTACCATTCGGTCATGAGATAGATGACCTTTTCATCGGTAAGCGGATCGAATTCTTCGGAGTTGGCCTTGGAAAGGCCGGCCACATGGCGGGCGAATTCGATGACGGCGCACTGCATGCCGAGGCAGATGCCGAAGAAGGGCACCTTGTGTTCACGGGCATAGCGGATGGCTTCAATCTTGCCTTCCACGCCGCGGTAGCCGAAGCCGCCGGGCACCAGAATGCCGTCGCAGCCCTTGAAGGTGGCTGCCGCGTTTTCGGCAGTGACTTCTTCGGAATTGACGTACTTCAGATTGACGGACACATGGTTGGCCACACCGGCATGCACGAGGGCTTCATGCAGGCTCTTGTAGGCTTCCTTGAGGTCGACGTACTTGCCCACGATGGCGATGGTCACCTTGTTCTTGGCGGCTTCGTCGAAGTCATTCATGAGCTTGATCCAGCCGGAAAGGTCGGCATTGCGCGCGGGCAGGCGCAGCATGATGGCCACCTTCTGGTCGAAGCCTTCTTCATAGAACTTGAGCGGCACGCCGTAAACGTTCTTCACGTCCACGGAGGTGAACACGGCATCTTCGTCCACGTTGCAGAAAAGGGCGATCTTCTTCTTGAGGTCGGAAGGAATAGTCTGTTCGCAGCGGCAGAGAATGATGTCGGGCTGAATGCCGATGGAAAGCAGTTCCTTCACGCTGTGCTGCGTGGGCTTGGTCTTGTATTCGCCGGCGGCGTGCAGATAGGGCACGAGGGTGAGATGAATGTTCAGGCAATGATTGCGGCCGATGTCGGAACGGAGCTGGCGGATGGCTTCGAGGAAGGGCAGGCCTTCGATGTCGCCCACGGTGCCGCCGATTTCGATGATGGCTACGTCGGGCGCGTTGTCGCCTTCGGTCAGGCTCAGAATGGTGCGCTTGATTTCGTCGGTGATGTGAGGAATCACCTGTACGGTGCCGCCGAGGTAGTCGCCGCGGCGTTCCTTGTTGATGACGTTGTAGTAGATGCGTCCGGAGGTGGTGTTGTTGTTCTGGGAGAGGGAAACGTCGAGGTAGCGTTCATAGTGGCCGAGGTCGAGGTCGGTTTCGGCGCCGTCGTCGGTGACGTAGACTTCACCGTGCTGGAAGGGGTTCATGGTGCCGGGGTCGACATTGATGTAGGGGTCGAGCTTCTGGATGGTCACGGAAAGTCCGCGGGCCTTCAGAAGCGCGCCCAGCGATGCCGAGGCCAGGCCTTTACCGAGAGAGGAAAGCACACCGCCGGTAACAAAAATGAACTTGGTTTTCATGAATCAGCCCTTCTATGAAGATGATAGGAAATTTAAAATAATAAACGCACCCTTCAGCCCGGTCTTCAGCGGAAAGGCACCCCGATGACGCATTGCGTTTCTGCCTCTTATACTTGATCCCCTCCGGGAAAGAAAGCTCTAAATCATGCCTCCGGAAAATTTTCCCCGGGGGCGGCGCGGCGGCCTTGAGGGAGCGAAAGGGCGATTAAGCCCGGCGTATCCCCCGGCAGGAGCGGCCGCCGAGAGCCTTGGAATGACGCCTTATCTGTTTCCGGCGTCTTCCCAGATTTTTCTGCTGCGCTCTATTTTTTTACGCACTCCGGTCCATGTTTTTCCGGTGAGGAAGGAGGCGGGGAACGCATTCTGCATGGCTATGAGAATATCCGTCGTCACGGTGAAGGATAGCTCGTCCACGCCCATGAAGGGGCGGCAGGACGGATCGGAACCTCCGACGACGGCCTTTTTCAGGCCTTTGCGGCGGTAGCTGAGCGGCCATGCGAAAATATTGGCGCAGCCGGAACCGAAAGGCATGGCCACGGCATCATGGTCGTCGAGCGCGAATCCGGCGAGCATGGTCAGGCCCGTGAGCACTTCGCCCCGGCAATGGAAGGTGACCAGAAGCGGATCTTCCTCACCTTCGAAAAACGACAGCGGTTTTGCCACACAGAAGGGCGCCGGAGCCGGTTGAATGTCCATGTCTTTGAAGAAGCGGCGCATGGATTCCGGAGAAGGAAGATAGCGCTCGCCTTCCCTTCCCTCCCAGCCCGTGGTCACGAACTGGAGGATTCGTTCCGGCACGGGAAGCTGATACCCGAGATAGACCCAGCCGCCCATACAGCTTCTGACATCGGCGGAAAAATGCACGCAGGTTTTTCTGGCCCGCGCCATGCGGAGGTAGTTGATGATGCAGGCGTGTCCCGCCTCGGGAGCGGGAGTGATGGAGCCTTCGGGCGCGTTCCCGGTATAGCTGATGCCCAGCGGCTCTTCGCAGCCGAGCAGGTCGAACATGTCCTGAAGGCGTTTAAAGTCAAGCATGTCGGCTCCCCTGTGACAAGGTACGCGGAATAATAAAGCGTACAGGAGAGAATGATGCCTGTCAATGTAAAGAGAGAGCGTCACAGATGGGCACGGTCGGCATCGGCAAGTGCGGAATGCGGACGCGGGACCTGCCCTGACGCGGTATCCCGTTCTTTCCTGCATCCCTGGAGAGTATGCTCGTCTGCGCCGCAAGACACCGACTTTTTATGTTCAGTCGAGACGGTCTGCTCCTTTTGAGAAACGCCCGTGCCGTGACCGCCTCATAACATTACAGATGAAAAGTTTTGAAGAGAGAATAGGGAAGGAGGGAAATTTTTTCAAAAGGTTTCCTCCTTCCCCGCCTGTTGCTTATTCTTCCATCTGGAAGTCCACGCGGATCTTGAAGAGCTTTTCCGCAGGCAGGTTCATGATGGCGATGCCGGTGCGTTCTTCCAGGTCTTTGAGCGTGGCGCACACGTCGTCCCAGGAAGGGCCGATAAGCGTGAACCAGACGTTGAATTCATGGTTGCGCAGGTAGTTGTGCGTGACGCCGGGCAGGGCGTTCACTTCGGCGATGAAGGAGTCGAGCTTCTCTTCGGGAACGTGAGCGCCGCACAGCGTGGAGCGGAAGCCCAGCTTGGCGGACTGGAAGTTCGCCCCCAGTCTCCGGATGATCTTCTTTTCCTTCATGGCCTTCACGCGGGAGAGCGCTTCCTCTTCGGAAATGCCGAGCTGTCTGCCCAGCTCCTCATAGGGACGGGAAACCAGCGGAAACGCCGTCTGAATGATGTCCAGAAGTTTTCTGTCGATGCTGTCCATGACTTCGGTCTGAGCCATGCGTTCTCCTTGAACGTCAGGAAGAACCGGCACATCGGCCGGAGCGTTCCCGTAAAATGTCGGTCCGGCTCCGCTGCGGGAGCGGGGCCGGAAGGAAGGGAAAGCGTGCGGGCTTTCCGAATTACTTTGCCGCCTTGGGCTTGTACAGGCACAGCGGTTCCTGCGCCATGGGATCATCGGTCATGCTGTAGGCGCGGGCACGGCAGCCGCCGCATACCTTATGGTATTCGCACACGCCGCATTTGCCCTTGTAGGCGCTCTGATCGCGGAACTTCAGGAACCAGGGCGTCTTCTTCCAGAGTTCGGGGAAGGGGGTGTCGCGCACGTTGCCGCAGTCGAGCGTGAGGTAGCCGCAGGGCTGGAGCTGGCCGGTATGGCTGATGAAGCAGAAGCCCGTGCCGCCAAGGCAGCCGCGGGTCATGGCGTCCATGCCGAAGTTCTCCATGTTGACGGTCACGCCTTCCTCGCGGGCCTTCTGACGCATGATGCGGTAGTAGTGCGGAGCGCAGGTGGCCTTGAGGTGCATGGAGGTCGTCTTGCGGAAGTCGTAGAACCAGTGCAGCACTTCCTCGTATTCCTCGGCGGTGATGACCTCTTCCTGAATTTCGGCGGCCCGTCCCATGGGCACAAGCAGGAAGATGTGCCACGCCACGGCGCCGATGCGTTCGCAGAGATGGAAGATATCCTTGAACGAATGCAGATTGCTCTTGGTCACCGTAGTGTTGATCTGGAACTCCACCCCTTCGGCCTTCAGGTATTCGATGCCGCGCATGGAGGCGTCGAAGGCTCCGGGAACGCCGCGGAAGGCGTCGTGACTGGCCGCGTCGGCTCCGTCGATGGAGATGGAGCAGCGCTGGAATCCGGCTTCCCGGATCTTGCGGGCTGACTCCGGCGTAATGAGCGTGCCGTTGGGAGACATGACGCAGCGCAGGCCCTTGTCGCGGGCGTAGGCGGCCAGTTCATAGACGTCGGGGCGCATCATGGGATCGCCGCCGGTGAAGATGATGATGGGCTCGCCCACTTCCGGGAAGGTGTCGATGAGCGCCTTGGCTTCCTCGGTGGAAAGTTCTCCCGGATAGGGTTCGGGATGCGCTTCGGCACGGCAGTGCTTGCAGGCCAGGTTGCAGGAACGCGTCACTTCCCAGGCGATGAGACGACATTTCGGAGAACCGTCGGGCAGGAAGCGGGGCTTTCCCGTGGCGGGATGGCCTCCCGGCATGCCGTCGGCAGGACGGCCGAGGGGATGTCCGCCGGGATGGCAGGCTCCGAGGGATGACATGGCGGAGTCGTGACCGCTCATCAGCGAATCCATCCTTCGCGGAGGGCTTCCGCGGCGAAGTAGGTGATGATCATCTTGGAGCCGGAACGCTTGAGGCCGATGAGGGATTCCATGATGACGGCCTTGCGATCGATCCAGTCGTTCTGGGCGGCGGCGCAGATGAGGGAGTATTCGCCGCTCACCTGATAGGAGACCAGCGGAACGTCGAAGCTGTCGTGCATGAGACGAATGATGTCCTGATAGGGGCCGGCAGGCTTCACGATGAAGATGTCCGCGCCTTCGTCGATGTCGGCCTGCATTTCGCGCAGGGCTTCCTGCACGTTGCCGGGATCCATCTGGTAGGTGCGGCGATCACCGAAGTGCGGCGTGGATTCGGCGGCATCGCGGAAGGGGCCGTAGTAGGCGGAAGCGTACTTCACGGCATAGGACATGATGGGGGTTTCCTCGAATCCGGCCTTGTCGAGCGCGGTGCGCAGGGCGAGCACACGGCCGTCCATCATGTCGGAAGGCGCAATGATGTCCGCGCCGGCCTTGGCCTGAGAAACGGCGGTCTTGGCAAGAAGATCGAGGGTCTGGTCGTTGAGCACATGACCGGACTTGTCGCCGTCGGCAATGATGCCGCAGTGGCCGTGCGAGGTGTATTCGCAAAGGCAGAGGTCGGTAACCACGACAAGGTCGGGCCAGTGCTTCTTGATCATGCGCGTGGCGCGCTGCACGATGCCGTCATCGGCATAGGCGCCGGAGCCCACGGGATCCTTGGATGCGGGGATGCCGAAAAGCAGCACGGAACGCAGACCGTTCTTCACGGCTTCGCCGATTTCCTTTTCCAGTTCTGCGAGGGACAGCTGGTACTGGCCGGGCATGGAAGCGATGGGCTGACGGAAGTGTTCGTCGGGGGTGTCCACGACGAAGTAGGGCATGATGAGATCAGCGGCGGAAAGCGTGGTTTCGCGGATCATGTCACGGATGGCAGGCGTGCGGCGCAGACGGCGGCCGCGATGGAAGGAGAGTTCGTTCATGGTAATATCCTTTGCGCCGCAGGGGGCGCGTTGACGGTCTGTAAAAGCGTGAAGAAGATAACACCGGCCCCCGACTTTGAAAAGGGCTGCGGTCACGGTTGAAGCGGCGACGGTGACGATTCATTCCTGAAAAGCATTGCGGCACAAAGGATGATCGATGTGCTGTTCTGAAGGCGTGCGGAGTTTTCAGAGCTGAAAGAGAAGAACCATGACGGGCATGGTGACGACGCAGAGCAGCGTGGAGATCACGTTGATGAGGCTCGCGTATTCGCCGTTGTGCCCGTAGAGATGGGCCATCTGTGTGACGGTGGAGGCGCAGGGCGCGGCCGCCGCCAGAAAGCTGATGAGCAGAATGGTGGAGCCGTCCTTCGTGAGGTGGGCAAGTCCGGTTGCGCGGAAGACGATCAGGGTGACGAGCGGCAGCGCCAGCAGACGCAACGCCACGATGAGCGGGAGTTTTTTATAGGCAAAGGCCCGTCGCAGATTCATGGAGCCTATGAGCATGCCCGTCACGATCATGCAGAGAGGGCCGATCATACTGCCCACGGCATGCACGGCAAGGCGGGGCACTTCGGGAAAATGCAGACCGGAGACGAAGAGCAGCGCACCTGCGATCATGGCCAGAATGTTGACGTTGAAGAGAATGTTCTTCAAATACACCTGACCGTTTTTGCGGAGCAGGGTGTAGCAGTGCGTCCAGAAAAGGATGGTCTGGCCGACGAGAAAGCCGCTGGTGTAGAGCACCCACTCCGGGCCGAACACATAGATGACGATGGGAATGATGAGATTGCCGCCGTTGGAGTAGATGGCGGAAGCCTGTTCCACGGGATCGAGCCTGAGGGGACGACGCAGAAGGACGATGAGCGCAATGGCCAGCGACTGGGAAAGCGCGGCCGCCGCCAGGGAGAGAAAGAGCCCCTGCAGCTTTTCTCCGGAAAAGTCCACCTGAAAGGCGTCGAGCATCATGCACGGGCCGACGATGTACAGGGCTACGGCGGCAAGGGGCGCACTGTCTTCGGCACGAAGCAGACGCATTCTCACCACGAGGTAGCCCATGAGCACCATGAGGAGCATGGCCGCGATCTGCCTGCCGAGAAGAAGGGAAATCATCATGGCGGACTCTCTGAAACGGAGGAAAGACGGAGGGAAAGAAGGGGCGCTGCCGGTCTGTCCGCCGTCGTGCCCCGGGAGAAGAAGAGAAAAACGGGGAGGCTCTCGCCTCCCCGTCGTTGTGGATGATTCAGCGGCTACTTGATGCCGATTTCCTCATCGGTGAGATAGCAGGCCGGATCTTCGGCCCATTCGTCGCCGTAGTAGGCTTCGGCGCGGGAGCGGAAGTTGCCGCCGCAGATGTTGAGGAAGCGGCACCTGGCGCAGCGTCCCTTGACGTGGGGCTTCTTGTCCTTGAGCTTGTGCAGCAGTTCGATGTTCGGATCGTCCCAGATTTCGGAGAAGGGACGTTCGAGCACGTTGCCGAACACATGATGACGCCAGAACTGGTCGGCGGAAACGTCGCCGTTCCAGGAAATGCAGCCTATGCCGCGGCCGGAGCTGTTGCCTTCGTTGAACTGCAGAAGCTGGAACACTTCTTCGGCACGCTTGGGGTCTTCCTTGAGAAGACGCATCCACACATAGGGGCCGTCGGCGTGGTTGTCCACGGTGAGCACTTCCTTGGGGGTGCCGGCGTCGAAGCATTCGCGGGTCTTGTCCATGATGAGGTCCACCACGGCGCGGGTTTCCTGATGGTTCAGGTCCTCATTGATGAGTTCGGTGCCGCGACCGGAGTACACCAGATGATAGAAGCAGACGCGGGGAATGTCGCGTTCGCGCAGAATGTCGAAAATTCTGGGAACTTCCACGGCATTGCGCTTGTTGATGGTAAAGCGCAGGCCGACCTTGATGCCTTCTTCGCGGCAGTAGTCGAGGCCCTCGAGAGCACGGCGGAAGGAGCCCTTGACGCCGCGGAAATGATCGTGAACCTCTTCGCCGCCGTCGAGGGAAACGCCCACGTAGGACAGGCCGACTTCCTTGAGCTGCTTGGCCATGGCACGGTCGATGAGCGTGCCGTTGGTGGAAATGACGGCGCGCATGCCCTTCGATGTGGCATAGCTGGCAAGTTCGGGCATGTCCTTGCGGATGGTGGGCTCACCGCCGGAGAAGAGCATGACCGGCGCGCCGTAGGCGGCGAGATCGTCGATCATGACCTTGGCCTGTTCGGTGGAAATGGGATCGACGCCCTTGTCGGTTTCGGCCTGGGCGTAGCAGTGCACGCATTTCAGGTTGCAGCGGCGCGTCATGTTCCAGACGACCACGGGCTTCTTGTCGGCGGAGAACTGGAGAAGATGAGAAGGCAGCTTGCCGGAGTGGCGGCCGTAACGCAGAGCGTCGGACGGTTCCACCTGTCCGCAGTAAAGCTTGGAAATACCGATCATGTACGATCCTCGCTGGGCTTGTATGGGAAAGGCGGAGGCATGACCTCCGCCGCCATGTTGAAAGAAAAGAAAGGCTTGCCGCGCTCCGGCGACAGGCCGGGCAATATCATAGCCGCACAGCCTTCGGGAATCAAGTGACCTTCTCAACCCTGCACGCTGCTTTTCATGAGCAGCGCTATTCGAGAATGCCGCCGGCAAGAATAAAGCCGTCCGCATCGTACACGGCGGCCACCTGTCCCGGAGCGGGAGGCTGCTGCGGCGAGGCAAAGTGCAGGGTCATGCGGCCGTCTTCCACGGTGACGCCGGCGGGCACCGGAGCCTGATGATAACGCACGCGGACCAGAAGCTCCTGCGGCCACAGGGCGGGATCGACCATGAGATTGAGCTCCCTTGCCGTGCAGGAGGAGACGGGCAGAAGATGTTTCGGTCCGACGACAAGAGTATTGCTCTCGCGCAGTCTTTTCAGCACGTAGAGCGGCTCCTTCCAGGCGATGCCTACGCCGCGGCGCTGTCCTTCCGTGTACTGCCACAGTCCCCGGTGCTGCGCGATGATTCTGTTTTCTCCGGCCAGCAGCACGGGACCGGGGCCGGGCAGTTTCAGTCCTCCGGTCCGACGTTCCTCCAGCCAGGCGTAGTGGTTGTCGCCGGGAATGAAGCAGATTTCCTGGCTTTCGGCGGGCACGGGAACGGGGATGCCGCGCGCATCAAGCCAGGCGCGGATATCGTCCTTTTTCTTGTCCGCAAGGGGGAAAAGGCATCGGCGCAGGCGCTCGACGGGAACCAGAGCGAGAAAGTAGCTCTGATCCTTGCGCTCGTCGACGCCCGCCCGGAGCGAGAGACCGTAGACGGGGTGATGCGCCATGGCCGCATAGTGACCGGTGACGAAGGTGTCGCCGTACTGCAGCGCCTGATCGAGCAGCCGTCCGAACTTCATGGCGCGGTTGCACAGCGCGCAGGGATTGGGCGTATGCGCTTTTGCATGAGCAAGGGCGAACGGCTCCATGACATGGCGGCGGAACGCCTCGGAAAGATCGACGATGTGCAGGGGGATCTTGTGCTCGGCGCAGAGTTTTTCCATGTCGGCAAGAGGCGAGGCCTCTTCCGGGGCGTGGAGAAAGCGGGCATGCAGGGCCGAGACTTCGTATCCCTGTTCCTTCAGAAACAGCAGAGCGAACAGGCTGTCGGTTCCTCCGCTTATGGCGACTGTGACTTTCATGGGGGAAGTGTGCCATCGGGCGGCGGGGAGAGCAAGTTATTTCCCGGTTTCTTCCTGCGGAAGCGGCCTTGGCGGTCGTTGCCAAGCATGGGCAAACAACTTATGATTGCAGGTAATGGTTCGGAACGAGAACGTGCGGTGAGCGCGCCGTGAAAGACAACGTCGTGCGTTTTTCCGGCGTTTCCCGCCGTCGCCTGTTTCGTCAGTACCTGCTTTGCAAAAGAGGTGTTTTCTATGAAAAACATACTGGTCTGCGCGGTCATGGCCGCTTCTCTGCTGCTCGGCGGCTGTGCCGGTTCCTCCATATACCGCGGCATGGATGCTTCGAGCGGAGCCTTCGTGTCCACGCACTCCCCGGTGGTGAGCGTGAAGGCTGCCGAAGGGTATGAGGACGTGCTTTCCGGCTATGCGCTGTGCCGGGTGTCCTTTGAGGACAGCATGCTGAGCTCCAGCATCGCCAATGTATGGGCTGCTCTGCAGGACAGGGAAGGCTCCCAGCTTGTCACCGTTCTTGCGGAGTGTTCGTCCGACCTGATATGGGAAGTACGGCCCATCGGCGTGGATTTTCAGCGTCTGAAGGTCTTCTACGAAAAGAACGGTGTCTATCCTGATGACGCCACCGTACGCGTTTATGTGCGTCCGGCCTCCATGGACCCGTGGTCGCCGCTTTTTGCCGGGGCGGGAAGAACGCAGTGGGAAGGCGCCACTCTTGTGGCCCGTTATGAGTGGACCAATTCCACTCAGGCGGACAAGCTCATCGTAGAATACCGCGAGCCTGCGCCGGAATTTCTTGACGGCATGAATCCGACCCTGCCCGACGTGACGGGCTTCATTGAAAGATCCCAGAAGGCGTTCACGCTGGGCGGTGTATCCGCTCCCGTAACGCCCGTGTCCTCCGTCGCGCTGCCTGTTTCGGACAGACTGCTTTCTTCCGTGCTGGGCTCCGTGACCGTGAACGGATTTCTGCTGTTCTGATGATGTCTTAGGCGGGGACTTCATGAAGAAGGCTCCGTCGGAAATGCTTTGAAAGGATCGCCTGTTCCCGCTTTTTTCAAGGTGCGGGCCGGCGATCTTTTTTTTGTGCCCCGCTTCGGGAGGGCGGGCGAAAACGAGGGGGCTTGACATACGGAAGCCTCCCTAGTAAATACGACAGTTCACCTTGTTCGCCGTATGGTTTTCCGGCAGGAAGTCGGAAGCGGCGGACCTCTGACCGTAAGGAGATCTTACATGCGCAAAATGGAAACCCTGCTGCTCCTTTCTCCGGAGCTGTCTGTGGAAGAGCGCGAAACCATCCTGAAGACTCTGGATGACGTCGTTGTCCGCGAAGGCGGCAAGATGCTTCTGGTGGATCAGTGGGGTATGCGCGACCTGGCCTATCCTGTCCGTAAGCAGATGCGCGGCTTCTATGTCCGCCTCGAATACGCCGCTCCTTCTCAGCTCGTTGCTGAACTGGAACGCATCATCCGCATCACCGACGGCGTGTTCAAGTTCATGACCGTCAAGCTGGCTGATTCCGTTGAAGCCACCGAGGAGGTCGCGTAATGGCTTTCCGTAAGAAGTTTGCTCCTCGCCGCAAGTTCTGCCGCTTCTGCGCCGACGCCGATCTGGCTCTCGACTACAAGCGTCCCGACATCCTCCGCGACTTCATCACCGAGCGCGGCAAGATCGTGGCCCGTCGTATTACCGGCACCTGCGCCAAGCATCAGCGCGCTCTGACCACTGAAATCAAGCGTGCCCGCCAGATGGCCCTGCTGTTCTACACTTCCGCCCATTCCAGCGAAGTGAAGAAGAAGACCAACATCTAACGGCATAGGAGAGCAAAATGAAAGTTATCCTTCGTGCCGACGTTGAAAAGCTCGGTCACCTTGGCGATATCGTCAATGTCAAGCCCGGCTACGGCCGCAACTATCTGCTGCCTCAGCAGCTGGCCAGCCTTGCCACTCCCGCCAACATCCGCGTGTTCGAACTCGAACGCAAGAAGCTGCAGGCCCGCATGGACGCTCTTCGCGCCGCTGCCGCCGACATCGCTTCCAAGCTTGAAGGCGTGGTTGTGACCATCAGCATGCGCGTGGGTGAAAACGACAAGCTCTACGGCTCCGTCACCCCCACCATGATCGGCGACGCTCTCGCCGCCATGGGCATCGAAGTGGACCGTCATCGTCTGCTTCTCGACGGCTCCATCCGCACCTTGGGCGAACATAATGTCCGCGCCCGTCTGCATGCCGACGTGGTTCCTTCCTTCACCGTGAAGATCGTGTCTGAAGAAAAGCACATCGTTGAAGAAGAAGCCCCCGTGGAAGCTCCCGCTGCCGAAGCTGAAGCTCCTGCTGAAAATGCCTAATCAGCTTCTTCGGAAGCCTGACGAGTCATGGACAGCCCGGATACCGTCATGAATGAAGCCGCCGCTCCTTCGCGGAGCGGCGGCTCTCGTCGTTCTTCCCGCGAGAGTGCCGATCTTTCCGAACGCGCCCGCGACGATCTTTTGCGCCGCGTGCCGCCGCACAACGAAGAGGCCGAACAGGCCGTTCTGAGCGGCGTTTTTCTTCGTCCTGATCTTCTTCAGGAAATCATCGACCAGCTTCGGGATACCGATTTCTATATCCCTGCCCATCGCGTGATCTTCGGCGCGTTCATGGCTCTTTTCGAGCAGAACACGCCTGTGGACGAAGTCACGGTGTTCGACTGGCTGGTCAGCCATTCCCAGCTCGAAGCTGCGGGCGGAGCCGCCTATCTCGGCGACCTTTCCCGAGCCGTGGTAAGCGGCGCCAACGCCGTGCACTGGGCCAAGATCGTGCGCGACAAGGCCATGCAGCGCACGCTCATCGAAACTTCCGCCCAGATCATCAGCAACTGCTACGATGCTTCCAAGGACGTTCCCACGCTTCTGGACGAATCGGAGCGCGCCATATTTTCCATCTCCGAACGCGCCAACAGCAAGACGTTTGCCAGCAGCAGCGAACTTGTCCGTTCCGTATTCGACGAGCTGCTTGCCCGCTACAACAACAAGAGCGTAACCACCGGCGTGCCCACCGGTTACATGCAGCTCGACAAGATGACGGCAGGCCTTCAGCCCACCGACCTCATCATTCTTGCCGCCCGTCCCTCCATGGGCAAGACCGCCTTTGCCCTGAACGTCGCCATGCGCGCGGCTCTTTCCGGGGGCGCCACGGTGGCCATATTCTCTCTGGAAATGAGCAAGGAGTCTCTCATGGACCGTATGCTCTGCGCCTGGGGCAGGGTGGAGCTTTCCAGAGTCCGACGCGGTTTTCTTGAAGACGACGACTGGGCCAAGCTTTCCGCTTCGGCCGACGCTCTTTCGCGCGCCAAGATCTTCATTGACGATACGGCGGGTCTTACGCCTCTTGCGCTGCGTGCGCGCTGCCGCCGCCTCAAGGCCGAGCATGGGCTTGATCTTGTCATGGTGGACTACCTGCAGCTCATGCATTCTGCGCGAAACGACTCCCGAGAACTGGAAATTTCCGATATTTCCCGCAACCTGAAGGCGCTTGCCAAGGAAATGAAGGTTCCGGTCATCGCACTTTCCCAGCTCAACCGAAAGGTGGAAGAGCGTACCGACAAGCGCCCCGTGCTGTCCGACCTTCGAGAGTCGGGCGCCATTGAACAGGATGCCGACCTCATCATGTTCATTCACCGGGAGGACGCCTACAACAAGAAGGGCGACCGGCCGAAGACGGGCATTGCCGAAATTATCATCGGCAAGCACAGAAACGGCCCCACGGGAACGGTGGAACTGGCCTACAGGCCGGAATTCACCGCCTTTGACGATCTTGAAACCACCTACATAGAGCCTTCCGAATCCCAGCAGGGCTGATTCTTTCCGCATCGGACAAGGCACGCCGTCATCTTTCCGGAACGAAGGGAAACTTGCCTCGAACCGGGGGGCGTGGTATTGGAAACAGGCGGATCCGGGCCTGTGGGCGAAATGCCGGTATCCGATGTCGGAGATGCTATGTCTTTCTGGAACAAATCCCGCATCAGCCCCTCGCAGATCATCATTCTGGGGTATTTCTTCTTCATTGTTTTCGGTACGGGGCTGCTCATGCTGCCCGGAACCACCAGAGACGGACTTGGCGCCGATTTCGGCGACGCGCTTTTCACCGCCACTTCGGCCATTACCGTGACCGGTCTTGTGGTGCACGATACCGTGCGGTTCTGGTCGCCGTTCGGTCAGCTTATTCTGCTTATGCTCATCCAGGCAGGCGGTCTCGGCGTTATGAGCATGGCCGTGGCCGTAGCCGTGCTTTCCGGGCAGAAGATCGGCTTCCGCATGCGCTGGGTCATGCAGGAATCCATTTCCGCGCCGCATCTTGCGGGGATCGTGCGTCTGACGGGCTTCATTTTTCGTATCGTGCTGGCCGTGGAGCTGACGGGAGCGGCGCTGCTGGCCCTGCGCTTCTGTCCGGAAATGGGACTCGGCACGGGGCTGTGGATGGCGCTTTTTCATGCCGTTTCAGCGTTCTGCAATGCCGGTTTCGACCTCATGGGCATGGCTCACCCGTATTCCTCGCTGACGGCGTATTCGAAGGATCCGCTGGTCTGCATCGTCATTGCGCTGCTCATTACCGTAGGCGGCATAGGATTTCTTACGCTGGACGACATCCGTTCCCACGGTTTTGATTTCCGGCGTTATCGCCTGCAGAGCAAGCTTATTCTGCTTATCAGCCTTTTCCTTGCCGTGAGCGGTTTTCTGTTTTTCTTTTTCTGGGAATTTCAGCGGGATAGCTGGCATATGACCGCGCCGGAAGCGGCGCTTGCGGCCATGTTTCAGTCCGTGAGTCCCCGCACGGCAGGGTTCAACAGCGTGGATCTTACCGCGCTGAGTCCTCTTGGCCAGCTCTTCACCATTCTGCTCATGCTGGTGGGCGCGGCTCCGGGCTCCACGGGCGGCGGTTTCAAGGTTACCACGCTCGCGGTGCTGCTTCTGGGGCTTATGGCCATTTTTCTGCATCGGACCGACGTGCGCGGTTTCGGCCGTCGGCTTACCGACATGGCGCTCCGCAGGGCATCGGGCATATTCATGTTTTATCTGCTGCTCTTTCTGGCCGGCGGCATGCTGATTTCCGCTCTGGATACGCTGCCGCTCATGACGGCCTTCTTTGAAGCTGCTTCCGCCATAGGCACGGTGGGGCTTTCTCTGGGCGCGACGCCGGAACTTTCCGATGCCTCGCGCGGTATTCTGATACTGCTCATGTATTTCGGAAGAGTGGGCAGTCTCACGGTGGTTTTCGCGGTATCCTCCGGTATCAGGCAGGATGGATTCCGTTATCCTTCCGAAGACGTGGCCGTGGGCTGACAGGAGTTGATGCATGAAATCCGTATTGCTTATAGGACTCGGCCG
Source organism: uncultured Desulfovibrio sp. (assembly GCA_900553065.1). GTDB lineage: Bacteria > Desulfobacterota > Desulfovibrionia > Desulfovibrionales > Desulfovibrionaceae > Mailhella. The sequence continues at coordinate 116,659 of USBZ01000001.1, read as the reverse complement.
CTTCGGGCGACGCATGGCGAGAAAGCTGCGTGAACTGGACCATGAAGTGCTTGCCATCGACAGAAGCGAACAGAGAGTCAACGAGGCTCTGGAATTCGTGACCAGCGCCCAGATTGCGGACGCCACCAGCGAAACCTTCATGCGTTCCGTGGGCGTGAGCAACTTTGATCTGTGCGTGGTGGCCATCGGCGATGACTTCCAGAGTTCTCTGGAAACGACGGCGCTGCTCAAGGAATGCGGCGCACGCTTCGTACTTTCGCGCGCTTCCCGCGAGGTGCATGCCAAGTTTCTTCTGCGCAACGGCGCGGACGACGTCGTGTATCCCGAACGACAGATGGCCGACTGGGCGGCCATGCGCTACAGCAGCGATCACATTTTCGATTATGTGAGCCTTTCACCCGACTATTCCATCTATGAAATCGCCACGCCCAGGGAGTGGGAAGGGAAAACCGTCATGGAACTGGCCGTGCGGCAAAGATACCGCGTCAATGTGCTGGGCGTGAAGAAGGGCGAGGCTCTTCAGCCCATGCCCGGACCGTCCCACCGTTTTGAAGCCGGGGAAAGCGTGCTCATTCTCGGGCACGACCGGGACGTGCAGAATCTCCTCAAAAAGAACTGAGTGCCCGGGGGCAGGTCTCTTGAATATCGGTATGTCCCATGCTACTATTGGATTAAGTCTAATAGCAGGAGGCCCCTATGGATGTTCTTGATGGCTGTGCCTGTTCGGGCGGCAATCTACCCCGGTTCGTACAGCCGGTACTGCTGGCTCTTCTGGCGCAGGAGCCCGCACACGGCTATGCTCTGATGCATCGACTGGAAAATACAGGGCTTTTTACTCCTCAGTCGCCGGATATGACGGGTTGCTATCGTATGCTGAGGGACATGGAACACAGCGGAGTTCTGGCGTCGGTGCCGTGCCGGGGAGAAGGGCCGTCCCGAAAGAAGTATATGGTCACGGCGCTGGGGAGGCGCTGCCTGAAGCGCTGGATCGCGTCTCTGTCCGAAAATCGGGATCACCTTGAGCGCGTGCTCGGCTTTCTGCTTTCCGTGCCGGAGCCGGGTGTGACGGAAGAAGGTGAGGCCGCAGACGATTCTGCTCTCTGCCCGGAGCCGGACAGATTGTTCATGGAAGAGCTTCGTGCAAGAACGTTGCGCGGGGAGCTTCCGGAGCGGAACGATATCCTTCGTCTTCTGGCGTATGCCCCCGTTTCTTCCCAGACGGCGTATCTCGGACGTCTGGCCCGGGATATGGTTCGTGCGGTTGCAGATGATACCTGCGGCGTATGGGCGGCCATAGGGGTGGACAGCGTATCCTGTCCCATGAATTGCCGCTTTTGTGCGTTCGGCGCCTCATGGGGCGTGGTTCGGGAAGACAGGGAACGCAGCCTTGAGGATATTGTTGCCGCGGCGCGTCGCTATGCTGCGGAGGGAGCATCCTGGATAGTGCTTCGCACCACGGAGCATTACGGTACGGAACGGCTGTGCGGCCTTGCCCATGCCGTGCGGAAGGTTCTGCCCCGGAGCTGTGCGCTTGTTGCCAATACCGGGCAGAGCGATGCCGGAGACATACGTCGTCTTGGGGAAGCAGGCGTGGAGGTCATGTATCATGCTCTTCGCCTCGGTGAAGGGAGGGATACTCCCTTTGATCCCTCCGGGCGGCGCAGGTCGCTTGAGCTTATACGGGCTGAGGGGCTTACGCTGGCGCATCTGGTGGAACCTCTGGGACCGGAGCACGAAGACAGCGAGATTGCCGACGTGCTGCTTACGGCGCTTTCGTCCGGGGCGCGGATATGCGGCGTCATGGCAAGGAGCAACGTGCCGGGCACGCCTTTTGAAGGAGCGGATGCGGTTTCCGATGCGCGCATTGCCCAGATTGCCGCGATCATACGTCTGTGCGGCGGCGTCCGTACGCCGTATGTCTGCGTACATCCTCCGGTGTCTCAGGCCGTAGCCTGGGGGGCTAATGTGCTTGTGGTGGAAACGGGGGCCATTCCCCGGGACGGCAGCGATGTTTCCGGCGAATGGCACGACTTTTCCGTACAGGAGGCGAAAGAGCTGCTTTCAGGCTTCGGGTATGTCGTTCCCGGCATGGAACGTTGACGTCTTCAGTCACTGCCGAAAGGCGGGCGATCTTTTCATCGGCCGGATAAGTTTGGCCGTTCATGAAACAACCAGCTTCAGGAGGCTTTATGGTAGCGCGTCTTGGTTTCTGCGCGCAGCAGATCTGCGAACATTTTGCTCCCCGTCTCGGCGTGGATGAACGTCTGGCCGTCGGCATGGGGTCGGCCTTCGGAATGGGCATGGGGCATGCCGATGTGTGCGGCTGCATCAGCGGCGCGCTCATGGTGCTCGGTATCCGCTATGGAAGCGCCTCGACGCTGGAGAAAGGAAAGCTCAGAAAGCCGCTTCTGGTGCAGAAAGTGACGGAATTTGACCGGCGTTTTTCGGAAATGCAGCCCTGCCGCAGCTGCCGGGACATCCTCGGCATGGACATCACGCAGCCGGGCGTCATGAAGCAGGCGGCGGAACAGGGACTGTTCAAGTCCGTCTGTCAGGAGATGACGAAGCGTACCTGTGCCATTCTGGAAGACATGCTGAATGAGGACGACGAGCAGGACTCATCCGGCAGCGGCAGCATTTCGTAGATCCCGGCCCGGAACGGGGTTTCCGGCCGGGATGCTTTTCATGGTTTCTGTTCGCGGGGCGTTCCCCGAACGGTCTGCCCCGCATGCTTAACGGCAACAGCTCCGGTAGGGACAGCGCTCGCAGCGTTCGGTGCGGCGCGGCGCGAATCCCTCGGCCGTGCCCATGTGCCTCAGCACGAAGCGGAGCAGATCGGGAATGCGTTCTTCGATGACAAAGGCGCGCTTCTCTTCATCGACTTTCGGTCCGAGCAGCGGCAGTTCTTCGCCTCTGTCGGCAAGCTGAACCAGCGCCGCGTCAAAGAGCGGAGCGCGGTGCAGGTAGGCCGCGTTCTGAGGATCGTTGGCGCACAGGTAGAGATAGGCAGGGAGCTGTATGCTCGGCAGGGATGCGGCCAGCTCCGGAAGAGGATCGGCCAGTCCCGGACGCCATGCGCGCATGGCATCCCAGAGGCGCTCGTCGTCCCAGAAGGAGGAGTGGGGCTGTCTGCCCGTGCTTCCGCTCTTGTAGTCCAGAATGACGAGCCCCTGTTCTCTTCTGTCGAGTCTGTCGATGGTGCCCTTCAGCGTGAATCGGTGTCCGCCTTCCTCCAGCAGAGCGGAAACTTCGTGCTCCAGCTGCAGCAGTTCCAGTACCGGCGGCTGAGAAGCGGCAAAGGTGCGCAGGCGCGAGGGTCCGGCGATTTCCAGCATGAAGCGGCTCTGCGCCGGAAGATTGACGGCAAGACCGCTTTTTTCCAGTTCTTCCCGGAACAGCGCGTCCAGCGTTTCCGGATTCAGACTTCCGGGAGGCACCGCGCCGCCGACAAAGGGCGTGTAGGCTCGCTGAAGCACGGCGTGCAGCATGATGCCGACCCCGAGATGATCGTCGCCTTCCATCACTTCGTCCACTTCCCTGAGGGAACAGAGGTACCGGTGGAAGAAGCGCGCAGGGCAGGAAATGTAGGTGTCCAGCGCTGTGGGAGAAAGCGGCCTGCGGGACATGAGCTCGCGCATGCTGTCGTTGACGGCGCGGGTTCGGGGGATGGGCGCATACTGCGGCAGAGGCGGTTCCGTCATGGGAAAGGCGGAGGCGAAAAGCGGATCCGTGCCCGGCTTCAGCAGTTCGCCTTTGCGCTGTTCTACATGCCAGACGGCTTCTTCCACCAGCCGGGAACGGAGTTTTTTACCGTCCATGACGCCGGTCTGCACGCCTTCCTGCCAGTAGAGCACCACTTCCTTTGCTCCGGCGATGAGGCGGTGGAAGGTGTGTGCCGCCAGCATGTCTCTGCGGCTGTTGTCGGGCAGCCCCAGCAGTGGACGAAGTGTGTCGGGCAGCAGGGGATCGCGTGCCGGCGCTCCGGGCAGCGCGTCTTCGGTGACATCCAGCATATAAACGCGGTCGAAATGGAGCAGACGGGTTTCCAGCGTGCCGAGAATCTGAAGACCGGTGAGCGGGTCGGCTTCAAAGGGCACTCTCTGTTCGGCAAGATGCTGACGGACAATGGCGAAAAGGGATTCCGGCGAAAGGCGTTCCGTCGCCATGTCGTTGTCCGACAGCGAGGGAATGACGCCCTGCATGAGTCTTGCCAGACACTCGGCATCCAGCGGGAAGCGCGGCCAGATATGCGCGCCGTTTTCGAGCAGCAGCTGACATAGTTCCCTGAGGCGAGAGGCCATGTCTTCCAGCGTTTCCAGATTCTTCCATCGGGTGACGAGAACGTCCATGACCTTTTCCAGCAGCTGACCGGTGGCTTCGCACAGCGCTTCGGACGGCGCTTTTTCCAGTTCGCCCAGAATGTCGTCCGCAAGCTCAGAGGCGCAGCTTTGCGCGTCCACCATGCGGCTTCCCGTGCGGAGCCTGGCTTCCAGCCGGGAAAGGAAGGGGCGCAGCGGAATCGGATCGGCTCCTTCTGAGGAAGGTGCGCCAAGCATGCGCACATAGGGGTGTCGGATGAGGGTGAGAAGGCTTTTCCAGTGCACGAGTCCCGCACTGTTCATGCCGCGCCGCGTTTCCAGAAGCCGTTCCACAAGCTGGGCCAGAAGGGAACGCTCCAGCGGATAACCGAGCGAGATGTTGATGTTCTTTTCAGGAATATGATGCAGCGTGGGCATGAGCAGCGAGTCATGGGTAATGACCACGGCGCGGCTCTCTTCGGGGTGAGGATGCTCCAGAAGCTCCTTTCTGAGTTCCAGAAGCTGGGAGTGGAGATCGTATCCGGCGTGAAAGCGTATGTTCGGGCGGCTGTTTTTTCTTTCTCCCAGAAGTTCGCCTTTTGCCTTCCAGCGGCTGAGCCATTCCTTGTGCTCGCCGCAGCTCCAGTGGCCTGCGCCGGTGAGAATGTCCGGATCGGTGTGCAGGCATATTCTTGCGCCGTGCTCCCACAGATAGCGGAACAGTTTGTCTTCCGCCCTTGTCAGGCGTACGAATCCGGCCAGAATGATGCTTTTTCCCTGAAGCTTGAGCGGCAGATCGGGATCGGCTCCGGCAAGTTGCGCCGCGTGCTGGGCATCCAGCCCCGGCGTGCTCAGGCCGCGGGCGCGCAGGGCGGAGCGGTAACGCTCCTGAATGCGGCTGAGACTGCCGAGCAGGGCCACGGCATAGGGCGCCACCATGTCGTCCACATGGAGCAGATCCTCGGCTTCCACCATGTGTCCCGCACATTCGTCGAGCAGGTGGGCAAGGCGGGCGCCCCAGGGATAGAAGCGGGCCATGCCGTCGTCTTCATTGAGGCTTTCCGCCAGCTTGACCAGCGCCGTTCCGGCCTTTTCCTCCCGGCTGATGTCGAGCAGAATTTCCTTGAGCACAGCCACCTGATCCAGCGTTCCGGCCATGCGCGGCACGGAGCGCGTCCAGCTTTCCAGACAGGTCTGCACGAGCTGCCCGGCATTGATGATGTGCGGCAGCAGAAGAGGTCTGTCCGCCTCTTTGCGGTAGATGTCGAGCAGGTAACGCCGCGGTCTGTTGAGGGGAAAGACGATGACGGCCTTTCCGGGACGATGATTTGTCATGTCGCGGGCAAGGTCGTGAACGCGCATCATGAAATCGTCGTCCCACGGCACGATGCAGAATGGACTCACGGGGCGGGTGGAACGGTTACTCATGAGCGTCTCCGGGAAGAATCGGGAAAATTTCGCGGCGGTCGAGATACACCAGCGCGCCGCGCACCTTTCTGCCTCCCGCTTCCTGCAGCAGGCGGAGATAGTGGGAAAGCTGCGCCTTGTGATTCGGATCGGGCAGCGCGCCCGTCGTGCCGGTTTTGTATTCTACGGCAATGAGTTCCTGCCCGTCGTCCACCAGAAGATCCACGCGGAACTGACGGCCCTCGCCGTCGAGCAGGGCATGTTCGGGCGTACCGAAGGCCAGCCAGTGCGGCGTTTCCGGCTGAAGGGCATACCAGCACAGAATGTCCTCGATTTCCTTCTGCCGGTTCTCTCTGTCGGGCACGGGCAGCGGGAAGGTGGAAATGCCGCGGGCGGCGGCCAGCGAGGCATCGCGTCGGGCGGAAGCTTCGCCTACGCCGGAAACCTGCAGGCTTTCCAGGCAGTGATGAATGAGCGTGCCGCGGCGTTTGGGCGTGAAGGTCCAGTCTTCCAGAGGACTGCGGAACATGCGAAGGCGCGGAAGCCAGTTCATGGGCCGCCAGTTTTCCTCGTCGACAACCGGATCGGCATCGGAATCGACGCCCTGCCCGGGAACGTCGACATCGCGGGGAAGGTCGGTGGGCGGAGCCTTCTCCTCAGAACCTTCCTGCCCGGCGGGCGCGGGATCGGCAGGGGAGGCAAGTGTGCAAGCGTCGGGAGATGTGGGCTCTTCTCCCCAGATGAGGGCCCCGTCTTTTTCGGAGAGAGAGTCCCTTACTCGTGAGAGAAGCGTATCAAGCATACGGGAGATCGGGCCGTCGTCGGCGTCCGGCAGGAAGCAGTGCAGTTCGGACACGGCGCGGGTCATGGCCACATAGATGAGGTGCAGGGATTCGCGCGCCGTGTCCATGCGGTCTCTCAACCAGGGGCGTCCCATGTCGCGGCACAGAGGCGCCAGAAGGCCGGTGCCCCGGCTGTCCCAGAAGATGGCCTTGTCGTCCGTATTTCTGCCGAGAGAGAAGTTCAGCCAGGGCAGAATGACCACGTCGAATTCCAGTCCCTTGGCCTTGTGCATGGTCATGATGCGTACGGCGTCCATGCTTTCGGGCAGCGGTGCCTTTTCCTGACTGCCGCTTTCATCCCACAGGTCCAGAAAGCCTGAAAGATCGGAAATGCCCGCATCTTCGGCACAGAACAGAACTTCAAGAAAACGGCGAACAAAACCGGCGGCTTCGGGACGACGCTCCGTGACGTTCCAGCGTTCCAGAACTTCCATGACGGCGTCGTAGGGGGTGAGCAGTCCGGCATTGTCATGCAGGGGCGCGAACACTCTCTTCCAGGCTTCCAGAAAGTCTGCGGCAAACTGGCGGGCCATGCTTTTGTGATGGGGGCGCGCGGCGGCCCAGTCGCAGAGCATGGTTTTGTCGAGGCAGGGGGCTCCTGCGGCAGGCAGCGGAGGCAGCAGCTCTTCCGAGCACAGAACGGCCCAGAACGCGATGTCGTCATCCGGATCGTTCATGAAGCGCAGCAGGCTGACCAGTCCGGCTATGACCGGCTGCTCCGCAAGCAGCAGACTTCCCTGCGTGACCACGGGAATGTGACGGCTCATGAGCCAGGAAGCGGCCAGCGCCGCCTGATCATTGTTGCGCGTCAGAATGCAGATGTCGCCCCAGGCGTGTTCCCTGCCCAGTCGTTCCACCAGCGCGGGCACGGCCGTGGAAAGCTGTTCCTCCTCCCGTTCCTTTTCCAGCATGCGCAGCCGGACAAAGCCGCCCGGTCCGCAGTGTTCGGCGCTCTGCGAGGCTCGGTCGAAGGCTTCGCTGAGAAGCGACGCCTCTTCCCGGAGCAGTTCCTCATCGCCTTCGGCCAGTTCGGAAAGGAGAGTTCGGGCATAGTCGAGATCGCCCAGCGGCGAGAACAGCGCATTGTTCCATGCCACGATGTGCCGTCGGCTTCGCCAGTTGAAGGGCAGCGTTTCCAGCACGGGCCTGTCCACCAGAGACAGCAGGGGGGATCCCGGCCTGACGAGCTGGTCGAAGAGGGCGGCGTCGCCGCCGCGCCAGCCGTAGATGGCCTGCTTGACGTCGCCCACAATGGTGAGCGAGCCATTTTTGGCAAGCGCCTCTTCGGCCAGAGATTGAAGCGCCATCCACTGATCGCGGCTCGTGTCCTGAAATTCGTCGATGAGCATGTGCGTGATGCGGGAACCGAGGCGGCAGAACAGCTCGTTTACTCCTTCGCTGTCGTCTGCCGCACGGATGGCGAGCCGCGGAACCTGCGAGGCGGCTATGACGCCGTTCTTCCGCTCATAGTCCTCAAGGCGTGCATGAACGGCCTGCGCAAGCTCCGTAAAGGGCATGAGCCGGCGGGCGCCGAGCAGAATGCGCAGTTCCCGCATGTCGCTCTGCAGGCTTTCGTACAGGGCGTGCAGCGCCAGACTGGCGTTGCCTTTGGAGGCCTTGAGAAGGCAGTCGTCGAAGCTGTCCTTCTGAAACATGGTCGAAGAGAGGGGCAGCTTGTCCGCTCTTCCTCCGCACTCGACACAGGCATTCAGAGCGTTGAGCAGATACCTGTTTGCCTTCAGCTCTTCCTGTTCGATGCGGGCGCGCATTTCTCCGGCATCCCGCCGGATGCCGGAAAGAACGGCCTGAAAATGCTGTTCCGCTTCTTCGGGAGAGGCCAGGTCGCGAATGCTCCAGCCGTCTCCGGCAAGCATGAGGGAGACCAGCGCCGTGACGCGTTCCCGGATGCGTTCGCCTGCCAGAAAGCCGCGGACCTTTTCCGAGCGCAGCATCTGACGGCAGGCACGGCGGAACAGCAGGGCAAGCATCTCGTCCTCCCGCGCCTGTTCGGCCATGTCGTCGAAAACGGGGCCGGTGATGTCCTTGTCGGAAAAGCGGGGTTCAAAATCGGGCGACAGATCGAAATCCAGCGCCGAGAGGCGCACCATGAGGTGCAGCAGACTGTCGATGGTGCGGATGTTCAGGGAGCTGTAGCTGCGGATGAGCATGTTCACGGCGTCGCGCGCCTTCGCAGGCTTCCAGAACGTTTCTTTTGCCCCCTTGTCCGGGGCGAGCGCCAGACTCTTCAGACGCGTGAGCAGACGCTCGCGCATTTCCGTGGCTGCCTTGTTGGTGAAGGTGATGGCCAGAATTTCCTGCCAGCCGTAGAGATCGTCACCTGCCACGGCGCAGCCGGACGGCGGGCGGCTCCATGACGTGCCGGAAGAGCCTGCCAGCAGCGAGAGAAAGCGGCTGGTCAGTGTGTAGGTTTTGCCGGAGCCTGCAGAGGCCTTGATCTGTCTGAATTCGCTCATGGTGGACGGTGTTTCGGGGAAGGTCATTCTTCCTTTTCCATCATCGGCGATTCCGGGCTTCTTCGCAAGACGCAATTGAAGGGGAAACGGAAAAGGCCGCGGACGGCATGATGTGTCCGCGGCCTTGGCGAAAGGGACAGTCGATGCCCGGAAAAGGCATACGGCTTCCTTCGGTTCAGGTGAGCTCTGCGCTCTTTACAGTCATGGATTCATGGTTTTCATGGTTGCCGTTCAGAGCTCCTCCCGTCTCTGTCAGAAGCTTATGCGCAGACCCATCATGAACTGATGGGCATAGTTTTCCCGGGCATCCAGCTTGACGGAGTATTTTTCGGCACTGCCGTCTCCCATGATGAGAAAACGCCATCCGAAGTCGGCGGCGACATGATCCGTGAAGGCATAGGAGAAGCCAAGTCCAGCCTGTCCTGCCAGCACGGCTTCGGTGTTGTCTTCAGAATCGACGTAGCTGTCGTTCAGAAGACTGAGTCTGCCTTCGGTTTTCAGGAAGGCCATGCCTATACCGGCTCCGACATAGGGCTTGAATCCCTTCCACTCCGTGATGTCCCAGTACACGTTGGCAAGAAGAGTCTGGAAGCTCATGGTTGCCTTGAAGGTGCTGTCGTAGCCGAGGTCTTTGGTCTTGGAAACATTTCCGTACGCGCCGTATTCGAGTTCCGCGCGAACCGGCACCTGGAAGACGGGCGCAAAGTCGTAGCCTGCGGCAAGAGCGCCGCCGGCCCGGCAACCTGTTTTGCTGTCGGAACCGAGCGTCTGTCCGGCATACGAAAGTTCCCCCTCGGCATGCTGGACGTTCAGCGCAAATTTGGGCGCAAGATAAAAGCCGGTCATATCGGCGGCAAGGGCAGACGTCGGCAGCAGAAGACAGGCTGCCAGAAGCATTGTTCCGAACGTTTTGAACATGGGTTTCTCCTCCATCGTTGAGTTATCGGAATGAGGGGATGGTAATATATTACCATCCCGTGTCAAGACAAATCCGCTACTATGAAAGGATGGAAAAATATCCTTATCTGAACGAAGCGGTTGCCTCTGTTCTGGCACGGAGAAGAGCCGAGCTTGCCATGAGCAAGAAGCGTCTTTCCGAGCAGGCCTTCATCGAACGGGCGTACATTACGGGACTTGAGGCCGGGAAATGGAACGTGACGTTGAATGTGCTTTGTTATCTGTGCGACGCACTGGGCATGGCTCCCGAGGACTTCATTCGTGAAGTGATGGCGGAGCGGGAAAAACTGCATGCGGGAGAAGAGGAGCGCCGGACTCGGTAGGACGGGTGCTTCCTTCTTCTGAGCTGTCCGCTGCAGGTCGACGTACTGTTGTCGCTCAGGCGGGAAGGGAACGCCGTTGTCACGGGGATAAAGAAAGCCTCCGCATCGGGATGATACGGAGGCTTCATGTCAGATACGAGGCAAGAAGCATGGCGGAGCGTTTGCGTGCTTTGCGCGGATCACTCCGTCAAGGCTGGGCTCATCAGGCGAGACGCTGGCCCGTGGTGGCGATGACGGAACGCCAGTAGTTGGACTTGATGTCGATCTGGCGGCGACGGCGCGTGACGAGCTGCAGCGGCAGATGTACGAAGCGGTCCAGCAGACGGGCGACGACCATGTTGGTCTTGCCGGCCATGGCCGCGTGCACGGCGTTGCGGCCGAGCAGTCCGCAGTAGACGCGGTCGTTGGTGTTGGCGGGCACGGAGCGCACGATGTAGCTGGGGTCGATGTACTTGACCGTGACGTTCATGTCCTTTGTGGAGAAATAATTCTTGATGGCCTTCTGCAGGAAGATGCCGATGTCGCCGAGCACGCGGTTGCCGGAGGCGTCGGTCTTGCCGCTTGCGGTGAGCAGATCCTGTCCCGCGCCTTCGGCCGCAACGATGACGGCATGGGAGCGGTTGCGCAGCCGTTCTTCCAGCGCAGGGAGCAGTCCGCCTTCGCCTTCGAGCTTGAAGGGAACTTCGGGCACGAGCACGAAGTTGACGATGTTCAGCGAAAGCGTAGCCTGGGCGGCGATGAAGCCCGATTCACGTCCCATGAGCTTGACGAGACCCACGCCGTAGGGCGCACCGATGGCCTCGGTATGGGCGCAGCGCAGGGATGAAGTGGCCACGTCCACGGCGGTATCGAAGCCGAAGGACTTGGGCACGAAGTTGATGTCGTTGTCGATGGTCTTGGGTATGCCGATGACCGACGTGTGGAGCTGACGGCGGAAGATTTCTTCCTGAATGGCGGAAGCCGCCTTCATGGTGCCGTCGCCGCCGATGATGTAGAGCATGTTGACGTTCATGCGTTCCAGGGCATCCACGATTTCCTCGGGATTCTGCGGGCCGCGCGAGGAGCCGAGAATGGTACCGCCGAAGGTGTGGATTTCCGAAACGTTGCGGGGCGTAAGCTCCATGATGTCGTGATGATATTTGGGAATGAAGCCTTCCAGGCCGTAGCGGATGCCGAGAATGGAGCGGACTCCGTAGCCGTAGTAGGATTCGAGCACCACGGCGCGAATGACGTCGTTCAGGCCCGGGCACAGTCCGCCGCAGGTAACGATGGCAGCCTTGGTTTTGCCGGGATCGTAATAGACGTGCTCACGGGGACCGGCCTGTTCGATATAGATGGGGGTATCCTCCAAGCCCTTGACGTCTTCTCCGCCGTGCTCGGCGTCCAGATAGAAGGGAACGGGAGTGTCGTCGACATAGGGGCCTATGGCAGGGTTGTCGATCTTGGCCTTGCCCACCGTCATGATATGCGTATCTATTTCGTGAGTCATTTGCAGCCTCCAAATCATAGAAGCGGAAAAGATACTTTTTTTGATTTCCGTTGTCACGAAAAAAGATTGTGGAGAACCTGATAAAAAGGACGCCCCCGACTGCTGCTGGCGGTCGGGGGCGGATGGTGTTTTTCAGAGTACGTCAGAGAAGCGCCGGATTATTCGCTGCCTTCTCCGAGAGCGTCGACCATGGTGTCGCGGTTGATCTGACTGCGACGTTCGCTGGCCTTGCGCAGCTGCTGACCGATGCGGTCGTTGCACAGGTCGATGGCGGCATACATATCGTCGTTCTTTTCGCTGGCGGCAAAGTTCAGGTTCTGTCCGGAGAGCAGCACATCGACTTTCGGGCGGTTGCTTTCCATGGAAAGCGTCACCAGGAGTCTGGCATCTTCATCGCTGACCATGCGCTCTATCTTCTGGAAGCGCTTGAGGGCGTAGTTCTTCAGGGGATCGGAAGGGGTGAGATTGCGGAAAACAACTTCGATCTGCATAAGCAATTCCTTCCCCGGCCGGGCCGGGAGCGGGAGTACCCCGCGTTCATGGGACGCAAAGACCTCGAACCGTACGGTCTTCTGCTCTTAAGAAGAAGCTAGCATAGAACAGGATGAAGGTCCAGTATCTGTCTGTTATGAAAGCTCGAACTTTAAATTGAAGTTCAGTTCTTTTTCTTCGCAAGGAATTTGCTTTCCTCACCGCGCATGAGTCTGCCGATGTTGGCGCGGTGGGCCCAGAGAATCATGATCAGCAGAATTACGGCGAGCGGCTCAAGATCGAGACGGCCGAACATGGCGTAAAAGACCACGAGAGAGGCGGCCATGGTCATGGAGCCGAGCGACACATAGCGGGTGACGGCGATGACGGCCACGCAGCAGAGCACGGCGCAGAGCAGGGGCCAGAACGCCAGCGGAATGAGCGCGCCGATGGTGGTGGCCACGCCCTTGCCGCCCTTGAAGCCGAGGAAGGGCGACTTGATGTGACCCGTTACGGCGGCAAGAGCAACAACGCTCTGCATGAGCGTATCGGGCAGAACGTGCACGGCGAGCAGCACCGGCAGCAGACCTTTCATGATGTCGCAGAACAGCGTCATGATGCCCCAGGGCAGACCGCAGAGGCGGGCCACGTTGGTGGAACCGATGTTTCCGCTTCCGGCCTTGCGGGGATCAATGCCCTTGAAGGTTTTGGCAATGACCAGCCCGAAGGGGATGGAACCGAGAAAGAAGGCCAGGGCGACGCAGAGAAGGAAGGAAAGAACGGTCATGGGCGCATATCCGTGTTGAGGTTCCGGCGTGACAGACAGGAAAATGCCCGGTGCGGAGCCGTCGCACCGGGCATGAGATCATGCGTTTGCAGCAGCTGCGGCATCTGCGGACGGCGTTTTTGCGGCATCGTCCGGACTTTCAGCTGCGGCACCTGCGTCGGGAGCAGGCTGGTCAGGCTGCGCTTCTTCAGCAGGAGCAGTGCCTTCATCGGTCGCGTCGGCAGCCGGGGCTTCGGCAGGCTGTTCGGCGGCAGGCTGAGCTGCAGTTGCTTCAGGGGCGGGGGCGGCAGCTTCTTCCGGGGCGGCAGCCGTTTCTTCAGGAGCCGCGGTGCTTTCGGTCGGCGTGATGGCGGCGACCACATAGGGCTTGTGCACCATCCAGGCAGTGAGAAGAACTTCCGCTCCGGCGGGCTTGTCCGTCCAGGCCTTCCAGTCTTCTTCGGGCATGGCCATGACGGTCCTGGGATGCGCCTTGAGCCAGGCATCCCTGTCGGCGGTCGTGGCGAGATCGGGCACGGCAAGGCGGCCTTCCGCCTGCGGGGCTAGAAGGTTGAGATGCCATGCATAGGCGCCGGGGTACACGTTGAAGGCGGCGGGAACGTAGCCTTCGCCGAGCTTTGCAGCCATGACTTCGGCCTGCGCACGCGGGCTCAGAAGTGCGCTCATGGAAGGCGCAACAAAGGCCTGATACGGCTGGAGCATGAGAATCATGCCGACGGCGGTGATAAGCAGCGCGCCGCCCGGCAGGGCGAGACGGGTGAAGAAGAGCAGAACGACGGCAAGCAGAACAAGCACGCCGCCCATGTACATGGTGCCTTCAAGCTGATCCAGCCAGGGCACGGCCACGGCGGGCACGGAAGGCAGATAGCTGCCGATGTAGGGGCTGACGACGGGATAGATTTCGATGGCGACGAGCGCAAGTCCGGCAAGAGCCAGCAGGGCGGAGGCCAGGCTGAAGAAGCAGCGGCTGCGGCCGGGGGAAAGGCGCATCACGGAGCGACCGGTGAGCACGGCAAGAGGCGCGAGCAGCGGCAGGGCATACACGGCCATCTTGGCCTGTACGACGGAAAGCATGGCGATGCCGGAAACCAGCCATATCCAGAGCCAGCTCGAACCTCCGTTGGTCTTGCGGCTTTTCCATACGGCGGGGACGCCGCGCAGAACGGCGAACCAGTTCACGAAGAGAATGACGAGGATCCACGGCAGCCAGATGACGGGAAGGGCAGCCAGATAGTACCACCAGGGTTCGGCGTGATGTCCGCCTTCCAGAACGCGGCCCGCGAGCTGGGAACCGAGCATGTCGCGCAGGTAGTCCTGATGTCCGCCGAGATAGAGCGCGCCGAGCCAGGCAGCGATCATGAGCAGCATGAGGATAAATCCGGGCAGGCCGTCACGCCCGTTCAGTCGTCCGGGAGTGCCGCGCCAGAACAGGAAAAGAATGCTGGCGACCACGGCAAAGGCAATGCCGAGAGGGCTTTTGATCAGCGTGGCCACGCCCATGAGCAGGAAGCCCGCCGTAAGCCAGAACGGCGCAAAGCTCTTGATCCATCCGCGATACAGACAGGTCATGCCCAGTGTGACGACGGCGGCGAAAAGAAGATCCATGCGCGGATAGCAGGCTGCGCCGCTGATGTACACGCAGCCGAGTGCCACGAGACCCGCGGCAAAGGCTTCTCTGCGATCATGTCCCGTTCCGCGGGCGAGCAGCCAGATGGAGCCGATGAAAAGCGCATGGGAAACGGCCACGGCCAGGAAGAAGACCATGGGCATGGTAACGCCCGGAATTCTGGTCAGGGCTTCCATGAACCAGAAATAGAGCGGCGGTTTGTCGGGGTAGGGCAGACCGTTCATGGTGAGCATGAGCCAGTCGCCGCTGCCGAGATTCATGAAGGCGTCGGCCAGACGCACTTCGTCGGAGAACCACAGGTCGCGCACCTGCCACACTTCAAGGAAGGTCATGGCTGCCGCAAAAATAATAAGAACGGGCAGTCCTGCAAAGGAAAGCGCGTGGAACAGCTTGGCTGCCGGACCGGAAGGCAGGGCGGGCGCTTCGGGGGCGGGGGCCGCGCTTTCGACGCTTTCGTCGGAAGGAGCGCCGAGCGTCAGCGGGGCGTCGTTTTGTTCCTCTTCAGGCTCATGGGCTTTTTCGACGTCTTCTTCCGCAGGCTTCTCTTCGGAAGCTGCTTCTTCAGGAGTCGTTGCTTCCGCAGCGTCATTTTTTTCTGCGGCGTCTTCTTCGGAAGCGGCGGGGGCAGGCTCTTCGGTTATCGACGCCTGCACTTCGGAGGCGCTTTCTTCCTTATGTTCCTGTTCTTCGGAGACGGGAGAGCTGCCGTCCGCGACCATGTTTTCTCTGGTTTCCTTATCCTGTTCGGTGCGTTCTATTTTTTCGTCCATGAAAGACTCCCGCTGGGGTTCATGAAGGGGGCCGGAAAAGTCCGGCGAGTGTGGGGAGTATCCCAAAATATCCGGAATGGCGCAAGCCCCGCGCCGTATTCCGTGATACTTTTCATGGGGGGAAAGGCTTGAAGCAGATATTTTCTCAGTGAAGCAGCACAGCTTTCCATCCCCACGGTGGAAGCGACAGAACACGATCGGAAAAAGGTTCTCCCGAAAGGGCGTCGACTCTGTCTGCCGCTTCGGTCCATGAAGAAAAAGTCGGGCGGATGACGCATTGTTCTGCAGAAAAGTTGCCGAAGAAAACCAGATGGCCGCCGCCGGGCAGGGCGCTTACGGCGGCAAGAACGGCGGCGGATCCGCAGGAAGGAACGTCGATGAGAGAGGCCGAGGCTATGTCTGTTGACATTCTTGCCCGAAGCATGCGGGCAAGCGGCCCGTCCATGCCTTCGGAGGCAGGAAGGTGTCGATAGAGTGGATAGCCGGAGGGAAGCCCCTGCCTGCTTGCCGGCAGAGTCTGCAGCTGCCAGAGCGGCGGCGTGGCACGCCATGCGCTGCCTTCGGGGAGCCCGCCGTCAAGATCGGAACCGGAGAGCATGAGAAGGCCGGGCAGAAAGGCCCGCGCGGCAAGCTGAAGCAGGTGAACGTCTCGTATGGAGCGGGTCATGATGCCGTCGGGCCTCTTTCCCGGTTCGAGTCCGCATATTATGGCCGCCAGCGTGGGAGCGTTGATGCGAAGCTCAAAGCTGCCGTCCCTCTCTGAGAGAAGCATGGCTTTCCATGCGTCGGGAATGAACGGAAGAAGTGCGTCCGCATGGGAAAAAGCCGTTCCGTCGGGCGTGCTTCGCCAGAGCCTGCGCTGATCGATGTTCAGCCTGAGCGCAAGGCGCAGGCTGTTTTGTACAGGCGCGGCATTCTGCGTTAAAAGTGCCAGCTCCAGAGCCGGTGAGAGTGCGCTGTCGAAAAAGAAGTCCGCCCCGGAAGCTTGGAGTCCGGCAAGGTCGGGCAGAGCAAAGGCGTCTCTGACGAGCAGGGCCGCGCCGTAGCGATGGGCGTTGCGCACAAGGTCGCTCAGCGCCTGGCGGCCCGGGGTGGAGGCGCGGTTGCTGTCCGTTTCGGGGGATGCGGCATCCAGGCCCATCCATGCGCCTACGCTCGCGCCGACAAGAATCTGATGACGCAGCCCCGCCTGCTGAATGAGGCTGGCTTCCATGATGCGGCGTGCAGTGCCGGATGGGTCATCCCAGTGCAGGACGGGCCTGTCCGGCTTTTCGTACCAGCGGTAGAGCCAGCGCCGCTGAACGCCGTCCACGCCGGCTGTCGGGCCGGTCACTGCCCAGCCGCGCGGCACATCGGTAAGAGGATGTCGGTCCTGAACGAGGGCGTCAGGAAGTATGCCTGCCCGGGCCAGTCTTTCGATCTGCAGCGGCGAAAGAGGCGAAATGCCGCTGAGCTGCGAGCGGCGCTGTGAAGAAGAGGGAAGGGGGGGCTGCCCGTTTTCCGAAGATTCGGACGGAAGAGCAGGGGAGGCAGAAAGAGGCACGGCTTCCGGCGGAAGTTCCGTCATGGCGTACAGTCCCGGATAGTCGCGAACCGAACGGGAGGCCAGAAAGAAATCCGGCCCCATGCCGGTGTGGGCGGGCAGGAGCATGCCTCCGGTAAGAAGTCCCGCCTGGGAAAAGGCGGCAAGAAAGCTCTGATAGTCGTTTTCCGTGCCGCTCAGGCGACCGAAGTCGAGAGAGGTTTCATCTTCTCCCAGACTGAACGCCGGTGAGCGGCCCGCCCATTCGTCGCCCGTATCGGACAGACCGGAGAGAAACATGCCCTGCACCCCGAGGGCGGACAGGCGTGCGGCTGTATTGCTTCTCGCCAGACTGGTGAGAAAGGAGTTCTGTCCAGACCAGGCCGTCAGAGGTGATGAGGCATGAAACCAGATGCGTGCGTCATGTGGAAGCCGGCTTGTGCGGGAACTGTTCTGCCAGCCGAGAGAGGATCCGCTGACTACGGACGTGATGTCAGCCGCCTTGCGCAGGCAGGACTGCTCTTCCATCCATTGCACATACACCGGACCTGTTCGGAGGTCGGCCAGCTCCGTTTTCCTTGTTTCCGGCATGGATCGGGCACAGCCTGCAAACGTCAGTGCGAGAATGAGGAGGGCAGGATAGAGACGGGAAAGTCGTTTCATGACACAGGGATAAAAATTATCAGGAATAATTCTTAATAAAGCTTGCCTTTCGGCGCATGAAAGGATACAAGCAAAAGCACAGACGAACAGTACAGCGTGTCATGAGGCATTTCAATGTTGAAAGGCTCTGCTCCGGATGCGAATGCCGGGGCGATGTCCGGCCGGACTGCGCGGAAGGGTTCGTCGCAGTATGTTTGAATGTCATCGTAACCATATTATGAGGAGATCATCATGGAAGAGCAGGTTCTCAAGGCTATGAAGGAAGCCGGAAAGCCCGTCCGTCCCGGCGATATTGCCAAAGCTCTCGGCGTGGATTCCAAGGAAGTGTCCAAGGCCTGTGCCGAACTGAAGAAGGCGGGTAAGATCTATTCGCCCAAGCGCTGCTATTACGAGCCTGTTGCGGAGTAATTCCGTTTCGGCACTTTGATTTTCAACCGGCTTCGGCCGGTTTTTTTGTATTTGCCGCATGCCGGGAATATTCCGGCTTGGATGTCGGGAATGCTGCGATTCCGCAGCTCTGCGGGACGATGTTGTACCGGCGGCATCGGCCCGAGCTGCGGGGAGGGGGGGGCTTGCTGTGAAGCGTTCTCGAAACATGTGGGGAATGTGACCGGAACGCATGAGGTATGTAGTCAATCCGTATGGATATGTTGCGTAACCGTTGCTTTGCTCCTTCCTATTGACTTAATAAATCAACTTCTTTTAGAGAGATTTTTTGCTCAAAATGTCGGCCGCTGCTCCGGCAGCAGGTTTTGATTCCGAAAAGGAGACTATCCATGTTGAAGAAATGGAAAATATGCGCAGCGGCGTTTGCCCTCGGCGGTTTGCTCTGCTGTCCTTTGTCCGGCAGCGCTGCCGAGAATGATTCCAAATTCGCGCATCTTTCCTTCATGGGCGGCTATCTGGAATCGCACCCTACCACGCAGGAAGTGTTTGTTCCTTTCATGGAGGCGGCGGAAAAGAAATTCGACGGCCGTCTCTCCTTTGATTACTTTGCCACCAACGAGCTGTACTCGGAAGCTGAGGCCTACTCCGCCATATCGGACGGTCGTTCCGACATAGGCATGGTGCGCCCTTCCCTCTTCCCCATGAAAATGCGGCTGCTGAGCGTGGTTTCGCTGCCCGGCATGTGCCCCAATGCCGTGGTGGGAAGTCTGGTTGTTGAGGAGCTGATCCAGAAGTTCCCGGAAGTTCGTGCCGAGCTTCCTTCCGGTACCGTGCATTTCACCTCGTGGGCTTCTGCTCCGTATCAGCTGCACACCGTCATGCCCGTTCGCAGCAGGGAAGATCTGAAGGGAAAGAAGATTGCCGTATGGGATGCCACCACGATGGAATTCGTAAAGGCTCTCGGGGCTCAAGCCGTACGCATGAGCTCTTCGGATACCTTTCTTGCTCTTTCCCGCGGCATGGTGGACGGCGTTCTCTGCCCCCTGGCTCCGCTGCGTTCCTATAAGATCAGCGACGAGACCAGATATCATCTGCTGATCGGGCTTGGAGTGAACACCTTCACGGCGGAATCCAACAAGAAGCTGTGGGACTCCATGTCCGCCGACATGAGAAAGTGGCTTTCTTCGCAGGGCGGACTTGTCATGGCGAAGGCCTGCGGCATCTCTCTGGAGCACACGGCTCTGGCTGAAGTGGAATGGATGAAGAGTCAGGGTCATGAGTTTACGGTGCTTTCCGAAGAAGAGCGCGAGGCCTTCCTTGAGCCTCTGGAGGTCTTTGTGGAAAAGTGGAAGACGGAGTTCTGCAAGGGGCTTGATGCGAAGGTGGTGGACAACGTGTATAAGTTCGCCCGCGAGCGCAGCAAATACCACACGGAACAGATGAGAGCCGGCAAGTACGGCGAGTTTAAAATATAGCTGACTGAGTTCTTTCAGCAGACAGAGAGCTGAGACTCTCTGTAGAAAGGATATGGAAAAAGGCGGTACGGCAAAGGCTGTGCCGCCTTTTTTATGGAGCGCGGAAGAGGCGGAGGGGGCTGCGTGCAGCCGGCAGGGGGGCTGAAAGAATGTTTTTCAGGGGGGGGAGACGTTGATCGTGGGAATCGGTGGCGGATTTTTGAATCGTTTTCCATGCCGCGTCCAGGAGTTATCAGAGAGAACGGCAGGTCACTTGAGAGAAAAGCGGAATGTTTTTTCTGGTACTCGGTTTTTCCGTACCTGATATGAGATAATGATGAGGTTTTATTTTATGTAATTTATTATGATATATTATATAGAATGATGTGTTTTATAGGCAAGCTGTAATCTGCTCTGGTTGGTTTACGGCCTATGAATATTGATAAGATCGTATTGATGATGAAAACCGGAGAATGCCCGGCGGTTGGTATTCGCCGGCTTTGTTAATAAAATGTTAGAAATCCGAACCGACAAGCCGGGGAGAGGGACATTTTCATAAGGAATTGCTGACGCTGGAAGGATGCATTTATTGTTTTGCAGAGACTAAAAGACGCATGACAGATAAAAATGTTCTAAAAAGAACGAAATAATGGTCTCTTTCCTGAAGATTCTATTGACGGGGGGAGGACTTCCTTTTTATAAAAGGCATAAGCGGAAGAGAAAGCGGATGTTTTCTCTATTATTTTGTTCAGACTTGATAAAAAAATCACGAAAGGAGTGCGGTATGCTGAAAAAATTCGGAATGCTGGCTTTTGCTCTCGCCATGGGCGGCATGCTGGTCGCATCGGAACCTGCGCTGGCAGCCAAGGGATTCAAGCACCTGTCCTTCATGGGCGGGTACATGGAAAAGCATCCCACCACGGTCAATGTCTTCAAGCCGTTCATAGAGGCGACGGAGAAAAAGTTCGGCGGCAGACTCAGCTTTGACTACTTTGCCACCAATGCGCTGTATCCCGAATCCGAATCGTTCAACGCCGTGACCGACGGGCGTGTGGATATCGGCGAGGTACGGCCTGCGCTCTTCCCCGGCAAGATGAACCTTCTCGGCGTGGTAGCCCTTCCCGGCATGTGCCCCAACGCCATTGTGGGCAGCATGGTGGCGGAGGAGATCATTCAGAAGTTCCCCGAGGTACGGGCGGAATTTCCTCCGAACTCCGTTCATTTCACTTCCTGGGCTTCGGCCGCCTATCAGATTCATTCCATCAATCCCATACGCAACGCCGCGGAGCTGAAGGGGAAGAAGATCATCGTATGGGATGCCACCACGCTGGAGTTTGCCAAGGCGCTCGGTGCCAATCCCATCCGCATGAGTTCTCCGGATACCTATCTTGCGCTTTCCAAGGGTATGGCCGACGGCGTGCTCTGTCCGCTGGCTCCTCTTCGCTCCTACAAGATTTCCGAGTCCGCCAAGCATCATCTGATCCTGAATCTCGGCGTGAACACGTTTTCTCTGGAAGCCAACAAGGATGTGTGGGACGCGATGCCTGACGACATGCGTGCCTGGCTTCAGCAGGAAGGCGGTCTCAAGATGGCGGAAGCCTGCGGAAAATCGCTGGAAGACGGCGCCAAGGAAGACACGGTATGGATGGAGGCTCAGGGGCATACGTTCTATTATCTGACCGAAGAAGAGCGGCAGAGCATTCTTGCTCCGCTGGCCTCCTTTGCCGATCTCTGGAAGAACGAAGACTGCAAGGGCATGGATCCCGCGCTGGTGGATGAGGTTCTGAACTTTGCCCGGGAACGCAGCAAGTTCTATACGGAACAGGTTCGCGCGGGCGCATTCGGCGACTATAAGATATAACAGCCTGTTGCATGGAAAAGTCCGACGGAAGGGCGCCTGTTTCCGTTTTTTGCCGAAATTGGGCGAATATATTTTAAATAAAATAAATTCAATGGAATAAGGATATAAAAAAAATTTTTCTGTTGACTTAATAGCGATATTTATTTTACTAAAACTCTATTGAATGAGGATCAGGTGCCATTCTGCGGATGGTTTCCGATGAACGCAAGAACTATTTTTCACATCGAAGGAGCTGGATATGTTGAAAAAGTTTGGAGCGCTGGCTGTGGCTCTCGCCGTAGGTGGAATGCTGGCCCTGTCGGGTACGGCTGAAGCTGCCAAGGGATTCAAGCATCTGTCCTTCATGGGCAGCTATCTTGAAAAGCATCCTACCGTCGTGAACTACTGGGAACCTTATTTCAAGGCTACGGAAGAGAAGTTCGGCGGCAAGCTTTCGTTCGACTACTTCGCCACCAACGCTCTGTATCCTGAATCCGAGGCTCCCCAGGCCATCACCGACGGTCGCGTGGACTTCGGCGTGATTCGTCCGTCCGTGTACCCCGGCAACTACAACCTCATGAACGTGGTTGCCATTCCCGGCCTGTGCCCCAACGCCATTGTCGGTTCTCTGGTGCTGGAAGACCTCATTCAGAAGTTCCCCGAAGTGAGCGGCGAACTTCCTCCGAACAGCGTTCACTACACCTCCTGGGCTTCTGCCGCTTATCAGCTGCACACCCTGAAGCCCATCAAGACCATGGAAGAACTGAAGGGCGCCAAGATCATCGTGTGGGACGCCGTGGCGCTTGAACTCGTCAAGGCTCTCGGTGCCAACCCCATCCGCATGAGCTCCCCCGACACCTATCTTGCTCTGTCCAAGGGTATGGGCGACGGCGTTATCTGCCCCCTCGCTCCCCTCAAGTCCTACAAGATCACCGAAGCCACCAAGTACCATCTGATGCTCAACATCATGGTGCAGGCCTTCACCATGGAAGCCAACAAGGACCTCTGGGATTCCATGCCTGAAGATATGAAGACCTATCTCAAGCAGACCGGCGGCATGGAAATGGCTCTCGGCGTCGGCAAGTCTCTGGAAGACGGCGCCAAGGAAGACACGGCCTGGATGGAAGCTCAGGGTCACACCTTCTTCTACCTGACCGATGAAGAACGCGCTCCCTTCCTCGCTCCTCTGGGCGGATTCGTGGAAGACTGGAAGGCTTCCTGCAAGGGCGTGAAGCCCGAAGTCATCGAGGCCGTCTACAAGTACGCTCAGGAACGTTCCAAGTTCTATATCGAAGAGATGAGAGCCGGTAAGTACGGCGACTACAAGATGTAGTTTATGACCGGGAGGGAGGAGACTTGTCTGCTCCCTCCCGTCGTATTCCCGCCGAAGTCTGTTTCTGGTTGTCCCATCCCAGTGCGGTCGCGCGGGTGCGAACCGCAAAAAGCCGAGGTTCCCATGGCAGAACAAGTTTCCCTTTCTCCCGCCTTTCAGAGCATCAACAGCTTTCTCGAAAAATGCACCACCAAGGTGAGCTGGCTGAGCTATGTGGCAATGGCCATCCTGCCCGTGCTCATCACGGTGGACGTCTGCTGCCGTATGTTCGGCTTCAGTGTTCCCGGTTCTCTGGAGCTTCAGGAAAATCTTCTGGCCCTCACCACGTTTTCCTTCATGGCCGTGCTTCAGCTGCACGACCGTCATATGATGATCGACTTCATCTATGAGCGCATGTCCACAGGGGTGAAGCGCTGGTGCGACATGACTGTGGCATCGCTGGTTCTCGGCGTCATGGTGCTGCTTACCACCGAGAGCTATGACGCGTTTCTGAGCAAGTTCGGTACCCAGTCGATGGAACTGTACATCCCCCTGGAGTTCTATTACTGGATGCCGGTGATGGGTCTTGCGCTCACGGCCATCGTGGCGCTGTTCCAGTTCCTGCGTGAAAGCGTGAAGTGCCTTTCCGGCAGACACTACATCCCCTTCGTGCTCGGCATCGCCTTTGCGTTTGCTCTTGCCTATCTGCCGTTCTGGTACCGTGAAAGCCCCTACGAAATTTCCAACCTTGTTCTCGGCCTCATAGCGTTCGGCCTGCTCTTCCTCTTCCTGTTCATCCGCATGCCCATCGCCTGGTCCATGAGCATCATCGGCGCCATGGGCATGGTGGCCGTGTCCCGTAACGTTATCGCCGCTCTCGCCGCCGTGGGTACCACGCCTTATGCGGCTTCCGCCAACTACAATCTTGTGGCTCTTCCGCTCTTCGTGCTCATGGGCTGCATGATTCTGTATTCCGGTATTTCCGTCGACCTTTTCAACTCCGCCAATAAGTGGATCGGCCATATGCCCGGCGGCATGGGCATGGCCGGTGTCGCCGGCTGCACCGGTTTTGCAGCCGTGTGCGGCGACTCTCTTTCCACCGCCGTCACCATGGGTTCTGTTTCCCTGCCCGAAATGATGCGTCTCAAGTATTCGCCTTCCCTCGCCACGGGTGCTCTTGCGGCAGGCGGTACGCTCGGCATTCTCATTCCGCCAAGCTCGGGCTTCATCATCTACGGTATCGTTACGGAAGTTTCCATCGGACGTCTGTTCATGGCCGGCCTGATTCCCGGCATCATGCTGGCGCTCATGTTCATGGCCTACATCTACTACATGGCCGTGCGTCATCCTGAGCTTGCTCCCCGCGGTCCCAAGTACACGCTGGCGGAAAAGCTGCAGTCCTCCATGGGCCTTCTGCCCATCCTCGCCCTGTTCGTTCTGGTGCTCGGCAGCATCGTGGCCGGTATCTGCTCCCCCAACGAAGGCGGCGGCATCGGTGCCATGGGTGCCTTCCTCTATGCCCTTGTTCGTCGCAAGGTGACCAAGCAGAATCTGCTGGCCTCCCTGCATGAAACCGGCGAACTCACCGCCCGCATCATGGGCATCATGGTGGGCGTGGCCATCCTCGGCTACTTCTTCGCCGCCACCCGTCTGCCGTTCCTGCTGGCCGACTTCATCGTCTCCCTGCCGTTCAACCGCTACTGGGTGTTCGCCATCATCGTGGTCATCTACATTATCCTCGGCTGCATGATGAACGTTATTCCCATGCTCATGCTCACCCTGCCCTCCATCTTCCCCACCGTCGTGGCCCTCGGCTTTGACCCCGTGTGGTTTGGTGTGGTATCCGTCATGATCATGGAAATGGGTCAGATCACTCCCCCCGTGGGCGTGGTGGTGTTCGCTCTTGCCGGCGTTGCCAAGGGCATTCCCATCGAGACCATCTTCAAGGGCATCATTCCCTTCGTCGGCCTGATGATCCTTGCGGTTGTGCTCATCACCTTCATTCCGGATATCGCCCTCTGGCTGCCCTATACCCTCATGGGTCCGGAAGTACTCTAAGTTTTCCCTGTACCCCGGGGCT
Source organism: uncultured Desulfovibrio sp. (assembly GCA_900553065.1). Lineage (GTDB taxonomy): Bacteria > Desulfobacterota > Desulfovibrionia > Desulfovibrionales > Desulfovibrionaceae > Mailhella. The sequence continues at coordinate 91,956 of USBZ01000001.1, read as the reverse complement.
CAGGCCCCGGGCCTTTTCCTCCTAACTCTCATATAAGGAGTTTTATCATGGGTCATCCTACAGTTTACCCCACCGGTGTCACTCTCTACGATCCCGAGAGAGCCTATAACGGTTATACCGTCATGCCCGTCAAAGGACAGGGCGCCATGCTTATCGACATGAACGGTCAGGAAATCAAGCTCTGGAAGGACGTGCACGGCTTCCCGAACAAGATTTTCCCCGGCGGTTATCTGCTCGGCAGCCGCGGCATCCGTAACCCCAAGTACGGCCTTCAGGATCAGGTCGACCTCATTCAGGTGGACTGGGATGGTAACGTCGTGTGGGAATTCAACCAGGCCGAGTTCATCGAGGATCCGGGTGAAAAGCCCCAGTGGATGGCCCGTCAGCATCACGACTTCCAGCGTGAAGGCAGCACCACCGGTTACTATGCTCCCGGTCACGAACCCCAGTCCATGTCCGGCAACACCCTTGTGCTCTGCCATCGTGACGCCCACTGCGAATACATCTCCGACAAGCCCCTGCTTGACGACGTGGTGTACGAAGTGAACTGGGAAGGCGAAATCGTCTGGGAATGGCAGGCCTCCGATCATGTGGAAGAAATGGGCTTCTCCGAAGCCGCCCGCAACGCCATGGCCCGTAACCCCAACTACCGCGGCGGTTCCCTCATCGACAGCGCTCCCGGTCTCGGCGACTGGATGCACATCAACTCCATGTCCACCCTCGGCCCCAACAAGTGGTATGATGCCGGTGATGAACGTTTCCATCCCGACAACATCATCATGGACGGCCGTGAAACCAACATCATCTTCATCATCAGCAAGGAAACCGGCAAGATCGTCTGGAAGGTCGGCCCCGACTACAGCATCGGTCATCCTGAACACAAGCTGGGCTGGATCATCGGTCAGCATCATGCGCACATGATTCCTGAAGGTCTTCCCGGCGCGGGCAATATCCTTGTGTACGACAACGGCGGCTGGGCCGGTTACGACAGCCCGAACCCCGGCGCTCCCATCGGTGTGAAGGCCGCTCAGCGCGACTACACCCGTATCCTGGAATTCGATCCCATCACCCTCGACATCGTGTGGCAGTACACTCCCCGCGAAGCCGGCTTTGTGGTTCCTCTGGATGCCAGCCGTTTCTACAGCCCCTTCGTCAGCGCCGCTCAGCGTCTGCCCAACGGCAACACCCTCATCACCGAAGGTTCCGACGGCCGCCTGATCGAAGTGACCGCCGACCATAAGGTTGTCTGGGAATTCATCAACCCCTACAAGGACGGCCGCAACATGAACATGGTGTACCGCGCCTACCGCGTGCCCTACGAATGGGTGCCTCAGGCCGAGCACACTCCTGAAGTGGCCATTGCTCCTGCCGACTGCGCTACCTTCCGTATGCCCGGCGCCGCCGCTTTCGGCAGCCGCAGCAGCGAAGTGGAAGTGGAAGGCACGCTCGGCTATGTTGCCAACGCCGGTGACTGCATCGCCGCTACCGACGACTAGTAAAAAGTTCCGGGAATTTTTTCCCGGCTCCTGAAAGAAGAACGCGTCCGGGGATTCCCCGGGCGCGTTCCGTTTTATGAGAGCCGGCTGATATGACAGACCGGCAGGATAGAAAAGGGCGGATCTGCCGAAGCTTTCAGCTGAGAAGATCCGCCCTGGCTTTTTGTTACTTGTCGCTTTTTTGCGCTTGTTCCCTCAGCTTCTGCGCCGCGGTCAGCGTGAAGTTTCTGCCAGTTGCGGTGAGCATGGTTTCGCCGAGCACCTCAAGGGCATCGGCCTTGAGCAGCATGTAGTCGGCATTGTCCGGTGCGAGGACGAGCAGATGGTCGGCCAGACGGGCGGCCCATGCGGCATCGTTCCGTTCAAGGGCGGTTCGGGCGTTTTTCAGAAGCTCGTCTTCGCCGCCAGCCAGTTCAACCATGCGCCGGGCTTCCTCAACACGGGTAAAGTCGGAGTAGAGGCGAAGCGGATTGCCGTCGAACCAGCCGACATACTGGTTGAAGATGTTGCGGACGGTCCATGAGACATTGCCGTAGACTTCCTCCAGATAGTCAAGAGAGGTAAGATGGTCGGGCAGGGTTATTTCGCAGGCAAGTTCGTCTGGCGTCTTGCCCATGTTCATACCTTCTATGGTCTTGTTCTGCACATACTCAAGCGCATCATGATAGTTCGTGATGACGTCATGAATATGCTCCCTGCCTATGAACGGATCGGTATGACCGGGAACCAGTACGTCAGCTCCCAGAGAGTCGAGCAGCTGCAGGCTGGAACACCAGGTGGGAATGGGACGGCTGCCCGTACCTCGTACCGGATAAACGTTGGGGAAGGATCGGTACAGAGCATCGCCGCAGAAGAGAACGCGTTCCCCGGGGAACCATACGGAAAGGGCGTCGTCGGTTTCTCCCGGTGTGGCGAAAAGCCATAGTTCAAGACCTGCAATGTTCAGATGTGTGCTGAGGCCGTTGAAGAAATGATCAGGGGGAACGGCTCCCGTCTTACCGCTGAAGACGGCGCCGCCGGCCCGGGGGTAACGTATGGGGGCGATGCCGTTGCAGATACGTTTTTCCGGGGGAAGAAGAAAGCCTCCCTGCATGGCTCCGCGGGCTTTGAACAGAGGCATGAGACCTGCCTGCTCGAAGGGAAGAACCTCGGAACCGAAGTTGTCTCTGGCCCAGATTTCAGGAGTTGATCCTTCACTGCAGAAGACGGAGGAACCTCCTGTATGGTCTCCATGGCCGTGAGTGTAGACAATAGCCTTGATAGGGTACTCGCCCAGAGGCATGATCTCCCGAAAGGCTTGAAGAGTATGGGCAGCCCGATCGGGAATCATGCCGGTATCCACAAGCACGAGTCCGTTTTTGCCTCGTATCACGGACACATTGGATACGTCTTCCGCCACGGAAACCCAGACATTGTCGCTCACCTGGACGATGTGAGGCTGAAGAATGTCGCGGCGTTTTTCGAGGGCGAGAGTGGCGTGACTTTTTTGCATGGGTATCCTCCATAGAGTTACACGGTGGTACTGGATGGCTTTTTTATTTGATATCGAACTAAATGGGGTTTTATTTGACATCGAATAAAAGGTCAAGATGTTTTTTGCGGGGGGGGGGAGACTCCCGCGCTGTCCTGAACCATGTTGAGTTTTGAGCGCGTGTGCCGTGCATGCCGGTAAAAAAAAGTCCGGGACATGGCCATTCCCGGACTTTCTCAAGCATGGAGCATGCGCGTCAGATCTGCGTGACGATGGGAACGACAATGGGATCCCGGCCCAGAACGTCGCGGAAGAAGCGGCGCAGGCTGGAACGGATACGGTCCGACAGGCGGGCGATGTCGTTGGGATTGGTGGATTCGAGCTGATCAAGCACAAGACACTTGGCGTCTTCGAGCAGATGACTGTACTGCTGCTCGAACACAAAGCCCCGCGAGATCATTTCCGGTCCGTGCAGGACTTCGCCCGTTTCCTCGGCAACGACGAGAACCACGGCAACCAGGCCTTCACCGCCCAGAATGCGGCGTTCCTTCAGAACCATGCGACCTACGTCGCCCACGCCCTTGCCGTCCACCATGACCGATTCCACGAACACCGGCTCTTCCATGCGGATGCCGTCGGTCGTGAGCGTGATGGGCTGTCCGTCCTCAAGAATCCGGATATGATCGTGGGCTACGCCGCACTCTTCGGCAAGCCCGGCATGCAGCGCCAGATGGCGGTACTCGCCGTGCACCGGAATGAAGTATTCGGGCTGAACGGATGCAATGATGTCTTTGAGTTCGCCGCGGCAGGCATGGCCCGTAGCGTGCACGGTTCGTTCCGGATTGTGATACACTTCGGCGCCGAGTTTGTATATCTGGTTGAGAACCTTGGAGATGGCGCGGGCGTTGCCGGGAATCACGCGGGAGGACATGATGACGGTATCGCCTTCATGCAGAGAAAGCTGGCGATGTTCGCCTCTGGCGATGCGGGCCAGGGCGGAAAGTGCTTCGCCCTGCGTGCCCGTGGCCAGAACTACGGTCTGTCCGGGATCGAGTTCGGGAAAACCGGCGGCCTCGTTGTAAAGATGCTTCGGCTGGTCGAGAAGTCCCAGCTCCACGGCCTTTTCGATGTTGGTGGAGAGGCTGCGCCCGCTCACCAGAACGGATCTGCCGTATTTTTCCGCCAGTTCCAGAACCGTGCGGATGCGGCGGATGTGGCTGGAAAAAAGCGCAATGATGATCCTTCCCTTCACTTCGGAGAAAATGGCGTCGAGATCGTCGCGCACCTGTCTTTCCGGCAGGGAGCGGCCGGGGTTCTCCACGTTGGTGGAGTCGGCCAGCAGCAGGCGTATGCCCTTATGATCTCCTTCTTCGGCGAAGCGGGAGAAGTCGGACACGGGATCGCAGGCATCGCCGTCCAGCGGAGTGGGGTCAAGCTTGATGTCGCCCGTATGAAGAATCTTGCCCACGGGAGTTTCCACGGCCAGCGCATAGCACTGGGGAATGGAGTGGTGCACGGGGATGAAGTGAAAGGTGAGATTGCCCAGCGTGACCGAGCCGTAGGCAGGCATGGATATCAGTTCCACTCTGTCCAGAAGGCCGTGTTCTCCGAGCTTGTGCTCCACAAGGGCCATCGTGAACGGGGAACCGTAAATGCGTATGCCGCGCAGACTCTTGTACTGAAGCAGAAGCCAGGGCAGGGCTCCGATGTGATCTTCGTGGCCGTGGGTGAGCACAATGCCCAGAACCGTTTCACCTTCGGCAAAAACGGAATCCAGTCTGGGAATGACGACATCAATGCCGAGCAGGGCATCGTCGGGAAACATCAGTCCGCAGTCTATCAGCACTACTCCCTGATCGGTCTGCCACTTCTGGCAGTTCATGCCGATTTCGCCGAGTCCCCCCAGCGGGGTTATGGTCAGGTACGGTTCAGCCATGGTCGGAAGATCCTCTGCTTCTTTTGATTACGGGTCACTGTACCCCAGACCGGAGCACAGCACAAGCTCTTGTGCCTGAGCGGCGTATGGAGCATATGTACGGGAGAACACATCGGGAGGTCATTAGTGAATATTCTTACCGTGCTTGCGATTGCGCTTGCGTTGTCTATGGATGCCTTTGCCGTTTCCGTTTCGGCGTCGGCGTCGATCGGATCCGTCAACTGGAAACACTATGTCCGGTTGTCCGCCGCCTTCGGCTTTTTTCAGTTCATCATGCCGGTTATAGGCTGGGCGCTGGGCGTTTCCGTGCGCAGTTACATAGAAACGTGGGACCATTGGATAGCCTTTGCGCTGCTTGCATTGGTTGGGGTCAACATGCTGCGCGAAGCCTGGGGCGGCGAGGAGGAAGAAAAAACGTCCGGTGATCCTTCCCGCGGCGTACAGCTGTTCATGCTGGCCGTAGCCACCAGCATCGATGCCATGGCCGTGGGGCTTTCCTTTGCCGTGATCGGCGTTCCGGTCTGGGGTCCGGCTCTTCTCATCGGTCTGGTGTGCGCCGCCGTTACGGCTTCCGGCGTGAAGCTCGGCCATATTCTGGGAAGCTCCAATTTCCTCGGCAGCAAGATTTCGGTGCTCGGCGGACTGGTGCTCATAGGCATCGGCGTGAAGATTCTTTTTGAACACGGCGTATGCTGAGTGCGCATCCTGAATGGAAAATGCGCTTGACCGGGAGTGAGATCGGATACATATAAAGAAATAAAGAAAAACACTTGCGGAGGATCTTCATGATTTCCCCTGTTCGCACAGAACTCACGGTGACGGATAATGTCCCCTTCGGTCAGCCCGTATCCGGCCCGGCGGGCATCTACCGTTTCTATGCGCTCACGCTGGAGCGTCCGGCGTGGAAAAGCTGGCATCCCGGCCAGTTCATTATGTTGCGCCCCGTGCAGGACAGCGAGGGGACGACATGGGCTCGGCCGCTTTCCATCTGTCGGGTGACTTCACAGAGTCTTGTGCTGTTCTTCCGGGTCGTCGGTACGGGGAGCGATCGTCTTTCCCGTCTGAAGAGCGGCGACAAGGTCATCGTATGGGGGCCGCTCGGCACCAGTTTCGAGATACGTCCCGACACGCCGACGCTGCTTCTTGCCCGCGGCGTGGGCATAGCCCCCTTTGCCGGCTATGCGGACGTTCATCCTGCGCCGGCCAGTCTTTTCATGCTGTTCGGGCATGGACTTCCGAGCAACAACTATCCCACCGACGCCATGGCAGCTCGTCTGGAAATGGAAAATATGCGCGACCGCACTCCCGAGGAGCTTGAACATTTTCACAGCGTGGTCCGGAACAAGATGCTGGAGTACAAGGAACACGGCGGCATCTGTCTGGCCTGCGGTCCCATGCCTTTTTTGAAGAGGGTCTGGGAGCGTGCGCTTGAGCTGGATCTGCCCACGCAGCTTTCCCTGGAGGAACGCATGGCCTGCGGCACGGGGGCCTGCCTCGGCTGTACGACCATCACCTCGAAGCACTGGCCTGATCCCGTGAGGGCCGGTCTGCCCGTGCAGACCTGCACCAGCGGACCGGTATTCTGGGCTTCCGACATTGACCTTCACGCCGTGCTGCCGGAAGAAAGGAGTCTGTGATGGATCTTCGCGTCTCTCTCGTCCACGATCGTCTGGAACTGAAGAATCCCGTGCTCAGCGCGGCGGGCACGTTCGGCAGCGGCCTTGAATATCTCCCCTACGGCGATATTTCTCAGCTCGGCGGCATCATTACCAACGGGCTTACGCTGCATCCCTGCGCCGGTGCTCCCATGCCCCGCATTGCGGAAACGCCTTCCGGCATGCTGAGCGCCATAGGTACGCAGAATGACGGCGCGGATCACTTCGTGAAGAATATTCTGCCGGAACTGCCCTGGCAGGAAGTGCCGATCATTCCCAACCTGAACGCGTCCAATGTGGATGATTTTGCTGCTCTTGCCTCCGTGCTTTCCGAATCCAGAGGCGTGGCCGCGCTGGAAGTGAACCTTTCCTGCCGGAACGATCACAGGGCAGGGCAGCGCTTCTGTCAGAACCCGGTAACGGCCGCGCGAGCCGTCAACGCCGTCAAGCGGGCGGCAGGCGGCAAGCCCGTCATTGCCAAGCTTTCGCCCCAGATTATGGACATCGTTGAAGTGGCCAAGGCCGTGGAAGCGGCCGGGGCGGACATCATTTCCTGCATCGGCACGGTGCAGGGACTGGCGGTGGACATCATGACCCGCAGACCCATGCTCGGCAGCGTTATCGGCGGACTGTCCGGAGCGGCCGTGAAGCCTCTGGCTCTGCACTGCGTGTGGCAGATAGCAAAAGTGGTGCAGGTTCCCATCATCGGCGTGGGCGGCGTGCGTTCGGCTCACGATGTTCTGGAGTTCATTCTGGCCGGCGCTCATGCCGTGGCCGTGGGCACGGCGAACTTCAGTGATCCCGGTACGATTTTCCGCATCATTCGCGAACTGCCCGCCCTTTGCGAGCAGCTCGGCATTGACAATCTGAATGCGTTTCGGGGTTCTCTGGAGGCGTAAGCTTTCAGAGTCTGATTCTGAAATATGAAAAGGGGGCCGAAAGGCCCCCTTGGTGTTTTGTATCTTTGCTGCGGACATCAGCGCTTTGGTCATGCCATACGATTTTTTCCCAGAAGGCAGGTCACCTCATAGGGAATGGTTCCCCACCAGTCGGCCAGATCCTGCGCGGTGACGGCGTTACCGGGGCCTCCCAGAATATGAACGGTGTCGCCCGGGGCAGGGCGGCTGGGAAGGTCGGTAAGATCCACGCAGGTCATCTGCATGGCCACTCTGCCGATCACGGGAACGCGTTTGCCGTTTATGCACATGCAGGTGCCCGGCGCTGGATTGCGCCGGTAGCCGTCGGCATAGCCTATGGCCACCCAGCCGACCAGCCGTTCCGAGTCCGCCGTATAGGTGAGGCCGTAGCTTATGCCTTCTCCCTTATGAAGAGGATGAACGCTGACGAGCGGCGCCGTGACTTCCATGACGGGCAGCAGCGGGCCGCAGACGCCCTCATGGGGTGTGCCGAAAAGAGGATCGCATCCGTACAGCGCAATTCCCGGACGGCAGATGTCGTCTTTGTGCGTGATGTCTTCCACGAGTCCTGCGGTATTGCCGAGAGAGCAGCGCATCTCGGGAAAGCGCCGGTGCATGATCTCTGCCGCGCTGTAGAAGATTTCGCACTGCCGTCCGGTATATTCGCTTCTGACGGGATCGTCGGCCACGGCCAGATGAGAAATCTGAACGAGGGGCGACAGTTCCGGCGTTTCCGCAAGAAATTCGGCTACCTGTTCCATGTCGGACAGCGTAAAGCCCAGACGATGCATGCCGGTATCAACCTTGACGGCGATATCGAGATGTCCGTGAAGAGATTGTACCGCCGCCTTGACGGCGTTCATGCCTTCCCAGTTGTGGATGAGCGGCGACAGATGCATGTCCAGAGCGAGACGCACGTCCTCAGCTGTGGGAGTGCTGCTGAGGAGAGCAACGATGTGTCCGGAAAAACCGCTCCTGCGGACAATGGCCGCTTCCTTCATCGTACCGGCCGCCGCCCAGCCCGTTCCGGCCTCTTCCAGAACTTTGGCCGCCTCCTGTACGCCGTGACCGTAGGCGTCCGCCTTGATGACGGGCATGAGCGTATGCCCTTTCTGCATCAGGGTGTCGAGGTTGCGGCGGAAATGGTCCCAGTGTATGCGTACCTGGCATGAAGGCTCTGTCATGAATGACTCCCGTTTACGAGGCGTTCGGCGTTAAGCCCTGTCCGGGGGCTTTTTTTCGCTCTCGTTGTATGCTATGAAAGCTGCTTCCGGCTGAAAGGCCGGCCGTCGCGTCCGGCGGATGCTTTTCTGTGTTTCTTTTCTGCCTCTACCGCCTCTTTTCCCGTCTTGCAACCCGGAATATGCCGTGTTTTTTTCTTCTGCTTGCTTTTCATCGTTGTGGCGCATGATTCTCACCGTTTTAACGGCGCTGGCATGTCTGTTTCTGTGTGCAATGCCGTCTCAGGCCGGAGACGGACAGAAGTCGCTCACAACCAAAGGGGACGTGCCCTGGACGCTCAATGCCGATAATGTGGTGAGCCTGGATGATGGCGTTATCGTCGAAGCTTCGGGCAATGTGCTGCTTCAGCGTGGTGAAGACTATCTGAAGGCGGATTTTGCCCGTTACTATACCACGACGAACTGGATTTTCATTCAGGGCAATGTGGAAGCCAGAATGGGACGCGACATGCTGAACGCGGCTGAGGCCGAGTTCGACCTCACCTCCCGTACCGGATGGCTGAAGGATGGCTCCATTTTCATTGCCGGTCCTCACATGTATGTGACCGGCGAAAGGGTGGACAAGCTTTTCGGCGATCGCTACCGCTTCCGCGATGCCAAGGTGACGGCCTGCGACGGTGATGTGCCCGCGTGGTCTCTGGCGGCGGATGAGGCGGAAATCGAAATCGACGGCTATGCCAAGCTTTCGCATACGACGCTCAATATTCTCAATACGCCCCTTATCGACGCCCCTTACATGGTGCTTCCTGCCAAGACCACCCGGCAGTCCGGTCTGCTTATGCCCGACTTCGGCTACAGTAGCCTGAACGGCGTGTTCTTCTCCCAGCCGTATTTTCATGTCATCGATGAGAGTCGCGACCTGACGTTTTACGGTACCTACATGAGCAAGGCGGGCTTCATGCCCGGCATTGAGTATCGTTCGCATACCCGTGACAAGGAAAAGACCTGGCTGGCCTTCGACGCCCTGTACGACAAGCATACCTTCCGTTCCGACATCTTCGACCCCGTCAACGATACCGACGGCAAGGTCAATACCAATGAAGAGCGCTTCTGGTTGCGCGGCATGGGCGACGGATTCCTCGGCGATTCCGGATGGCGTTACCGCTACAACCTCGATTACACCTCCGATCAGAACTTCCTTCGGCAGTTCCGCGACATGCGTACCGGATTCAACCGTACCCGTGATTCGCTCTACGATATGTTTGGCCGCGATCTGCCGGAAGTGGATAAGAATCGTGTGAGCGAAGGATACCTGTACCGCAACTGGGATCGCTTCATGGTGACCGCGGGATTCCGCTACGAGCAGGATCCCTCCTTCGGGCACGGCAACCTGCCTCACAGTGAGGATACTACGGTACAGCGCCTGCCTGTGAGCGCCTATCTGTTCAAGGGCAGTCTCATGGAAGGCCTGCCTCTGGAACTTCAGGGCGAAGTGTCCAGCACCTATGAATATCGCGCCAAGGGTGTTCGCGGCCTGCGCACGGAAATTCATCCCGAGCTGAGTCTGCCTCTGGCCCTTCCCGGAGCGTCGCTTCTGGTGAGCGGCGGCGTGCGTCAGACCTACTACAACAGCAATCATGTACCGTTCGACGATTCCAAGAGCTGGACTCGCGGCGGCGGCACCAAGGACCGTTTCATTCCCGACGTGAGCGCCACGGCCTTCACGCAGTTTTCCCGGGTATGGGATCTTCCCGAAAATCATCTTGAAGCGGTGGCGGAAAATGTGGGCAAGTCCAGCTGGACCGGCGTACGGCACAGAATACAGCCCCGTCTGACCTATGCCTGGACCCCCGACAAGGATCAGTCCGACAACCCCATCTTTGAGGAGAATGATCGCCTCAAGCCGTCGCAGAGAGTACGTCTTTCCGTGACCAATATCGTGACGGCAAGAAGGGATACCGTATCCGGAGCCAAGGGCGTTTACACGACTACCGAGTCCTACTTTGATCCCGTGCGCTGGGAGATCGCTACCGGCTACGATATCGATGAAGCCAGCCGTACCGATTTCCGCGATCAGTACGAACGCAAGCCTGTCATGGATACCTATTCTCATCTGGAATTCCATCCGACGGAGTGGCTGAGCCTGTGGAACAGACTGTATGTTTCCATGTACGGCGATGGCGTGACCCGAAGCGATACCGGTGCGACGCTCTCCAATGCCCGGTGGGGCTCCTGGAGCGTGGCCTACAGTACCCGTAACGAGTATTACAACTACCTTGATGAAATGAAGCGCGACAACGTGCACGATATTGACTTCACGGACAGACAGCGTCTTCTCACCAACTCCGTTACCTTCCGCCCCACGAGCAGCATTTCGTTCAATTACTATACGCAGGACAATATCGAAACCGGCAAAAACTACGAACGCCGCTTTACCATCGGCTATTACCATCAGTGCTTCCATATCCTCGGTTCCATACGGAGCAAGGCCAAAGACGAGTCCTACAGGCTTATCCTGGAACTGCCCGGATTGAATTTTTGAGGCCGGTCATGGTGGTTCAGCTTTCCTGCGGAGCGATTCAGGGCGTAGATGCCTTCCGGGTCGATCTGGAGGTGGATTACACGCGTCAGGGGCTGCCCTCCTTTATTATGGTGGGACTTGCCGAGGGCGCGGTTCGTGAATCCCGGGAAAGAGTGCTCAAGGCTCTGCAGAACTCCTCCTTTCGCCTTGCGCCCGGCCGTATTACCGTCAATCTGGCTCCGGCCGACCGGCGCAAGGAAGGCACGGCCTATGATCTTCCGCTGGCGCTCGGACTTCTTGCGGCCTCCGGAGTGCTGCCCGCGGAGAGCCTGAAAAGCTGGTTCTTTGCCGCGGAACTGTCTCTTGACGGTCGGCTCAAGCCTGTCTCCGGCGTGCTTCCTCTGGCGCTTCTGGCCCGGGATGAAGGCGCGAGAGGCGTTCTTGTCGCTCCAGACAATGCGCAGGAAGCAGCCATTGTTGAAGGCATTGACGTCATGGCTCCGCGCACGCTTGCCGAAGCTGCCGCTTTTCTGGCAGGAAAGGCGGAACTTGCCGCCGTTCAGCCGCAGCCTGGGGCCGGCTCAGACGAGGTCATTCCCGATCTGGCGGACGTCAGAGGGCAGGAAAAGGCCAAGCGGGCGATGGAAATCGCCGCGGCGGGCGCGCATAATCTTTTGTTCATCGGTCCTCCCGGCAGCGGCAAGACCATGCTGGCCCGGCGCATGCCGGGTATTCTTCCGCCTCTTCAAATGGAAGAGGCTCTTGAAGTGACCAAGATTTATAGCGTGGCCCGAATGCTGGAGGGCGGAGGACTCGTTCGGACGCGTCCCTTCCGAACGCCTCATCACAGCGATTCCAGTGTGGCGCTTATCGGCGGAGGCGTGCCGCCTCGTCCCGGTGAGGTCAGCCTCGCGCATCGCGGCGTGCTTTTCCTCGACGAACTTCCCGAATTTCAGAGGCAGGCGCTGGAAGTGCTCCGGCAGCCGCTGGAGCAGGGCAGAGTATTTATTTCCCGTGCCGCCTACGCGGTGTCCTATCCTGCGGACTTCATGCTCCTTGCAGCCATGAATCCCTGTCCCTGCGGATACAGTACCGATCCGAGACATGAGTGTACCTGCTCGACACAGGCCGTTGCCCGCTATCGGGCCAAGCTTTCCGGGCCGCTTCTGGACCGCATCGACCTGCATGTGGAGGTTCCGTCCGTTTCCTATGAGGAAATGCGGGCCGGGCGCACCGGGCCGACTTCCGCGCAGGTTCGGGAGAGAGTAACCCGGGCCAGAGAAATTCAGAGCGCAAGGTTTCGGGGAACCGGCTGCCGGACCAATGCCGATCTCTCGGGCGGAATGCTCGATGAATACTGCCGTCTCGGCAGTCAGGAACATGAGTTTCTGGGAAATGCCGTGAACGCGCTTTCTCTTTCCGCCAGAGCCTGTACCCGTATTCTTCGTGTGGCGAGAACCATCGCCGATCTTGACGGCGCGCAGTCCATCTCGCTTCGGCATCTTGCGGAAGCTGTGAGCTGCCGCGTCCTCGACAGGAGACTGCCATGACGTTTTCTCTGCGCAGCTGCGTTCTCTGTGCCGCGGCCTCGCTGGCGCTTTTTCTGGGAACTCCCAATCCCTTCATGCATCTGCCTCTGGTCATGCTCGGTTATCCTGCGGCGCTCTATCTTGCTTCGCAGGGCAGAGCTCCGTTCAGAACGGGGTGGTGCGCCGGCATTCCCGGAGCGGCGGCCGCGCTGTACTGGATTGCCGTAGCCGCGCATAAATACGGATATTTTCCCTGGGCTCTGGCCGTTCCCTGCTCCATTCTGCTCGGCATGTATGTGGCGCTCTGGGGCGGACTGTTCTCCTGGGGCGTTGCCCGGCTGAGCACGCTTTCCGCATGGCGCCGCTGTGCGGCGGCCGGCGTTCTGTGGTTTCTTCTGGAGTGGGTGCGGGGATGGTTCGGTACGGGCTTTCCCTGGCTGACGCTTTCTTCAGGACTTGCGGCGTGGCCCGTGTTCATTCAGCCTTTGAGCGTGTTCGGCGAATATGTCTTTTCCGGAATTCTGGCCTTTTCGGCCTGCCTTGCCTGCGAAGGGGTTCTGGCTCTGCGGAAGAGCCGGAATTTTTCGGGAAGCGGGGCGGCGCTTCTTGCCGGAGCTGTCTTCATTCTGGCGGTAACAACGGGCTTCGGCCTGTGGCGTCTTTCGGCGCTGCCGAAGGACATGGCAGCCGAGGGAGAACCTGTGTCCCTTCTTCTGGTGCAGGGAAGCGTCCGGCAGGATGTGAAATGGTCGCCGGAGTATCAGCGTCAGACGCTGGAGCGCTATATGCGTCTCACGCTCGACGGTGTGCGTTCCGACGTAGGTGCGCTTTCCGGCGCCGCTTCGTCAGCGCCGTCCGCTTCGGATGTGGCCGCGTTTTCAGGTCGTTCTGAAGCTTACGGCGACGCCGTGCTTGCGCCCGCTCTGCCGGATCTTCTGATCTGGCCGGAAACTGCCATGCCCTTTGCCTATCCGGAAGGCGCCCTTGCAGGAGAGCTGCGCTCCTTTGTCAAGGATCTCGGTATTCCTCTGCTGTTCGGCGCTCCCGGGACGGAGCGTCTGCCGGGGGGAAGAATGCTGCTGTACAACCGTGCCTTCCTGCTTGAACCGGACGGAAAGGAGTCCTTCTATGATAAGGAACACCTTGTTCCTTTCGGCGAGTATCTGCCGCCGGTTCTGAACTGGAAGATTTTTGAGAGCCTTCTTCAGGGACTCGGGGGCTTTGAGCCCGGCACACAGGAGCAGCTGTTTTCTCTGCGCACCGGCAGCGGCAGAGAGGTGAATCTCGGCATGCTCATCTGCTATGAGGCCATTTTCCCGGAACTGGCCCGTCAGCGTGTGGCCGATGGAGCGGAGCTGCTTCTGAACATCAGCAACGACGCGTGGTACGATTATACCTCTGCCCCCGTGCAGCATCTTCAGCTTTCTCTCATGAGAGCGGTGGAGCAGGGCCGTTTTGTGGCGCGTGCCACCAACAGCGGCATCACGGCGGTGCTTGATCCTCTGGGTGGCATCCATCCTCTGGGATCGGAAAAGGACGGCTATGCGCTCTTCCTGCCCGGAAGCCTTTCGGCGACAACGCTTGCCTTGCAGGGACATACGCTTTACTTTTATCTCCATCCGTGGCTGCCTGCCGCAGGGCTGGCGCTTTTTCTTCTGCTGTGCCTGCCCTTGTTCATCCGCAGGAAGCGCTGAACGGACACGTATTTTTCATCATCCGCATCTTTGCGGAAATACCATAACGAAAGGATAGAACACCATGCTTCAGTTGGCCGAACTTCGTTCCCGCTGCAACAGCCTTGCCGAACAATTCAATTCCCTCTGGGGGCGTCTTTGACCTGCCCTCGCGGGAGGCGCGTCTTGAAGAAATAGAAAAGATCATTTCCAGCCCCGATGCGTGGTCCGATCAGGAAAAGCTGACCCCCGTGCTCAGGGAGAAAAGTCGTCTTGAGGCCGAGGTCGCCCGTTTTCGCGAGCTTCGTCAGAGCTACGAAGAAATGGAGGAATGGCTCGGCTTTGTTTCCGACGGCGAAGAAGAAGCCCTGGAAACGCTCAATGAGCAGACCGACATTCTGGAAAAGCTGCTCAAAGAGACGGAAATGACCGTACTTCTCAGCGGAGAGGCGGATCACATGGACGCCCTGCTGGACATCCATCCCGGCGCAGGCGGCACCGAAGCGCAGGACTGGGCGGAAATGCTGGAACGCATGTATCTGCGCTGGGCGGAATCCCATCATCTTAAAGCCGAGATCGTGGACCTGCTTCCCGGTGAAGAAGCGGGCATCAAGGCCGTCACCATCCGGATGCAGGGCGAAAATGCCTACGGCATTCTCAAGGGTGAGAAGGGGATTCATCGCCTCATCAGAATTTCTCCCTATGACGCTTCAGGGCGCAGGCATACCTCCTTCGCCTCGGTGGATCTCATTCCCGATGCGGGAGAAATTGCGAACATTGAGATCAAGGAAGCCGATCTGCGCGTGGATGTATATCGTGCGTCCGGTGCGGGCGGTCAGCACGTCAACAAGACCGAATCGGCTGTGCGCATTACGCATATTCCCACAGGTATCGTTGCTCAGTGTCAGAACGAACGCTCGCAGCAGAGCAACCGTGAAAGCGCCATGCGCGTGCTTAAGGCCCGTCTGTACGCTTATGAGCAGAGCAAGCGTGACGCTGCCCGTCAGGCCGACTATGCAGGAAAGGATGCCATTGCCTTCGGCAGTCAGATCCGTACCTATACGCTTCAGCCCTATCGACTGGTCAAGGACCATCGCACAGGTTCGGAGTGCGGCGACGTGGAGGCCGTGCTCGACGGACGTATTGACGACTTCCTGCGGGATTATCTGCTCTGGCAGCATGAACAGCATCGTGGATAGAGCCGTTTTTCCTTGCAAGGCAACGGATTTAGGGTTATAGCTGTCTTATCTTATGTGATGTGAGCTTTCAAGGGGGATCTTCCTCGCCCATAATCCTTCTCCCTGTCGGGCAGGACACGGCAGGTCAATACCGTATGACGGAGATGTCATGAACAAGAGTGAACTGATCAAGAATCTTGCCGAGCAGTCCAATGTGTCGCTGGACGAGGCTACCCTTGTGGTCAACACGTTCGTGGATTGCATGAAAGAAGCTCTCCTTGCCGGTGATCGTGTGGAGATCCGCGGTTTCGGCAGTTTCAAGGTTAAAGAGTACGGTTCCTATGCAGGGCGCAATCCCCGCACGGGCGATCGGGTGGAAGTCAGCCCCAAGCGTCTTCCTTTCTTCCGTGCCGGTAAGGAACTTAAGGAATTCCTCAACGACTAGACATCTCCCGATTCATGTGTCGGATACGGGAAGGCAGGCTCAAAGAGCCTGCCTTCTTTTTTCTGTCTTTTTTCATGGTGTTCCGCTGGAAACGCCTCCGGTATTTTTCGTCCGGCGGACAGCCTTTCTGTGAAGGAAGAAGCGCTGGCACGGGAAGAGGCATCGACGCATGGGCGGATCTTGGCCGGAGCGCGGGAAAAGCCTCGGCAGCCGTCTGTTATGAGGCGGAGCCTCGCCGGACCTTCCGTGCGACCGTTCCGGCGTTTTCTCCGGAAGATCGCGCGCCTCGTCATCCGCACAGGTTTTTCTTGAGCTTGCCCTCGTTGTCGCGTAGATTCTCCCCCGGAAGAAGGATGGAATGTATGTCACTCATGCGATTTGTCTCGTGGAACGTCAACGGCTTTCGCGCCATCAGCAAAAAGGCGGACTGGGAATGGTTTTCCGGTGTGCAGGCTGATGTCGTGGGACTTCAGGAAACCAAGGCCTCTCCGGATCAGCTCTCCGAAGAGCAGCGTCAGCCGGAAGGCTGGCATTCCTGGTGGTCTGCCTCTACGGTGAAAAAGGGGTATTCCGGAGTGGCGGTGTTCAGCCGCCGGGAGCCTCTTCTTGTGGAGCATGAGCTGCCGGATCCCGACTATCACGGTGAGGGACGGGTGCTGCATCTGGAATTTCCCGAACTGCACTATTTCAATATCTACTTCCCCAACGGCGGAGAAGAAGTATCGAAAGGCGTTTTCCGTCGCGTTCCGTACAAGATGGGCTTTTTCAATGCATTCCTCGATTACGCCGAGCAGCTGAGACAGGATAAGCCCATCGTGGTGTGCGGAGACTTCAATATTTCCCACAGGGAAATCGATCTGGCCCGCCCGAAGGAAAACGTGTACAATACCGGTTTTCTGCCGGAGGAACGCGCCTGGATGGATGCGTTCGTTCAGGCCGGATATGTGGATACCTTCCGTCATGTGCACGGCGATGTGGAAGGAGCGTACAGCTGGTGGTCGTACAAGACCCGGGCCAGAGAACGCAACATCGGCTGGAGACTGGATTACTTTTTCGTATCGGAAGAGCTGAAGGGCAGCATTCGTGACGCCTGGATAGAAGACGACGTGTACGGCTCCGATCATTGTCCCGTAGGACTGGCTCTGGATCTGTAGAAAACTGCGGTCCTTCTGTTCCGCTTCGGAAAAGAAGGACCGTTCATCTGTGCGGCGGCGCAGTCAGGCCGGGCGTCTTTTATGATGAGGCGGCTCGGGGATAGGCGTGCGCGCTTTGTGGCGGGTATGGAGAATCGGTATGAACAGAAACCGGAATGTGGATACAAAAAAAGCCCCGATGGAAATCGGGGCGAAATATGGGGCGAATAACAGGGT
Source organism: uncultured Desulfovibrio sp. (assembly GCA_900553065.1). Lineage (GTDB taxonomy): Bacteria > Desulfobacterota > Desulfovibrionia > Desulfovibrionales > Desulfovibrionaceae > Mailhella. The sequence goes on along the minus strand of USBZ01000001.1, from coordinate 74,584 downwards.
TTGAACCTGCGACCCCCTGGGCCACAACCAGGTGCTCTGCCAACTGAGCTATATTCGCCGTGCAGGAAGAGTAATTATTCGATTGCTGAGAAATAGTCAAGCATTTTTTATTATCCTGGAGGAAGATTTTGGACAGTTTTCTCATAGAGGGCGGAATTCCACTTAAAGGCACCATAGAAATCAGCGGTTCCAAGAATGCCGCGCTCCCCATTCTCATGGCATCCATTGCCGTGGATGACGACGTAACCTACACCAATGTACCCGATCTTCGGGATATTCATACGACCATCAAGCTGCTGAACATCCTCGGACGCGAAGCGTCTCTGGAAAACGGCGTCGTTACGGTGAAAAACGGTGCTCTCGGCATGGAGGCCCCGTATGACCTTGTGAAGACCATGCGTGCTTCCGTGCTCTGTCTGGGGCCTCTGCTGGCCCGTCTCGGCGAAGCCAAGGTGTCTCTGCCCGGCGGATGCGCCATCGGCGCCAGACCTGTGGATCAGCATCTCTCCGCGCTGGAGAAGATGGGGGCGGTCTTTGATCTGGAGAACGGCTATATTCACGGTCGATGCCCTGAAGGTCTGCACGGAGCGCATATCCGCTTCGATATGCCCACCGTGGGCGGTACCGAGAACGTGCTTATGGCCGCCTGCCTTGCCGATGGCGAAACCGTGCTGGAAAACGTGGCACGGGAGCCGGAAATCGTGGATCTCGCCAATTTCCTCATCCGCTGCGGCGCGAAGATTGAAGGGCAGGGCAGTACCGTCATCCGCGTTCAGGGCGTGAAGAGCCTTCACGGATGCACCTATGCCGTCATGCCCGACCGCATTGAGGCTGGAACTTTCCTTGTGGCTGCCGGTGTGACCGGTGGAGAACTTCTGCTGAAGAACTGCCCTCTGGATGATATGTCCGCGGTGGTGGACAAGCTGCGTGATGCAGGCATGATCATAGAGCAGACGGAGGAAGGCGTGCTTGCCCGTACCGGTGCGGAAGGACTGAAGGGCGTGAACATCAGCACCCGTCCGCATCCCGGTTTCCCTACGGATATGCAGGCGCAGTTCATGGTGCTCATGTGCTGTGCGCAGGGCTCCGGTCTGGTGGAAGAGAACATCTTTGAAAACCGTTTCATGCATGTGCAGGAACTTGTCCGCATGGGCGCGGATATTCATGTGACCGGTTCGTCCGCCATGGTGCGCGGCGGCCGTCCGCTCACCGGCGCGCCGGTCATGGCTTCCGATCTTCGGGCCGGAGCGGCACTGGTGCTGGCGGCGCTTGCAGCAAAGGGCGAAACGCGTGTTCAGCGTATCTATCATGTAGACAGAGGCTACGAGCATCTTGCCGATAAGCTCACTGCCGTGGGAGCCTCCATTCGTCGTGTGAAGGATCCCGACTAGTTCTTGCGGGGCGGCCTTGCTTTATGGAGCAGACCGCCCCGTATTGCTATTGACGGAATACAACGATCGCCCCAGCCTGCATCTGGTAAGGTGTCTTTCCATGCCCCACGAAGCGGGCTGACAGCCTCGGCAAAAGCCCGGGCAAGTTCTCAAAGCCGGAGCTCCGGTAACCGTTCCGAAAGCGCGGAAGCTACCCTGCGGAAAGAGAGTACATCTGCCCCGCCCGGCAGGAGATCCATTAACAGCGTCATGCGAAGTCTGCCTGAACTGCCGTCTCTTCTTTTTCATCAGAGACTTCTTCTTGCCGTGCTGGCCGGATCCTCCGCCACGCGGGATGCGCTGTTCGGCGTTGCGCTTTTTCTGCTGATTCCGCTTGTTGTCCGGAAGGAAACGGTAAGAGAATTATGGCTGCTGGCAGTCTCGTTCATGCTGGGATTCGGCATGACGTATCTTGCGCTGCCGGAACCTCCCGACTGCCCGTCATGGGCGTCGGTGCCGCGAAGGAATGTGCTGGCGCAGGGGGACATCGTATCCGTGACCGGACTTCCCGGTGAGCGGCTGCGCGTGATTCTGGAGAATGTGCATCCTGTGGACATTCCCCGGCATCTTTCTTCGGATCTGACGGCCAAAATCAGAAAGAACCTCGACAGAGCGATACCGGAAGAGCTTTCCGGCGGCAGAAAGGGCTATCCCGGCCGGGTGTTTGAAAGCAGCAATGCGCCTCTTCCCGGTCGTGTGAGCATGACGCTTTATGCCTCGGATCTGGAGTCTTACGGGCAGCCCATACCGGGCGGAACACTCAGCGCCGTCATGAGGCTGTACCCTTCCATAGGCAGCGTGAACCCCGGAACGTCCGATCTCGGCGTATACTGGGCGGATCGGGGCGTCTGGCATAATGCGCGGCTGAACAGAACGGGAAAGGGCCCTCTTTATCTTGAACTGCAGGAAGGAGAAGGCGTTCTGTGGAGCCTTGAGCGCCTGCGTTTCACCTGGCTTACTGCGTTGAAGGAGGCTCTTTCGGAACATACGGATGTCCGCGCTGGAGAGGGACATGGCGGAAAGGCTGATGTCTGGAAGGGCGAAAGTTCCGTGCCCTATTCGCAGGGCCGGGCCATGCTGACGGCGCTTCTGTTCGGAGATCGTTCCGGACTTTCCGCAAGAACGGTGGATCTGTTTACGCGGGCGGGTCTTGTTCATTCTCTAGCGCTTTCGGGGCAGCATCTGGCGCTTGCGGCCATGGCAGGCGCGGTGTTTGCCGCCGTTCTGACTCTCATGAGCCGCAGACTTTTTCTTTATGTGCCGCGTCGCGTGCTGGTGGTTTCGGCGGGTGTTCCCTTTGCCCTGTGCTATCTTTTTCTCGGAGGCGCGCCGTTTTCGCTGATCCGGGCGGCATTCATGATGCTGGCAGGCGCCTTCTTTCTTTGTCTGCGCAGAGTCGTGGCTCCGCTGGATGCTCTTTTTGCCGCCTGCCTTCTGCTGTTCATCGGCTGGCCTCTGGTGGCCTTTGATCTTTCCGCACAGCTTTCCGTTCTTGCTGTGGCGGGTATTTTTCTTTCGCTGCCGCTGATATCGGCGCTCCGAAAACGCTTTCCTCCTCCGGGCAGAAAGGAGAAGGGGACAGTTCCTCCAGCACGTCGGGCCTTTCGGGCTACGGTTCGCTGGACGGGAACCATGCTTATTCTTTCTCTTGCCGCGCAGCTTGCCGTGCTGCCCGTTCTCATAACGGTGTTCGGCACGGTGAGCCTGAACTTCTGGATGAATCTTATCTGGCTTCCTCCACTGACCTTCATAACGTTGCCCGGAGCGGCACTGGGCTTGGTGCTGCTTGTGGCTTTCGGGCCTCAGCCGGTCTCCTCTCTGCTGTTTGCCGTAGCCGCGTGGCCCGCGGATGTCATGATTGATCTTCTTGCCGTCGCCGATCAGTGGGGCTGGATTCCGCTGATGCAGTGCTTCCGCCCGTCCTCTCTGAGCGCTCTCGGCTACGGAGCCGTTCTGGCTGGACTTATGATGAAGATTTCTTCTGTGCTGCACGGCTATGATGTCGGAAGGGCGGCACGCCGTCTTTTGATGCTTGGCCTGCTTTTCATCCCTGCCGGACAGGTGCCAGTCTGGCTCGATGACGTTCAGGCCTTTCGATCCCGCCGTGTTGCCATGACGGTTTTTGATGTCGGTCAGGGGCAGTCGGTACTGCTGGAATATCCGGGAGGCAGGATGCTTGTGGACGGCGGCGGAAGTTCGTCCCCGTTTTTTGACTACGGTCGCAATATCCTCGCCCCTGCCCTGACGGATCGGAGCCTGCCGCGTCTCGACGCCGTGATTGTCAGTCATACGGACATGGATCATGCGCGCGGCCTTCGCTGGATTCTGGAATATTTTGATGTGGACTGCCTGTACTGGTCGTCCTACTCGGCAAAAGATGATTCATCCGACGGAAAGGCGCTGCGTGAGATTGCCCGCCGGCGGGGTATTCCTGAAAAGATTCTGCGACGGGGGGATGTGCTGGCGCTGGCGGAGGGCATACGTCTTGAGGTCGTATGGCCGGATGAGCAGATTTTGACTTCCTTCCGGTCGGAAGGAAAGGTTTCCGGCAATGAAGCCTCTCTTGCGCTGCGTCTGACACGCGACGGCAAGGGACTGGCACTTCTTTGCGGGGACATGACGACGCCCGCGCTGAGGCGTCTTGTCGAAAGCGGACAGCCGCTGCAGTCGGAAGTGCTGGTGCTGCCGCATCACGGCGCCACGTCATCCTTCCAGAAGAAGTTCTATGACGCCGCGTCACCGGCCTGCGTCATGGCCTCGGCAGCGTCCTACAATCACTACGGATTCCCCGGACGCAAGGTACGCGAAGAAATGGCAAAGAGAAATATTCCCTTGTACAGCACCACCATGCTCGGCGGCATGCGCGTATTCTGGGAAGGGGACGGATTACAGATGAAGGGGCCTGTGACGGATGCCGGAGCGTTTCATGGCGCTTCAGATAATTGAGGGGGGATGTTCTTTTCAGGAAAAAGGGGCATCAGGCTTAGACTCGGACGCCGTCAAGCGGGCGTTTCCTCGGACGTGATGACCTGAGCTTCTTGTTGCTGAAGGGAAGATGTGGGACTTTGAACGAAAGGTCCTGAGCGTAGAAATAAGAAAAGCTCCGTCCCCTGCGACGTGCTTGGGGCTCCGATGGCATGCTTTGCAGCAGCGCCATACAGAAGGAAGGGAAAGGGGGCTACGCCTTTTCCTTTTCTTTGATATCCATGCCCAGCCCGCGCAGTTCATCCACAAGAGTCCGGGCAAGATCGGCAAGAGCCTCACGGCAGACGGGGGAGAGTTCGAGCTGCATGGTCTGATAGTCGGAAGGTTCCATGCCGAAGACGACGCCTTCCGGCCTGTGACCGAGAATGTCGCAGTAAATGAGCGTGTCCACGAGATCAGTCTGATGCAGCGAGTCGCGGAAGCTCATGCTTTTGCGCAGATCGTTGTCCGTTAGACGGTAGACGCTGCCGGGCTTTTCGTCGCCGAGCACGGCGTCGAGCACATAAACGCGGTCGGTCTGAAGAAGCGCATCCATGAGGCCTATCCCCATGGTTCCTCCGTCCGTCAGCGTAACGTTTTCAGGAAAAACATAATGCTCCTGAAGCCATTCAACGGCGCGTACGCCGATGCCTTCGTCGGTGAAGAGAATGTTGCCTACGCCAAGGATGAGAATGCGTTCCATGATGATCTCAAGGGGATGAAGGACAGGAAAAGACGGTTCGGTGCCGGCGCAATGGAGAGACGGCGGAAATGTCGGATATCGTTGAACGGTAATTTCGTCCGCACCGGTGAAAGCAGATTCAGGCTGCAGAAGGCGATACGGCATCGCTTCTTAGCTGCGCAGATTTGCAGCTTGAAACGATGTTCTGCTCTCGCTTTCCGTATGCTTCCGGGGAAAGGAGGGCATGAAAAAAGGGAGGAGGTTTCCCTCCTCCCCTTCATCAGCCTTTACAGGACCTTGAAGTCGTAACCCTGATTGGTGCGGCCGTCGATGACATGCACGCCGCAGGCGATGCACGGATCGAAGGAATGCACGGTGCGCAGGATTTCCACAGGTCTTCTGGGATCGGCCACGGGCGTGCCCACAAGGGCGGCTTCCACAGCGGAGAGCTTGCCTTCGCCGCAGCGGGGGCCGAGGTTCCAGGTGGAGGGCACCACGAGCTGGAAGTTGGCAATCTTGCCCTTTTCAATGACGATCCAGTGAGACAGACCACCGCGGGGAGCGTGCACGAAGCCCACGCCTTCGGCGTTCTGCGGCACTTCGGTGTTGATGCAGATCTTGGTGTCGCCCTTGGCGATGTTGTCTTCGAGTTCCTGCAGCCACTGACCCACTCCGTTGGCCACAACCACGGCTTCCACGCCGCGGGCGGCGGTACGGCCCAGGGTGGAGAACAGCGCTTCAGGTCCGACATTCAGCGCCTTGAGCACGGTGTCCACGGTGGAGGTGACGAGCTTGTCGCCCTGAGCGTAGGAAATGAGCATCTGGGCGAGGGGGCCGGTTTCCACGGCATGGCCGTCATAGCGGGGAGCCTTCATCCAGGAGTAGCGGTCGGTATCGCCCATCTTGGTGAAGTGAGGATTGGTCACGCCCTGATAGGGAACACGGGCTTCGTCGCCTTCGTACCAGCTGTGACGCACGTGTTCGGAGATCTTGGAGGCGTCGAAGGGCAGAACCGTGCTGAGGTCACGGTTGTAGATGACGCCGGGCTTGAGCCAGCGGGTGGTGAGGTCGCGTTCCAGACCGGGGAATTCGCCGAAGTCCATGTAGTCGGAAACGCCGCCGCCGATGGAGGCCCAGTCCTTGTAGGCGCCGGCCACCAGAAGCAGATCGGGAATGTAGACCTGTTCCACAAAGGCGCGGGCCTTCTGATAGAGAGCCTTGAACTGAGCGATGGTGTCGGCACGGAGCGCGTTGTAGCAGGTCACGCCGCCGGCCACGAGGAACTGCGGATGCGGGTTCTTGGCGCCGAACACGGCCGTGGCACGGGCGATTTCCACCTGAACGCGCAGCGCTTCCAGATAGTGAGCCGTGGCCACGAGGTTGGCTTCGGGTTCCAGATAGTAGGAAGGATGTCCGCCGAGGAAGTAGGCGTTGGTGAAGGGGCCGAGCTGACCGCTTTCCACAAGCGTCTTGACCTTGGCCTGCACGGCACGCAGCTCTTCCTCGCTGGTGGGACGGGGAGAGATGGAGGCGTTCAGCTTGGCGGCCTTGGCGGGATCGGCTTTGATGGCGGAAGCCACGTCGACGAAGTCGAGGGCGTGCAGGTGATAGAAGTGCACCACGTGGTCGTGCAGGTTCTGCATGCCCAGCACCAGATTGCGGATCAGCGTGGCGTTGCGGGGCAGTTCGATCTTCATGGCGTCTTCCAGGGCACGGGTGGACGCCAGAGCATGGGTGTAGGTGCACACGCCGCAGGTACGGGCGGTGAAGAACTGGGCATCGCGGGGATCGCGGCCCTTGAGAATGGTTTCCAGTCCGCGGAACAGGGTGGAGCAGCTTCTGGCATCCTTGACCCGGCCGTTTTCGACTTCCACCTCGATGCGGAGATGGCCCTCGATACGGGTGAGCGGATCCACCACGATGGGTCCGGTATAGGAACTCTGGGGAGTAGTTTTTGCTTCGCTCATGATGGCATTACTCGCTAGTTTTCATAGAAGGGGGTCATCTTGTCCCAGAAGTTCGGTTCGGAACATCCGATGCAGGGATGACCGGCGGCCACGGGCCAGCTCACGTCGTTGAACAGAGCCTTGGGGCAGTTGTTGTAGGTCACCGGGCCCTTGCAGCCGAGCTTGTAGAGGCACCAGCCCTTGCGGGCTTCCTCGGAGTCGAAGGAGGGAGCGAATTCTCCGGCTTCAAAATGGGGCAGGCGTTCGCACAGTTCGTGCACGGTGTGCCCGTAGAAGGCCAGCGGACGATTCAGCGCGTCGAGTTCCAGCTTCGCACCGGAAAGCACGGCAGCGATGGTGCCGATGAGATTCAGCGGATTGGGCGGGCAGCCGGGCACGTTGATGGCCTTGATGCCGAGATCGGCAAAGCAGTCGTTGACGCCCTTGCAGCCGGAAGGATTGGGAGCCGCGGAGGGAATGCCGCCGAAGCAGGCGCAGGTACCGTAGGAAATGACGGCCTTGGCGCCGGGCAGCACTTCCTTGTTGATGGCGTACATGGTCTTGCCGCCGATGGTGCCGTACAGACCGTCCATGGCCGTGGGAATGGCGCCTTCCACGATGCACACATAGCCGTTGGGATTCTTCATGGCCATGTGCAGAGCATCTTCGGCGGCTTCGCCGGCGGCGGCCATGATGGTTTCCTGATAATCAAGGGATATGGTGTCGAGAATGAGTTCGTCGATGAAGGGCTTGCTGCTGCGCAGCAGCGCTTCCGTGCAGCCCGTGCACTCGGCATCATGCAGATAGATGACCGCAGGACGAGCGGAGGACGTGAGCGCTTTGGCTACGGCGGGAGCAAACGAAGGCCCCATGCCCAAGGCCACAGCCACAGTGGAACAGAATTTCAGAAAGTCGCGGCGCGATACGCCCCGCTTTTCAAGGCGTTCTTCCGCGCCTTCTTTCCCCAGACCGATGGAGATTTGCATAAGGCCCTCCTGGCGCTGATAGACAGGACTTTTCCGCGAGGGCTTCCAAGGCGGCGGGAAGATCGCGGTTTTTGCCGTTTTGTAGAACAAGTCATGCGCAAGGCATGAGCTTCTCCTGATATTACTTTATTTCCGACTCTAACATCAGAGTAGTGTCAGGTCAACCGAAGAGAATCTTTTTTCTGGAGAAATGACAGAAAAATCACATGGTTCCGCTTGCCGAAAATGCTGCTCGCAAGTGTGGAAGATGACAGATTTTTTCCGTGCGTGCAGGCTCGGTCCACGCTGACCGGCGCACATGTTTTCCCTCAGTTCTTTTCAGGAAATCATGGCCTTCAGTTCTTCCAGCACCTGTTCCGGTTCTATGCCCGTGATGCAGGCATTATTCCTGTTGCAGGAGCCTGAGCCGTGCAGGGAGCAGGGGCGGCAGGGCATGGAAAGCTGGAGTACTCGGTCATGTTCTCCGGAGGGGAAGAAACCCCATTCCCGGCAGGTGGGGCCGAACAGGGCAAGCACGGGGGTGTTCACGGCCGTGGCGATGTGCATGGGGCCGGAATCGCCGGTGATGAGCACGTCTGCCTCATGAATAAGACCGAACAGCTCGCGCAGACCGGTATTGTTGATGAAACTGCGGGAGGAATCTTCCTCCTCGATGCCCTGTCCCTGCCCTACCCAGAAGTAGTCGATGTTTTCCTTCCTGAGCAGGGCGGCAAGGCGGAGCCATGTTTCTGCGGGCCAGCTTTTGGCTTCATGCGTGGCAAAGGGGTGCAGGGCGACCAGGGGCCGCTTTTCGCGGCGAAGATGCGCCACTCTTGCCGCGGCTGCGGCTTTTTCTTCCTCGGAAAGGAAAATGCACGGGCGCAGCTCCGAGGCAGCCGGCACGTTTTCCTTGTCGTAAAGGCCGATGGCATAGCGCTGCGGCACATTGTAGCGGCGCAGCTGTTCTCCGAAGAAGCGTCCTTTGCTCCAGAGAAAGATGCGGCGGGCCAGCGCCATCTTGCTGTAGCAGATGATGGCGTCGCGCCAGATTCTTGCCAGCATGGCGGAACGCAGATTGCGGTGCAGATCCAGCAGGGGAGAGTCGCGGTATTTTTCCATGAGGCCGCGGAAGTTCATGGCCTGCGTCTGGCCGTGCAGATCGTTCTCGTCGAAGCCGATGACGTTGAGAACGGCAGGATGCCCGGCAAAGACCGGCTCGAAGGCTTCCTTCGTGATGACGGTGAACATGGTTCCGTGCTTTTTGTGCCAGTCGAGAAGCACGCCTGTGGTGAGAACGACGTCGCCCAGCGAGCTGAAGCGTACGACAACCATGTGTTTGTTGCTGATTCTGGAAGAATAACGCGCCATGCGGACCTGCCTGTGACGGGAATGCGTAAAAAGCCGGGACCTTGTTCAAAATACCGTGCCGGGATGAACGGAGAAGGACGTCCGGTCTCGTCCGCTCCTGCGCCTGAAAGGCAGAGACATCGGTTCTTTCTTTGTATGTTTCATGACGGAAGGCGTCAACCGGAGCAGAATCCGTGGAAAAGGGAACCGGCTGAGGGAGGAGGAGAATGCACGAAGAAGGCCCGGAACTTTATGTTCCGGGCCTTCTGAAAGCTTTAGTCAGAGATGTGCGGACAGAACTGCCGGAGGCGGCAGCTCTTACCGGAACGCCTGAGCGTTCTATCTCGTGCCGAAGATGCGGTCGCCGGCGTCACCGAGACCGGGAATGATGTAGCCGTCCTCATTGAGGTGGGAGTCGAGAGCGGCGGCATAGATTTCCACGTCGGGATGCTTGTCGAGCACGGCCTTCACGCCTTCGGGAGCGGCCACGAGGTTGAGGGAGCAGATCTGAGTGCAGCCGTGCTTCTTGAGCACGTCGATGGCGGCGATGAGAGATCCGCCGGTGGCCAGCATGGGATCAAGAATGAAGGCTACGCGCTGGTCGATGCGACGGGCCAGCTTCTTGTAGTATTCCACAGGCTCCAGCGTTTCTTCATTGCGGTACATGCCCAGAACGCTGATCTTGGCGCCGGGAACCATGTCGAGCACTCCGTCCATGAGTCCGAGACCTGCGCGGAGAATGGGAACGATGGTGATCATCTTGCCTGCAAGGTAGTCGACTTCCACCTGCCCGGCCCAGCCTTTAACCATCTTCTTTTCCGTGGGAAGATTCTTGGTGGCTTCATAGGTAAGAAGACGGGCCACTTCCTTGGCCAGCATGCGGAATTCGCTGGTGGAGGTGCTTTCCTTGCGGAGCAGGCCGAGCTTGTGACGGATGAGGGGATGATCAACGATATGCAGAGCCATGATGACAGTCCTTGTTGGATTGAGAGGGAACAGGCACAGAGTACCCAGACTATGATGAGTTATAGCCGGGGCGTTCTGCGGCGTCAAGGCAGGGGGATTCTGCCTGCACTTGCGGAAACGCTTCGTTGCAGCACAAGGCCGGGGGGCTTGTTCTCTCCTTTTTCTTAAGAACAAGATGCCGATGTTTCATTGAATCGGCAGAGGAAAGTTTCCCATTTTTTGGATGAAGAGGGAATTGACGGAGAGTGAAGTCTTTCCGGCGCGGGAGCGTCACAGATAATGGAGAAGGCCCGGATGCTGTCCAGCGTCCGGGCCTTCTTTTCATGTCTGCGTATCAGGTACGGCGGAAGCCGTACCGCGCAAAGCGTTATTCGGCGAGTTCGAAGGGTTCGCCGCCTTCACGCTTCATTTCAAGGGCGATCTTCCACAGCAGGGTGACCACGAGGGCGCCCACGGCGAAGATGCCGAGACCGACGGAGACTTCCCAGAAGGTGGGAGTATAGACTTCATAGGTCTCGTAAGGAGTGGGGGAGAAGCCGCCGATGAGCAGGCCGAGGCCCTTGTCGATCCAGGAAGCGATGACAAGCATGACGAGCGCCCAGGGCAGGATCTTCATGTTGTTGCGGAACTTGGGAATGGCAAGCAGGAAGATGCTGGCGAAGGCGAGCACCACGGCGAACCACATCCAGCCGTTCAGCCACACGTTGAGTCCTTCGTGACCATTGAAGATGAACACGATGGGATGAGCGTGACCGGGAACGCCGCTGTAGAAGGCGGTGAACAGTTCAAGCACATAGAAGAACATGTTCAGGCCCATGGCGTAGGCGATGGTGATGGACAGGGACTTCACCACGGCCTTGCCGGGATCGAAGCCGGTGAGGCGCTTCAGAAGCAGCAGGGCGAGCAGCAGGATGGAAGGACCGGCGCAGAAGGCGGAAGCCAGGAAGCGGGCGGCCATGATGGCGGAGAGCCAGTAGTGACGTCCGGGGAGACCTGCGTACAGGAAGGCCGTAACGGTGTGGATGGAGAAGGCCCAGAAGATGGAGATGACCACGAGCACCTTCACCCAGCGGGGCACGGCCACATGACTACTTTCATGCTCCAGGGAGGTCCAGCCGATGACCGCATTCAGCAGCAGGTAGCCGCAGAGCACGGTGGCGTCCCAGAACATGACCGAGTTCGGCGTGGGATGCAGAATGATGTTCAGCACACGCTGCGGCTGGCCCATATCCACCACGATGAAGAGCATGCACATGATGACCGCGCCGATGGCGAGGAATTCTGCGAACACGATGACGCGGTGGTAGGGATGATAGTGATGGAAGGTGGCGGGAAGCACCAGCATCACGGCCGCGGCGGCCACGCCCACCAGATAGGTGAACTGGGCGATGTAGAAGCCCCAGGACGTGTTGCGGGTAAGACCGGTCATCTGCAGACCGTAGATGAGCTGGAACACATAGACGATGAAGGCGTATCCTATGATGGCCAGCAGGAAGATCAGCCACATGTAGTACTTGGGAGAACCCTTGAGAACTTTTTCAACCATGGTTCCCTCCTAGATGATGTAATAGACGCCGGGATCGGTGCCCAGTTCGGGTCTGCGGCGAATGCTGAAGTTCTTGGCGAGGGCGCGGCGCACGTTGGAGTTCGGGTCGTTGAGATCACCGAAGATGATGGCGCCGTTGGAGGCCTCGACGCAGGCGGGCATGAGACCCTTTTCCAGGCGTTCGGCGCAGAAGGTGCACTTTTCCACCACGCCGCGCATGCGGGTGGGGTAGTCGGGATTCAGGTCCTTGAGGTGCTCGCGGGGATCCATGAAGTTGAAGCTTCTGGAGCCGTAGGGGCAGGCGGCCATGCAGAAACGGCAGCCTACGCAGCGGTGATAGTCGATGGCCACGAGTCCGCCTTCCGTCTTGTAGGTGGCGCCGGCGGGGCAGACGCGCACGCAGGAAGGATTGGTGCAGTGGTTGCAGAGCAGGAAAAAGCGGCGGTTTTCCACGTTTTCCGGCAGCATGGGATCGGGGTCGTTGGCAAAGGCGTGTTCGAAGGTGTCGTCCCAGATCCACTTGATTTCACGGGGAGCGGGCACGTCGGGCACATTGTGCTCCTTATGGCAGGCTTCCACGATGGGGCGCATGTCTTCCACCGTCTGGATGCGACGGGTATCGATGACCATGGCCCAGCGCTTGGCCTTCAGACCCTCGGGATAGGCTTCATAGGAGGCCTCGGCCGCTTCGGCACGGGCCGCTCCGGCGGCCAGGGCGAAGGTGGACAGGCCTGCGACCTTGAGAAAATAACGTCTACTCGAAATCATGATTGTTCCCCTGGGGTACGACGTGGCAGTCCCAGCAGTACGGGTTCACGCTGTTGGCGTTGTGGCACTTGTCGCAGAATTCGGCCTTGTTGCTGTGGCAGGCCATGCAGGTATTCTGCAGACTGGTTTCCCATTTCTTGCCGTCGGAAGCGACATAGATGCGCTTTCCTTCGCGCAGGGCCTGGTCGCGCCACTCAATGAGCAGTTCCATGTGATTGGCGGCCATCCATTCTCTGGGTTCCACGCACTGGCTGCGTTCTTCGCCGAAGAAGGTGACGGGTTCCGTAGGAAGCTCCACCTTGACCTCTTCATGTCCGGAAGAAAGCATATTGATCCAGAAAGGCGCGGTGAACAGCCCGGCGAAGACGATGATGCCGGGGATGACGAATTTTGCGTTATACATTTATGCTTCCTCCGAGGCGGCAGGATCTTCATCGGGGAAGGGCAGATCTTCCTGACGCAGATCCATGGTGCGGGGAATTTCGCCCTTCATCACCAGAGCGTTGGCTACGAGTTCGTGCAGGCCGCTGACGGTGACGCCGGGCACCCAGTAGTCGACGAGCGGAGGCAGAGCCGCACGGTCGAGGGCGCAGACGCAGCCCATCCAGTTCACGCCCTTGGTGTCATGCACATAGCGCAGGGCGTTGGCACGCGGGAAACCGCCGCGCAGACGCTGATCCATGATTTCTTCGGCGTTCAGACCGGAGCCGGAACCGCAGCAGAAGGTTTCTTCACGGATGGTGTGCTCGGGCATTTCCACGAAGTTGTTGCACACGTGCTTGAGGATGTAGCGGGGCTCTTCGAGGAGACCCATGGCACGGGCGGGGTTGCAGGAGTCGTGCCAGGTGGTGATGATGTGGTTGTTGCGCTCGGGGCGCAGATTGAGCTTGTTGTGCTTGATGAGGTCGGCCGTGAATTCGGCGATGTGCACCATCTTGGTGGCGGCGGCGTTCTTGAACACCGTGCCGGTGATGGGGGAAACGGGCACTTCCATGTTGGAGGGAGTGGGACCGTTGTAGGTGGCCATGTACTGGTTCACCACGCGCCACATGTGACCGCATTCGCCGCCGAGGATCCACTTCACGCCGAGGCGTTCGGCTTCCGCGTACATCTTGGCGTTGAGCTTCTTGGCCACGTCGAAGGACACGAAGGAGCCGAAGTTGCCGCCTTCGGAAGCGTAGGTGGACAGGGTGTAGTCCAGGCCGATTTCATGGAACAGCATGAGGTATCCCATGAAGGTGTAGATGCCGGGGTCGGCGAAGTAGTCGCCGGAGGGCGTGATGAAGATGACTTCATGGCCCTTTTCGTTCCACGGCGGATCAACGCGGATGCCGGTGATGGTCTCGATGTCGTCGCAGAGGAATTCCACGATTTCGCGCATGGAATGAGGCTGGACGCCGAGGTGGTTGCCGGTGCGGTTACAGTCGTTGACCGAGTTCATGATCCAGTGGATGCCGAGACCGAGGTCGAGCAGCATCTGGCGCACGATGACCGTGATTTCCGCGGTATCGATGCCGTAGGGGCAGAACAGGGAGCAGCGGCGGCATTCCGTGCACTGGTAGAAATAGATGAACCATTCCTTGATGACGTTCTTGTCCAGCTTGCGGGCGCCGGCATACTTTCCGAGGAGACGACCGGCCGTGGTGAAGTCCTTGCGGTACACGGAGCGCAGAAGCTCGGCGCGCAGCACGGGCATGTTCTTGGGGTCGTTGGTGCCGATGAAGAAGTGGCACTTGTCGGCGCAGGCGCCGCAGCGCACGCAGCAGTCCATGAAGACCTTGAGCGAACGATGCTTGTTCAGGGCGTCCTGCAGGGAATTGTGAATGATGTCTTCCCAGTTCTCGGGCAGTTCCCAGTCTTCGCTGTCGGGAGCCCAGTCATGGGCGTTCTCGAAGCCGAGACCTTTCAGTATTTCCGTCTTGGCGGGATAGCAGAAGCTGCCGGGATGGAAATCCGGCTTGGTGTCCATCCAACCCTCTTTGGGGAAGGAAGCGGGCGTGGCCGCCAGCAATTCTTCGGGTGTGGGCATTTTTGCCATGACCAGTAACTCCTTAGGCTTCCGTCTTGGGTTCAGGCTGCTTTTCTACAGGGATGCCGGCCTCAACCATCGCGTCGCGGAAATCATCTTCATATTCAGCGTAGGTATGGTAGCTCTTGGGCGGATTCCAGGGATTCACGTGTCTCTCTTCGCGGGTGTTGCACTTCATGTTGCGGGTGGGGCTCATGAACACGCCGCCCATGTGCATCAGCTTGGAGAAGGGGAAGTAGATGAGCAGGGCGCTCACCAGGGTCACATGAATGAAGAACATGGAACCGAGGCCGGAAGGATCAACGGGCTGCAGCGTGGCAAGACCCATGATGACTTCCTTCGCCTGATTGATGTCCACCTTGGAGATGTAGCGCATGCAGATGCCGGAGCCGGCAATGGCAAGGAGCAGGAACAGCGCAAAGTAGTCGGCAGGCAGCGAGATGTAGCGGAGCTTTTCCGTGCACACGCGGCGCAGCAGCAGGAAGGCGAGACCGGCGAGAATGAAGGCGTCGGTCAGATAGAAGCGCGGGGCGCCCACCTGGAACACGCCGTCCACGAATTCGATGACCGCAATGCAGACCGGCACGGGGTCAAGGAAGAAGCGGGCATGACGGATGATGATCACCAGCATGCTGTAGTGGAACAGCAGGGCGAACACCCAGAGCCACTTGTTGGAAAAATAGGTGACGCGCGGCGTGCCGTCGATGGTGGTGCGTTCCGCGCGGGTGTTGCGGAACAGCGACCGGAAGGCGAACACCTCAAGGATCATGCGGCCGACGACGGCGGGCGTGGTCCAAGGGCATTCGAGACGGTTGGGCTTTATCCAGTCCAGAGAGCGCTGCTGACCGGCCACTGTGGGAATGGCGAACGGTACGGGCGATTTAGCCCAGCGAACGATCTTCCAGATGAAGCCGATGATGAACACAGCACCCGCTACCAGCGGTAAGATCACGCCGAGCAGATACTGCAGGCCAAGTGCTGACCCCGCCCATCCTATGAAAAGGATAAGCAGAGTGGCCGCAAATGCGATGGTCATTCCTCTACCCCTCGATTTTCAGTTTCAGGAGCAGATTCCGCCTGCTCCCTCCGAAGCTTGGCCAGACGTATCACCTGCGACTGGCTTCGCTTGACTTCCTCCACTCTGATCCTGAACACGCGTTCCCGCGCCTCGCAGTACATATCGAGCGCCATGAGGCCGAGCGTGTCGATTCTGGACTCCACGGCGAGATAGTCGTTCAGGACGGAAGAACCGGAATGTTCCGGTTTCAGGCATTCAGGCAGCACGTCGCTGCGCAGAATCTCCTTGAGCAGATACAGCGCGCCCACGGCTTTCGAGGGCGGCATGTCCTGCACGGCGCGGATCCAGATGAGATCGTGAAGCGCCTGTTTTACGGCGGCAGGATCGGCATCCTTGCCGATGACGGCATCGAAGAGAATGCCCGCCGCCATGCGCGTCGTTTCTCCCACGGGATTGGCGAAACGATCCCGCCGTGTCCGCATGAACCCCTTGCTGTCAAGCGGATAGGTGGCGAAGAATCGATTGACCCAGCGCTCCGTCAGCGCTTCGCGCTGATTGCTGCACAGTTCTGTGATATCCATGTACGCCTGCGTGAATAATGGTGAAAAGACATGGCCGGAAAACGGCCGCTAATTTGGCAGAGATTAGCTTAACTTTTGCTGGTAGACAAGTCGGCATTATTGCTTATTACCGCGTTTTTTCCTGCAATGTCGGCGCATTGAAAAAAAATGAACGTTTATGAACCCTGCGGAATCATGCCGCTTGTATCTATGAGACCATGGGAGGGAGCCTCCGTTGTGCCGTCTTCGCAGGGCGTTTCCCCGGATCCGTCGCAGAATCCGGCCACGTTGAGGCCGGGAATGGACGGGATATCGTGCTGTCCGGGCAGGACAAAATCGGGCGCCGGGTAGGCTTCTCCGGGCGCAACTTCGTCGGCCTCAGGCTCCGGCGCATCCATAAGAAAAGCGGGCAGGCCCTTGAATTCCAGGAAGGGCAGGCGGTCGGATCCGGCGCCGAGCACATGGGCATGGTTGCGCCACAGGCGTACCTGAAGGAGCAATCTGTCGGGTCTCAGCAGGCTGAGGCTGAATCTTGATTCACCCTCGGCAACGAAGGGCACGCTTTCGTCGGCTTCTTCCACGGCCTTGGCCATGGAAAGTCCCTTTTCCAGATACTTTGTCATGGCCGCAATGACCAGAATGTCCCGTTCGTTTTCGGCAACGGGATACCAGGCGGCGTCGGTGAGGCCGTCGGCGTGTTCAAGAAGGGTACGGCACGCGGGGCAGCTGGGAGAAAAGTAAATCTGTACGGAGGCTTCGCTGCCGGATTCGAGCGGAGACCATGGCTCGGCAAGATCGCGCAGCACGCCGCCGAGATCAATGATGAGAAGAACCGACCACAGCACGAGCAGCGGCGAGCGCTCCCTGGGGGCAGGCTCCTTCGCCCTGCGGAAGGTCACAAAGGAGAGGGCGATAAGCGAAGCTACGATGAGACAGTTCACGCAGGGAGCCGTGAAGAGCATGATGCAGAGCAGAACGACGTCTGCGGCCAGCGCCAGCGTGGCGAGAAGAAGAGCGATGCGGGAAAGGCGCAGCAGCGTGAGGGCAAGGAGTGCGGCGAACAGCACAGCCCCGGCCTGCCAGAGCGAAATGCCTGCCAGCCGGAAATCCTGAAACAGCACGCAGCCGTCGGTCAGGCACAGCGAACGACCCCCGGTAAAAAAGACCCACAGGCAGAAGAGAAGGCCTGCAAGGCATGCTGCTGCGGCCGCAAGAGGAATGGGACGTGTGCTTCTGGGCATGACGGCTCCTTCATGTTTTTTCTTCGGAAGTAGCGTAGACATGTGGTTGCGTAAAGGCTTTTTTGTACCGGGGATCTGGAGGGAGGGCGCTGCGTTTATCGGGGCGCGACCTCCGGAGCGGAGGCCTGCCGGATCTCCGGCGGGTTCCGCCTGCAGGCTTTTTTTTACCATCCGCCCGGGAAAGATGTCGCTTTGAGAATCGAGAGGATTCTTCTTTTGAATATTTTTTTGAGAGGACCTGCGCGTCATGACTTGTCCGGATGAAGGGCTCCGTTTTTATCATGGGAACGGGAGGCGTGACCGGGCAGGATGTTACGGAAGACATGGCGGCTTGCGCACTCCGGCGTCTGCTCCTCCGGGGCGCCTCTGGTCTGTCCCCTCCTTTTATGCTAAGGAGCGCGGAGCAAGGAGAACAAGATGCAATATCCTACCATAGATCCCGTGGCATTCTCTATCGGACCGCTGCAGCTGCACTGGTACGGTCTGATGTATGTGTTCGCCTTTCTGGCCGGATGGCTGCTGGGCCGCTTCCGTGCTTCCCGTCCCTGGTCGTCCTGGACGGCCGACAAGGTGGACGATTTTGTTACCTGGGCCATGCTCGGCGTCATTCTCGGCGCAAGACTCGGCTATGTGCTTTTCTATGATCTTTCCGTCTATCTGGCCGATCCCATGGAAATCTTCCGCGTCTGGAACGGCGGTATGTCCTTCCACGGCGGCCTCATCGGCGTGGTGACGGCAAGCTGGCTCTGGGGGCGCAGAAACGGCATGAGTCTGCTGGGGATTCTGGACTTCGTGGCGCCGCTCGTGCCTACGGGGCTTTTCTTCGGTCGCATCGGCAATTTCATCAATGCCGAACTCTGGGGCAAGGTGACGGACAGCGCTCTGGGCATGATTTTCCCCGGCGCAGGGCCTCTTCCCCGGCACCCTTCCCAGCTGTATGAAGCCGGGCTTGAAGGCGTGCTCATGTTCATCATTCTGTGGATATATTCCTCGAAGCCCAGACCTCGCGGAGCAGTGGCCGGTCTTTTCGGCGTGCTCTATGCCGTAAGCCGCATCATCGTGGAATTTTTCCGTGTGCCCGACGCGCAGCTCGGCTATCTTTTTGCCGGATGGGTCACGATGGGGCAGATTCTCTGCCTGCCCCTGCTTCTGGCGGGACTGTGGCTGATCATCCGGGCGCATCGTTCGGAGCAGAAGGCATGAAGACGCTTCTTGCGGACGGTCTCGTCATCACCATGAACAGGGAACGGAGCGTGCTCCGGGCCGATATTCTGGTGGAAGACGACCGGATAGCCGCCGTGATGCCGCGCGGCGACGGGGAGGCTTTCCGACCCGATGAGGATACGGAAGTCGTGGACCTGCACGGCATGATCGTGATCCCCGGCCTTGTTCAGTCGCACATGCACGTCACTCAGGCCATGTTCCGCGGGTTGTGCGACGATCTTGCACTCATGGAGTGGCTGCGCGAGCGCACATGGCCCCTGGAAGCCGCGCACACGGCGGAAAGCAATGCGGCTTCGGCCAGACTGGCCGCCATGGAGCTGATCCGCAGCGGTACGACCGCGATCATCGACATGGGAACCACGCAGCATGAGGATGCCGTGTTTGAGGTCATGGCCGAAACCGGCATGCGCGGTCTTTTCGGCAAGTGCATGATGGACATGGGCGACGATCTGCCCCTGCTCATGCGGGAAGATGCCGCCGTCTGCCTGCGCGAGACCGAGCGCCTCATCCGCCGCTGGCACATGGCGGAGAACGGACGCCTGCGCTACGCCGTGGCTCCGCGTTTCGTGCCGTCCTGTTCGGAAAAGCTGCTTTTTTCCGCACGCGATCTTGCCCGGCAGAACGGCCTGCGCCTGCATACCCACGCTTCGGAAAATCTCGGCGAAATCGCGCTGGTGGAAGCGCGCTGCCATGAACGCAACGTCCGTTACCTCGACCGTATCGGCTACACCGGTGAGGACGTGATCCTTGCGCACTGCATCTGGCTCGACGAGGATGAGAAGCGTATTCTGGCCGACACGGGCACCCATGTCGTTCACTGTCCGTCGTCGAATACCAAGCTCGCGTCCGGCATCGCTCCCGTAGCGGAACTGAAGTCCCGCGGCGTCAGCATGGCGCTCGGACTCGACGGCGCGCACAATCACATGGACGGACTCCTGGAAGTGAGACTGGCCTCGATTCTTCAGAAGGCGCTTACCCATGATCCGAAGGCCATGCCCGCCATGCAGGCGCTGGAACTCGCCACGCTCGGCGGGGCGGCGGCTCTGGGGCAGGCGGATGAACTCGGTTCTCTTGAGCCGGGCAGAAAGGCCGACCTTGCGGTGCTGGACATGGATATGCCGCACTCTCTTCCCGCCTGCGGGCGTGATCCCGTGGAAAGGGTGGTGTATCAGGCCACGAGAGAGAATGTGGTGCACACCATGGTGGACGGAAGATTCCTGTACCGCGACAGAATGTTCCGGACGCTGGATCTGAAGAAGACGCTTGAGGATGCGGAGCGCTGCTGCGCCGCCCTCATGGCGCGGGCGAATCTTTCTTCCATAGCGCGTGCTTTCTGACGAAGCAGGGGAGAGGCGCGCCGGAGCAGGCGCGGAAGCGGAGTTCCCAATGACATTGCAAGATTTTATAAAATATTTTATAAAATATTAGTCAGGTCGTAAAATAGATATATCCGTTTGAAAAGAAAAAGGAAAATTTGATCCTGGTTGTTTCTTTTCCGCGGAGGAGTATAGACTTGCCGTCGGAAGTGTGTTCTACTTGATGTTGTTAAAAGGGATGCTACTGTCCTTTTTTTGTCAGACACTGAGTGACTTTTTCTGTGGCATTTCGGAATATATTGTAATTTCTGATAGTTGTGAAAAAGTCTTCAAGGGGAGTCTTTATGAACATCACTAGGCTTGATAAAGCCAGGGACCTGAAGTTCAAGCGTCAGGTCGAAGAAGAGAGCGGTCAGAACCTGTCGGCCTGCTACCAATGCGGCAAGTGCACGGCAGGCTGTCCCGGCGCTCAGGTCTATGACCGTCAGGTCAGCCAGATCATGCGCGCCGTGCAGATGGGCCTCAAGGAAGAAGCCCTGAAGAACCGTTCGCTGTGGCTGTGTCTGTCGTGTTCGACCTGCAGCGCCCGCTGCCCCAACAATATCGACGTGGCCGCAGTCATGGAAACGCTGCGCATGATGGCCCGTCGCGAGGGCTGGGTGCAGGATCGTCCCATCGAATCCTTCTGGAAGGCGTTTCTGGATACCGTGTATGCCACGGGCCGTTCCTATGAACTCGGCGTGATGGCCGACTACATGGGACGCACGCTGCGCGGCTGGGGCAATCTGGAAATCGCTCCCACGGCGCTTCTGAAGAACAAGATGCCCTTCATTCCCTCCGTCATTCACGGCCGCGAGGAAGTGGCGCGCATATTCAAGCGCTATGCGGAAAAGAGGAGCTGAGCCATGAAATACGCCTATTATCCCGGCTGTTCGGGCCACGGCACCTCTGTGGAGTATGAAGCCTCCACCCGCGCGGTGTGCAAGGCGCTGAACATGGATCTTGTGGAAATCGAGGACTGGAACTGCTGTGGTTCCACGCCCGCCCACTCCGTGAGTCACGAGCTTTCCGGCGCTCTGGCCGCCCGCAATCTGATGCAGGCCGCCAAGACCGGCGCCGACTGCGTGATTTCTCCCTGCCCGAGCTGCTCTTCCAACCTGAAGATGGCCCGTTACCGCATGCAGAAGCCCGAGTTCAAGGCCCGTGTGGACGAACTGCTCGACGCGCCCACTCCGGCGAATGCCGAGGGCGGCGCCGATCTCATGGAAACCTATTCCGTGCTTCAGGCCATTGTGGAGAACGTGGGCGTGGAGAACATTTCCTCCCGCGTGACCTATCCGCTTGAAGGCCTCAAGGTCGTCACCTACTACGGCTGCCTTCTGAGCCGTCCCGCTCATGTGGCGAAGTTCGACGATCCGGAAAATCCCGTGTCGCTCGACAACATCATGAAGGCTCTCGGTGCGGAAGTGCTTCCCTTTGCTCTGAAGACCGAGTGCTGCGGCGCGGCCATGGGCATTCCGGATGTGAACATTCCCGGTTCGCTGAGCGGCCGTATCCTCGATACGGCGAAGGCCGTGGGCGCCGAAGCCGTCATCACCGCCTGCCCGCTCTGCCACATGAATCTCGATCTGCGCCAGCGCCAGGCCGCCCGGATTTCCGGAAAGCCCTTCTTCGGCCTGCCGGTGTTCTACTACACCCAGATGATCGCGCTCGCCTTCGGTCTGCCCAAGGACGCCATGCGTCTGGACAAGCTGGCCGTCAATCCCTATCCCCTTCTGGACAAGATCGCCGAACGCCGCAAGGTTCGTGTTTCCGCCGAGCTTGAAGCCATGAAGGCCGCAGGAGCCGCATCATGAAAATCGGCGTATTCGTCTGTCACTGCGGCAGCAACATCGAAGCGACGGTGGATACCGCCACGGTTGCCAAGATCGCGCTGACCTATCCCGATGTCGTGTTCTCCGAAGACACCATGTACACCTGCTCCGAACCCGGACAGGAAAACATCGTTCAGGCCATCAAGAAGCACGGCCTCGACGGCGTGGTGGTGGCTTCCTGCTCTCCGCGCATGCATGAACCGACCTTCCGCCGCACGGTGGAGCGGGCCGGCCTCAACCGCTATATGTTTGAAATGGCCAACATCCGCGAACACGTTTCGTGGATCGGCCGCGACCGCGAAGCCAACACCAACAAGGCCGCCGAACTGGTGCGCCTTGCCGTGGAAAAGCTGCGCCGCAACGCGCCTCTCTACGCCAAGCAGTTCGATGTGACCAAGCGCGTGCTGGTCATCGGCGGCGGCGTGGCCGGCATTCAGGCCGCTCTTGATGCGGCCGAGTCCGGCATCGGCGTGGTCATGGTGGAGCGCGAAAGTACCATCGGCGGCAAGATGGCCAAGCTCGACAAGACCTTCCCCACCATCGACTGCTCGAGCTGCGTGCTCGCCCCCAAGATGGTGGACGTGGCTCAGAATCCGAACATCACGCTCTATGCCCATTCCGAGGTGGAGAGCATTTCCGGCTTCGTGGGCAACTTCACCGTGAAGATCAGAAAGCGCGCCACCTACGTCGACTGGGACAAGTGCACCGGTTGCGGTACCTGCACCGAGAAGTGCCCCACGAAGAACGTGCCCGATGCCTTCAACGAAGACATCAGCACCTGCCGCGCCATCAACATTCCCTTCCCGCAGGCCATTCCCAAGAAGGCCACCATCAATCCCGACTACTGCCGCAAGATCAAGGAAGGCAAGTGCGGCGTATGCGCCAAGGTGTGCCCCACGGGCGCCATCGTGTACGACATGGTGGATGAGATCGTGGAAGAAAAGGTGGGCGCCATCATCGCGGCCACCGGCTACGATCTTGTGGACTGGACCGTGTACAAGGAATACGGCGGCGGCGCCTATCCCGACGTCATCACGAGCCTGCAGTACGAGCGCATGATGTCCGCTTCCGGTCCTACCGGCGGCCACATTCATCGTCCTTCCGACGGCATGGAGCCGAAGAACATCGTGTTCATCCAGTGCGTGGGTTCCCGCGACTGCTCCATCGGTCGTCCGTACTGCTCCGGCTTCTGCTGCATGTACACGGCCAAGCAGGCCATCATGACCAAGGATCATCTGCCGGATGCCGAAGCCTTCGTGTTCTACATGGACATCCGTGCTCCGGGCAAGATGTACGATGAATTCACCCGCCGCGCTCAGGAAGAGTACGGCGTGCAGTACATCCGCGGCCGCGTGTCCGCCATCCAGCCCACGGTTCGTCCCGACGGCAAGGTCGGCTACATCGTGCGCGGCGCCGATACGCTGCTCGGCGAGTCCGTTGAGGTCGATGCCGACATGGTCGTGCTCGCCGTCGGCGTGGAAGGCTCGAAGGGCGCGGGAAATCTGGCCGAAAAGCTGCGCATTTCCTACGACCACTTCGGCTTCTTCATGGAAAGCCATGTGAAGCTGCGCCCCGTGGAAACCAACACCGCCGGCGTTTATCTTGCCGGTGTGTGCCAGGGCCCCAAGGACATTCCCGCATCCGTGGCTCAGGGCAGCGCCGCTGCCGCCAAGGTCATGGCCCTGTTCTCCAAGCCCAAGCTTGAGAACGATCCGCAGGTGTCCGTGGTGGACATCAAGCGCTGCGTCGCCTGCGGCAAGTGCATTCAGGTCTGCCCCTATCAGGCCATCGAGGAAGTGGAGATCCGCGGACAGAAGAAGGCCCACGTGATCGAAACCGTCTGCCAGGGCTGCGGCGTATGTACGGCCACCTGCCCGCAGGGCGCCATTCAGGTCGCCCACTTCACTGACAATCAGCTTCTCGCGGAGGTGAACGCCCTATGTCTGTCTTAGCCGGCAAGGAGCTTCGCATCGTAGGTTTTCTGTGTAACTGGTGCTCTTACGGCGGCGCCGACACGGCCGGTACCGCCCGCGCCGTGCAGCCTACCGACCTTCGCATCATCCGCGTCCCCTGTTCCGGCCGCGTGAACCCTCTGTTCGTTCTCAAGGCCCTCATCAACGGGGCCGACGGCGTGCTGGTGTCGGGCTGCCATCCGCGCGACTGCCATTACTCCGCGGGCAACTACTATGCCCGTCGCCGTCTGGAACTGCTCAAGGAATTTCTGCCGGTCATCGGCATTAATCCCGACAGATTCGAGTACACCTGGGTTTCCGCTTCCGAAGGCCAGCGCTGGAAGGACGTGGTCACCAACTTCACGAACCGCATTCACGCGCTCGGACCGGCTCCCCGCTGGGAAGACGTGTCCGCCCGCTACGATCGCCCCGAGGAACTCATCGAGTCCATCCGTCCTCTCGGCTGCGGCGAGCATCCTGCGCTGCCTGAACTCAAGCAGGCCATCAAGGACGCTCTTGCTGAAGGTCTGGAAGGCGTGCTCGGCTGGAAGAAGGGCTTTGACGCCGTTCATGCCGAACCCGTGTTCATGACCACGCCCGAGGAAGTGGATTCCCTGATCTGGGGCCCCTTCAACGTGCACAATCTCGCCGTGTATCTGCCCCAGTACAAGGGCCGGAAGATCGGCGTGGTGGTCAAGGGCTGCGACAGCAAGGGTGTTGTGGAACTGCTGGCCGAAAATCTCATTTCCCGCGAGGACGTGAAGATCTTCGGCATGGGCTGCAACGGTACCGTGAACGTGTCCCGCATTCTCGCCAAGCTGCCGGAAGGCGCGAAGATCGAATCCTGCGTCGGCCGCGGCAACAAGATCACGGTGACCGCCGCCGGTCAGGAATACGAAATGACCATGGCGGAAGTGGCGCAGGACAAGTGCCGTCTGTGCACCAAGCCCAACGCCGTGCTTTCCGACGTGTTCGTGGGCAATCCCACGACCGAGCCCGCGGCTCCGGCCGACGGCCGCAGCCCCGCGCTGCGCTTCCTCGACTCTCTGAGCCTTGAGGAACGCATGGGCTTCTGGAAAGGGCAGATGGAACGCTGCATCGCCTGCCACGCCTGCCGGGGAGCCTGCCCCATGTGCGTGTGCCGCGATCACTGCGTGTCCGATACCCGCGATCCCGCCTGGGTCACGCAGGAAGACACCGTGCAGCAGAAGCTGTTCTTCCAGCTCATCCACGCCCAGCATCTTGCCGGCCGCTGCACGGGCTGCACCGAATGTGAACGCGCCTGCCCCATGGACATTCCCGTGTTCGCGCTCAAGCAGCAGTTCGGCCGCATGATTCAGAAGATCTTCAGCTACGGCGCCGGCCTCGATGTGAACGCCACGCCTCCGCTGCTCACCTATCAGGTGGAAGAACCGACTATCAAGGAGCATGATCTGGCATGAGCAGTCTCCTTTTCGCAACATCGAAAGAGCTGACGAGCTGGCTTGCCAAGCTGGCCTCGGACCACCGCGTTCTGGCGCCCCGTCAGGAAGGTCCCAGCGTGGTCTATCGTCCCCGGACGGCCGAAGAGCTCGCATCCGCCGATATCGACGCGCTTCTGCGCCGTGCGACGGCTTCTCCCAAGCAGGCCATGCTGCCTCAGTGTGAAACTCTGGTGACCTTCAAGTCCGTCAAGGACGCCGAAGATCCCTCCAAGCTGACCACCACGCTGGAGAATCCCTGCGTGGCCGAACCCACGGTGCTTTTCGGCTGCCGTCCCTGCGACGCTCGCGGCTTCGTGGTGCTCGACCGTCCCTATCTGGAAGGCAAGTTCAAGGATCCCTACTACGGTGCCCGCCGCGAAGCGACGGTCATCGTCACGCAGGCCTGCCCCTCGGCCTTCTCGTCCTGCTTCTGCAACTGGGTGGGCAGCAATCCTTCCGACAAGGAAGGTTCGGACATCCTCTTCACCGCCGTGGAAGGCGGCTTCGTGCTGGAAGTCGTCACGGAAAAGGGACAGGCCCTTCTGGAAGGCGCGGGCTTTGCCGACGCTGCCGAAAAGGCGGCGGAAGTGGAAGCGGCTCACGAGGCTGCCGCAGCCTCCCTGCCTTCTCCCTCCACGCTGACCCATGTGGTTGAAAAGGTGGCCGCCCGCTTCACCGACATCGCCTTCTGGGAAAAGGAAACGGTCAAGTGCCTTTCCTGCGGCGCCTGCACCTATCTGTGCCCCACCTGCCAGTGCTTCACCATTACTGATGAAGGCTCGCAGCTCGACGGTCGCCGTCTGCGCAGCTGGGATTCCTGCATGACCCCGCTGTTCACGCTGGAAACCAGCGGCCACAATCCCCGGCCCACCAAGGCCCAGCGCATGCGCAACCGTATCAGCCACAAGTTCAGCTTCTATCCTGAGCGCTACGACGGCTTCTTCTCCTGCGTGGGCTGCGGCCGCTGCGTGGTGAGCTGCCCCGTGTCTCTGGATATCCGTCACATGGTGAAGGCCGCCGTGGATGGCGTGACCATCGAAGTGAAGGAAGTCGAAGCTCCGGCGGAAGTCCCTGCGCCTGAAAAGGCTCCGGCCAAGGCTCCTGTCGAGGAAGTGAAGGCCCCTGCAGAGGCCGCCGCTCCCGAGGCTCCGGCTGCCGTGGAAGCTGCTGCGGTTGAACCTGCGGAAGTTGCCGCTCCCGAAGCGGCCGCCCCTGCGGAAGCTCCCGCAGAAGCCGCTCCGGCCCCTGCGCCCAAGGCGAAGAGCACGGCCAAGACTCCCCGGGCTTCCACCAAAAGCAAGGCCAAAAAGCGGTAAGGAGACAATATGAGCGAACATAACTGCGGCTGCAGCAAGAATCCTTACCTGCCTGAAGTCGCTACGGTTCTGGAAGTCATCACGGAATCGCCCACCATCAAGTCGTTCCGTGTGCGCTTTGACAATGAGGAGGCATGGAACAGCTTCACCTACCAGCCCGGTCAGGTGGGACAGCTGTCCGTGTTCGGCGTGGGCGAGTCCACGTTCGTCATCAACACCCCGCCTTCGTGCAAGGATTACATTCAGTTTTCCGTCATGCGCGCCGGCGAGGTGACCACCGCCATCCACAAGCTGCAGCCCGGCGACAAGGTGGGCGTGCGCGCTCCTCTGGGAAATTATTTCCCCTATGAGCAGTGGAAGGGCAAGAACATCGTCTTCGTTGGCGGCGGCATCGGCATGGCTCCTATCCGTACCATCATGCTGCACGTCATGGAACACGCTTCCGAGTACGGCAAGCTCAGCCTGCTCTACGGCGCGCGTTCTCCCGAAGACATGGCCTACAAGGCCGATCTGCCCGGCTGGCTTGAAAGCGACGTTCTGCACACCACGCTCACTATCGACCGCGAGGCTCCGAACTGGCCTCATCGCGTGGGCATGATTCCCAACGTGCTCAAGGAACTCGCCCCCAGCCCCGACAACACCATTGCCGTGCTCTGCGGCCCGCCCATCATGATCAAGTTCACGCTGGCGGCGTTCCGCGAAATGGGCTTCAAGGATGAGAACATCATCACCACCCTTGAACGCCGCATGAAGTGCGGTATCGGCATCTGCGGTCGCTGCAATCTCGGCGGCAAGTACGTGTGCCTGGACGGTCCTGTGTTCTCGCAGGCCCAGCTCAACGATCTGCCTCCGGAAATGTAGTTCCGCGCATCGTGCATGAATAGAAAAGGCCCCTTCTTCGGAAGGGGCCTTTTTTGTTGCTTATAACTGCTTATAACGCCTGCGGTCGGGCTACTTTATGCCTTTTCCGGTAATTTCGTCGAGCAGCGCGTGGGTGTTGGCGATTTCGGGGCTGGAGTAGAGATCAAGATCGCAGGGCGGTTCCGTGAGTACGCGCCGTGCCGTGAGATAGTGGTTTTTCCAGTAGGCCGCATCAAGATTTTCGATGCGTACGCGGGAACCGGCGGAAGGGCTGTGGATGAAGCGGCCGTCGCCGATGTAGATGGCGGAGTGGCGTCCGTTGGGGGTGTTGGCAATGCGGAAGATGAGAATGTCGCCGGGCAGCAGGTCGCTTTTGGCGACTTCCTCGCCGGCGCGGGACTGGCGGACGGTATCGCGAGGCACGCTGACGCCGTGTTCGGAAAAGACCCAGTAGACGAAGCCCGAGCAGTCGAATCCGGAGGAGGGAGAGGCACCGCCGCTTTTGTAGCGGACGCCGAGATTCTGAAGAGCAATGTCGGTTACGTCTTCGCCGAGGCTCATGAGGGTGGGGCAGAGATTGGCGCGGTACAGGGTGTCGGAGTATCCTGCACTCGGCAACTCGGGCACGGGAGCGGAAGAAACGGCGGGAGGCGGAACCTGGGGGACGGGGAGAACGTCGGCGCTTTTCGGCTGACAGGCGGTCAGCGAGGGAAGGGAAAGCGCCGCGCAGAAAAGCAGGGAAAGCGCGCGGAGGCGTGATGACATGATGACTCCTTATCCGCGTCGCAGGAAAACGGAGAGTCCGAAAAGAAAGGGCGGCGCGCTGGAAAGGGGGTTACCGGTACAGGGGATTAAAGGTGCTCCCTAAAAAGAGGAGTGTCAAGCCGATGGGAAGTAAGGAAGATCCCGCTCAGCATAGCGTGGTGGACAAAAGGCAGACAATGATTTTCTGCCGGAGGAGGCGGAAGCATGGCCGAGTGCCTTCTGTATGGGCGTCGCTTGCAGAAGATCCGGTCGCTTTTTACTTGAACCAGCCTCTTCGGAAAAAGAAGATGAGCAGCGATACGGTGATGAAGAGCATGAGTCCGAGCACGGCAAAGTAGCCGTACTTCCATTCCAGCTCGGGCATGACGTGGAAGTTCATGCCGTAAATGCCTGCAATGACGCTGAGGGGCATGCACAGCGAGGTGAGCACTGTAAGCACGCGCAG
The DNA here is from genome assembly GCA_900553065.1 of uncultured Desulfovibrio sp. Taxonomy (GTDB): domain Bacteria; phylum Desulfobacterota; class Desulfovibrionia; order Desulfovibrionales; family Desulfovibrionaceae; genus Mailhella. Next base: position 45,906 of record USBZ01000001.1, on the reverse strand, counting down.
GCGGTAGTCGGTCTTGCGCTGGGCATGGAGAAGGCAGTCGTTGTGAAGATCCCGCAGGCGGATTTCCAGTTGGTCCTGACTGCGCACCACATGGTTCTGACTTTCCATGATGTCCCTGAGTTCCGCCTTCAGATGACTGAAGGGAACGCTCTGCGTCTGAAGGCTCTGCAATACGCTCATGCAGTAGTGCTGATCTTCGAACTGGGAGTAGAGACGGCTTACGCAGCGGCGCAGGGCGATGAGTTCATCCTGCCCGATGTTGTCCGGCTCGTCGTAGATTCTGTCGGCCAGAGCCTCCACGGCAGACCGGGCGGCCATGTACTGCCGGGTGCTGATGTCCGTGCAGAGGTCCATGATGAAGAAGAGCAGGGCCTGACTGGAGGGCTCGGCAAGCTCGCTGCCGTTTTCCAGCCGCTGCAGCGCACGGTCGAACAGCGGCGTGTCCGGTGCGCCTATGCTGATGAGAACGCCCTTCATGCACAGCAGCATCACATAGACGGCGCGCTGGCTGTCCCACTGTCTGCGCAGAGGAAAGCGCAGAAAGACGCAGCCGCCGGAGAAGTCTACGTCGGGAAAGCTTACGGGAAGGGTACAGGCGGCCACGGCTTCGGGATCGGCGTTCAGATGACGCAGGTATTCTCCGAGTTCACGCAGTTCGTCTCCAGATTCTTCCATGCGGATGTCGTGCCAGACGAGAAGGCAGTCCTCTTCAGGGGTATCCTGTCTGCGCCAGCGCTGGTCGCGGGCCGAAAGATGGTAGTGGCGTATGTCCATGCAGGAACGCTAGCATGAAAGCAGAGCACTGAAAAGCCGGCAGTCATGAGAAAGCGTGTCGTGAGCCCGGCGGAACCGGGACGCCGTTCCTTTAGTGCAGACAGCTGGGCGTGCGGCGCTCATTCTGTGGGAGGGGGAGATGTATGGGCGCGGCGGATCGCTGCCCTTCAGCATGGCGGCATTTCGATGAAGAGAATCGCTCATGCCTGAGGCTGCTTCAGTGGTCGCTCCAGAAGAGCTGAGCGAGCCTTTCGACGTTGCCGGACTGAATGTCGCCGATATGTTCCCGGATGATGTCTTCCGGCCAGTTCCACCACTGGATCTTCAGAAGTTCCGCAATCACATTGTCCGGGAATCGTCGGCGTATGGATCTCGCCGGAACGCCGCCGACAATGGTGTAGGGCGGAACGTTGCGGGTGACGACGGCGCGGGCACCGATGATCGCCCCGTCTCCGACGGTGACGCCCGACAGGATCACGGCTTCATATCCGATCCAGACGTCATGACCGATGACGATGTCGCCTTTATTATCCCATGCCGTGGTCACGTCCTGCCTGTTCAGCCCCCATTCTTCAAAAAACAGGGGAAAGGGATAGGTGGACAGGGAGGAGAGCGTATGATTGGCGCTTGTGAAGAGAAATTTTGCTCCGCAGGCGATGGAACAGAATCTGCCGATCACCAGCCTGTCGCGGTTGATCGGATAGTGGTAGAGCACGTTGTTTTTTTCAAAGTCGCGGGGATCGTGGACGAAGTCGTTATATATCGTGAAATCGCCGACGCTGATGCCGGGATCGTTGACGACGGATTTCAGATATACGGTGTGCTGATCGCCTGTGCGGGGATAGATGGTTTCCGGGTTCATGGAGTCTCCTTTCGGCCGAAAATCGGCGGCCTTTTTTGCCGGGGCGTTTTTTCGGGAGGCGAAAAGCAGGGAGAAGCTCCCGAAAAGGCTGTATGGGTGGCGCGATGTCGGTGCCTCTCAGCGTTTCAACATCAGGGCACTCTTTTTTCATACGAACCGGCCGAAGTTTTATCCATCAACAGAATGATACCGCATCAAAGTGTATGCGAAAAAAGAGGGGCTGCACGAAGCAGCCCCTGAAGGTTATTTCTGATGGATGATTTTTCGGATGGCGTGTACGGACAGGAAGTACTTTTCCGCCAGCGCCTCCACGGAGACGCCGTTTCGGTAGGCCTCGCCGATGTTGCGGTTGCGCAGCTCCAGTTCCTTCCGGTATCCGGAGACCTCTCCCCAGCGTTTCTGCCGTGTCTGCTCCACAGGTACATACATATATCCGCCCTGGATATATTTCTGCAGCTCTCTGACCAGCGCTTCGGGAAGAAGGGTCCGGGCGTTCACATATTTCATGCGGACTTTCTCCTTGTTTTTGCCGGATGGGAAAGCCTGCACGGGAATATTGCGACGATGATTACTCCATGCAGGCGTCGCAGAGGGTCGTATCTGCATGGAGCCGTACTTCATTGCGCTTCATGGCGTTTGCTTTTTTACTGCCGCAGCATGGCGGCGTTTTTCTGTTTCACATCAGGATTCCGACGAACGCTCTCCAGAAAGCCGGTTTCGGGAGGTGCCGGGGAGTGCATCGGCTTCAGGCAGCGACACACCGTTGCCCGAATTGCACGAACCGCAGCGCAGCGTTTTCATTTCCGACGGGGCGCAGCCTCTCAGATCCCGGCGTCTGCCAGCCAGGCATCGAAGTCGGCGCGACCGCGATCGGCCATTTCCGCCTTGCGGGCCTTTTTCTTCGTACGCTCGGCAAGTTCGGGCATGAGACCGAAGTGGATGTTGGAAGGAGTGAAATGCTTCGAGGCCGTGCGAAGGTGCGTCATGAGCGCGCCGAGGGCCGTGGTCTGGGGCGGAAGGGAAAGTGTTCTTCCCTGAGCGCGGGCCGCGAGCAGAAGTCCCAGCCACAGGCCGCAGGCCGCCGATTCCACATAGCCTTCCACGCCGGTGATCTGCCCGGCAAGGTAGACGTTCGGGCGGGCCTTCAGGGAAAGGTCGGGATTCAGGCATTCCGGCGCATTCACATAGGTATTGCGGTGCACGCTGCCGAAACGCAGAAATTCCGCGTGGGCGAGACCGGGCACGAGGCGGAAGACGCGATCCTGCGCGCCGTAGGTCATCTTGGTCTGGCAGCCTACGAGATTGAAGGATGAGCGTTCCGCATTTTCGGCACGGAGCTGAAGCAGCGCGTAGGGGCGGCGGCCGGTACGCGGATCGGTGAATCCCACGGGCTTGAGGGGGCCGAAGGTGAGCGTGCGGTCTCCGCGGTCGGCCAGCGCCTCGATGGGCATGCAGCCTTCGAAGTGTATTTCCTTTTCAAAGTCATGCGCGGGCACGCGTTCCGCTTCGCGCAGGGCTTCGTAGAAAGCCGTGTATTCAGCCTTGGTCATGGGGCAGTTCAGATAGTCGCCGTTGCCTTCGGCGTCGGGATCGACCATGGTTTCCACGGGTTTGTCCAGAAAGGGCGCGTCGTCGGAATAGGGCGGGGGGGCGTCGTTGCCGTAACGCGAGCCGCGGAAGGCGATGCTCATGTCCACGGAATCGGCGCGGACGATGGGCGCTATGGCATCGTAGAAATAGAGGCGGGGATTTTCACCGTCACCGGAAATCACATCGGCCAGCGAGGCGGCAAGATTTTCCGAAACCAGCGGTCCGGCCGCCACGATGACGGTCCTGCCTTCCAGCTCCGGCGCGTCGAGCGTGGGAATCTGACGGCGGATGAGCGTGATGAGCGGCTCTTCCTCCACCATGCGCGTCAGCTCTTCGCTGAATATGGTGCGGTCCACGGCAAGCGCCTTGCCTGCAGGAACGCTGCAGCGTTCGGCTATGGTCATGGTTGCGCTGTGCAGCTTTCTCATTTCCTCCTTGAGCAGGCCGACGCCGGACCCTTGCGCATCATTGGAGCGGAAGGAGTTCGAGCAGACCAGTTCTCCGAGAAGCGGACTGGTGTGGGCAGGAGAAAAGGCTTCCGGCTTCTGTTCGTAAAGGATGCAGGGCAGACCTGCGCGCGCAAGGGCAAGGGCGCATTCACATCCGGCAAGTCCTCCGCCGATGATGACGAAAGCGGGCGTTGACGTTTCCATGACGACTCCGTGTTCAGAAAAAGAGGCGGAATGTTCCGCCGTTGAAAAAAGCGCGGCACGCTGTGCCGGTCAACCTTACTGAAAGACGGAAGGGAAGTCACTCTTTTATCCAAATGCAGGAAAAAGCTTTTTTTCACCAGAAAAATAGCAGCATGATCTTGACAGGGCATAGTGGCACTTTTTATGACCTTATATAAGGATTCACTGAATAGATGCAGGGGGCTGCGTGTCCTTTTTGCGTCCGAGAGAAATTCAAACCTCAGTTGGAGATTCGTATGTCCATAGCTTTGGAGAACCAACGCACCTACGCCCTCGTCGGCACCGGTGGCTGCGGTAAGACTTCGCTTGCAGAAATGCTGCTTTTTCAGGCTGGAATCATCAATCGTCTCGGTGCCATAGAAGAAGGCACCACGGCTCTGGACTACGAACCCGAAGAGATCAAGCGTCGCGGATCCATTCAGCCGGGCTTTGCCTCCTTCGACTGGAAGGGCTTCCGGCACAATCTTATCGACATTCCCGGTGACTCCAACTTCTCCGGCGACATGGAATGGCTCCTTTCCGCTGTGGACAGCGCCGTCATCGTCGTGGATGCCGTGGACGGCGTCCGCCCCCAGATGCGCCGCATGTGGAAGAGCGTGAAGGCCGCCGGTCTTCCGGCCATCGCCGTGGTCACCAAGATGGATCGTGAACGCGCCGATTTCGACGCCGCCCTGAACAGTCTGACCACGCATCTGGGCGTCCGCCCCGTCGTTCTCTACATCCCGATTCTGGAAAACGAAGAGTTCATCGGTCTTGTGGACGTGTTCGCAGGCAAGGCCTTCCGCTTCCTCGAAAACGGTGAAACCGAAGAGATGCCCATTCCGGCCGATCTGGAAGACGAGGCCATGCTGCTGCGCGACACCTCCGTGGAAAACATCGCCTCTTCCGACGAAGAGCTCATGAACCGCTATCTGGAAGAAGGTACCCTCTCCGATGAGGATATCGCTTCCGGTCTGCGTCAGGGCGTGCTTTCCGGCGAGGTCGTGGCCGTGCTGCCTTCCTCCGCCATGCAGAACCGCGGCGGCCGTCGTCTGCTCAATCAGGTGAACAGCCTGCTGGCTTCGCCGCTTGATCGTCCCGCCGTGCTCGGAACCGACGCTTCCGAACGTGCCGCCGATCCCGAAGCGCCTGCCGCCTGCCTCGTGTTCCGTTCTCTGAACGACGCCTTCTCCGGTCAGGTGAACATGCTCCGCGTCATTTCCGGTACCATTTCTTCCGATTCCACGCTGAAGAACATGCGCACCGGCGAAATGGAACGTCTCGGTTCACTCGTCTATGTGAACGGCAAGAACCAGACGCCCTGCAAGGATACGCTCGGCCCCGGCTCCATCGTGGGCGTGACCAAGCTCAAGAGCACCCGTACCGGCGATACCCTGTGCGATGAAAAGGCTCCCTTTGAAGTGGAGCTGCCCAAGCTGCCTCCGCAGCTCATCACCTTCGCGCTTGCTCCCAAGCAGAAGGGCGATGAAGACAAGGTCTTTGCCGCCGTGCAGAAGCTGCTCGACGAAGACGCAACCCTGAAGCTCGGCCGCGACGAGGAAACGTCCGACATCCTGCTTTCCGGCATGGGCCAGCTGCACATTGAAATTTCCGTGGAAAAGGCCCGCCGCCGCTCCAAGGTGGACATCGTGCTCAAGACGCCCAAGGTTCCCTATCGTGAAACCGTGCGCGGCAAGGTGCAGGTGCAGGGTCGTCACAAGAAGCAGTCCGGCGGCCGCGGTCAGTTCGGCGACTGCTGGATCGAAATGGAAGGCGCGCCCAGAGGTTCCGGCTACACCTTTGAAGACGCCATCGTGGGCGGCGTCATTCCCCGTCAGTACATTCCCGCCATCGACAAGGGCATTCAGGAAAGCGCGGCCCGCGGCTATCTGGCCGGATGCCCGGTGGTGGACTTCAAGGTGCGCGTCTACGACGGCTCCTATCATACCGTGGACTCCTCGGAAATGGCCTTCAAAATGGCCGGTTCCATCGCCTTCAAGGCGGCCATGTCTCAGCTCAAGGTCGTGCTGCTCGAACCTGTCGTGCAGATGACCGTGACCATTCCCGACGAATACATGGGCGACGTCATCGGCGACCTGTCTTCCCGTCGCGGCAAGGTGCTCGGTTCCGACTCTCAGGGCGGCATTACCGAACTCAAGGCCAACGTGCCCATGAGCGAAGTGCTCCGCTATGCCCCCGATCTGCGCAGCATGACCGGCGGTCAGGGCGTGTTCACCATGGAATTCGACCACTATGAAGAGGCTCCGCAGCCTGTGGTCGACAAGGTCGTGGCAGAGCATCAGGCAGCCAAGGCCGGCGAATAGCAAAGCAGGAGAAAGGGAGGCGACTCCCTTTCCGTAAGATAGAAGGCGGCGTCTTCCCGGATTCGGGGGACGCCGCCTTCGGTTATGCCGGCTGGGATTTTTCGGGGGCGGTGCGGAAGGGAAAAGGCGAGGGCAGAGATGGCCTTTGCTGCCGGCACTTTTCACGATGGGCCTTCCGGCGCGGAACCGTGGCTCCCTGGTGCTTGACGCCTGTCGCCCCTGGCGGCGCGCAAAGGGAGAGATCCACGGAAGAGAAAGCACTCCGCGTCAGTCAGGCGCTGTCGAAGGGGCATCTTCTGCGGGCACTGCGTGTGACGGAGGAGGTTCAGTCGCAGGCATGGCGTTTCGGCAGAGAATGCCGGGAAGACGCGTCGCTGCCTGCTCCTAGGGGAGCAGCATGCCCCCGTTGCTTTCGATCATGCCCATGATGTGCCTGAAGAACGGCTCCTCCACAGGCTGCACGGAAAGGCGGCTGCCCCGTTTGAGCAGTTCCATGCCATCGAGTTCCGACTGTTTGCGCAGATCTTCCAGCGCAATGGGATGCGCGAGACGTCCGGTCAGCTTGACGTCCACCATGTACCAGCGGGGATTGTCGGGAGTGGCCTTTTCATCGAAATGACGGTTCTTCGGATCCTGCGCGGTATGGTCGGGATAGGCCTCCCGCACGACCTCCACGACGGCCACGATTTCCGGCTTCTTGCCGCTGTGATAGAAAAAGCCGAGATCGCCCTTTTTCATGGAACGCATGAGATTGCGTGCCTGATAGTTGCGCACGCCGTCCCAGGAGGTGGTGGCGTCCGGCGAAAAAATGAGGTCGTCCAGGGAAAAACAGCCGGGTTCAGTCTTGAAAAGCCAGTAGTTCATGGAGTCTCCGGAAGGGATGTTTTTTGTTTTCTGTATAGGTTCGCTGTCCGGCAATGACAAGAGCCCTCCTTCAGCCGGGCTCAGAAAGATTCTTCGGGCGGAGGGAAGGTCGCCATGGGGCCTTCGGAAGAGGATTTTTTTTGTACATAAAATTAAACATAATGTATTTCAGTGGGTTAACAATATCAACGTTGACACTCTCCAGCAGGGAATGCTATGGGGGAATACAAGGGCTCAGTCCCTGTGCATCTTGCTGGAAATGGAGTTGTTATGGCCACCGCGATGAATGAACTGGAAAAGATCACACTGCATCTGGAAAACGGATCCCGCCTCATGTTTTACGGGCGTCTGTTTTCCGAGGCTGTGTGGTACGATGAATACAGCGGCGTGCTGACACATCAGAAGCTTTATGTCACGGATCAGAACGAACAGGTGTATGCCATTCAGAAAGGCAGTGGAGAGAAAAGCACCTGTCGTGCGTATCGCGTTTCCGTACACGGAGAGCGCTGCGTGATATATAACGGCCGCTACTCCATGGAACTTCCTCTCGATATGCTTCTGCTTGCCGTGCGCACGCTTTGCGGAGCGGAGGACGGGCCTGCTCTGGAACAGGCGGAAGAGATCCTGCGTGCAGCCAACTGCTGAGCGCCTTTTCCGTCCGCTGCCCGCGGGGGCGTCGTTGGCGACCTTGCGACGGGCCGCCTTTTTCATTTTGAACACAGGAAAACACATATAAGGAAAACGCATGAACAGTCATGGATTCACCCTTGTCAGGGAAGAGGAACTGCGCGAGGTCGGCGGACGTGTCCGTCTCTGGAAGCACGATGTCACCGGCGCGGAACTTTTGTCCATCTGCAACGGCGATGAAAACAAGTCCTTCGGCGTAAGCTTCCGCACGCCGCCCAGGGATTCCACGGGCGTGGCCCATATTCTCGAACATTCCGTGCTCTGCGGCTCCGACAGGTATCCGGTGAAGGAACCCTTCGTGGAGCTTTTGAAGAGCTCGCTTCAGACCTTCCTCAACGCGCTTACCTTCCCGGATAAGACCTGCTATCCGGTGGCAAGCTGCAATCTTCAGGACTTCTACAACCTTATCGACGTGTATCTCGACGCGGTGTTCCATCCCCGCATTGATGAGAACGTGCTTCGTCAGGAAGGCTGGCACATCGAAACCGACGGCTCCGACGCTCCCTGGCAGTTCAAGGGCGTGGTGTTCAATGAAATGAAGGGCGTGTATTCCTCCCCGGATTCCGTACTCATGGAGGAGTGCCAGCACGCCGTGTTCCCGGACATGCTCTACAGCCTTGATTCCGGCGGCGATCCTGCCGTGATTCCGTCTCTTACCTTCGAGGCCTTCCGGGAGTTCCATGCGAGCTACTACCATCCGTCCAATGCGCGTTTCTTCTTCTGGGGTGATGATCCCGAAGAAGCCCGTCTGGAACGCATAGCAGCAGTGCTTGCGCCCTATGAAAAGCGCGAGGTTTCTTCCGAAGTGCCGCTTCAGCCCCGTCTTTCTTCGCCCCGACTTCTCGAGGTTCCCTATGCCGCGTCCGAAGGCGAGGATGCGGACAAGGCTCATGTGGCCGTGAACTGGCTTCTGTGCGAAACGAAGGATACCGAGGAAATGTTCGTGCTCAACATGCTTGAGCATATCATTGCCGGTCTTCCCGGATCGCCTCTTCGCAAGGCTCTCATGGATTCCGGTCTTGGCGAGGACATTTCCGGCTGCGGTCTTGAAGGCGATCTTCGTCAGTCCTATTTCTCCATGGGCCTGCGCTCCATCAACGCCGAGGATGCTTCCGAAGTGGAACGCCTCATGATGGATACGCTTGCCGATCTGGCGGAGAACGGCGTGCCCGCTCCTGCCGTGGAGGCCGCTTTGAATTCTCTGGAGTTCATGCTGCGCGAAAACAATACCGGCTCCTTCCCGAGAGGACTGGCCGCCATGTTCCGGAGCCTCTCCGACTGGCTGTATGACGGCGACGCCTTTGCTCCTCTTGCGTGGGAAAAGCCGCTTGCGTCCATCAAGAGCCGCCTGGCCTCCGGGAAAAAGGTGTTTGAAAACGCGATCCGCCGCTGGTTCCTGGACAATGCCCACCGCGTTACGGTGCTGCTCGTGCCCGATGCCGGTCTGGCCGCTGCAAGACAGGCTGCCGAAGACGCGAAGCTGGCCGCCATGCGCAGCAGCATGAATGAAGAGGAGCGTGCCGAAGTGGCGGCGATAGCTGCCGAGCTCAGAGCCGCACAGCAGAAGCCTGATTCTCCGGAAGCTCTGGATACCATTCCCAGCCTCGGCAAGCAGGATCTTCCTGCTGAGAATGCGCTCATCGCCTGTGCCGTGGACAGCAGGGACGGTCTGGATGTCGTGACGCATGAGCTGGACACTACGGGTATTCTCTATGCCCGGCTGGCCTTTGATCTTTCGGCCGTGCCTCCGCATCTTCTGCCGCTTACGCCGCTCTATGTCCGTGCGCTGACGGAACTCGGCACGAAGCGCAGCGACTATGTGAAGCTCGGCTTCGAGATTTCCGCGCATACCGGCAGCCTCGGGGCAGGTGCCGTGGTGCTGCCGCGCATCGAAGATGCTTCCCCCGTGACCTTCCTTTCTCTGTCCGGCAAGTGCACGGCGGACAAGGTGGAGCGCATGGCGGCGCTGATGGAGGAAATTCTTTTCGAGCCTGATTTTGACAATCAGGAGCGTTTCATGCAGATGGCTCTCGAAGAGAAGGCCCGCATGGAACAGGCCGCCGTGCCTTCGGGCCATACGCTGGTCAATACCCGCCTGAACGGCAGACTGTCGCTGGTCGGCCGCATTTCCGAGGAAATGAACGGCGTGAACGCGCTTTTCTATGTTCGTGATCTCATTCGCAGGCTGGAGAAGGACTGGGCCTCCGTTCGCGGGGAGCTGTGCGCCCTGCATGAGCGCATCATCCGGCGCGATGCGCTGAAGCTGGATCTGACGGCGGACGGCGCGCTTCTCGACGCGGCTCGCGTTCCTCTGGAAAAGCTGGCGCACGCTCTTCCTTCCCGCGAGTTTGTCCCCTGCGCGTTCGAGCTGTCCGAACTGCCCGGAGCAGAACTTCTGAGCATTCCTGCACAGGTGAATTATGTGGGCCTCGGTCTGAGCCTGAAGGATACCGGCTATCGCTACAGCGGCTCTCAGGCCGTTATTCTTCGTCATCTGCGCATGGGATATCTGTGGGATCGCGTCCGCGTGCAGGGCGGAGCCTACGGCTGTTTTGCCCGGTACGGACGGGCCACCGGCGCCTTCACCTTTGCTTCGTACCGTGATCCCAACGTGGAGAATACTCTGCGCGTGTATCGCGAAACGGCCGATTACCTCGGCAACCTGTCTCTGTCCGAGGCCGACATCACCCGCGCGGTGGTGGGAGCCATCGGCGATGTGGATAGCTACATGCTGCCCGGAGCCAAGGGCGCCACTTCGTTCTCCCGCCTGATGACCGGCGAGACGGATGAACAGCGTCAGCGCATCCGCGAGGAAATTCTTTCCACGCGTCTTTCCGATTTCCATGACTTTGCTCCCTATCTTGCGGCCGCTCTTGAAAAGGCTGTTCCCTGCGTGCTCGGCGGAACCGACGCCGAGGCTCTGGCCGAGGCTGAAGGCTGGACCAGAACCCGGGTACTGTAGACGTCGGAACGCAGGAGGAAGATATTATGAAAAGTGAAAAGACGCGCGGTACCATGCTGACCAGTTCGGCCGTCATTCTGTGCCTTGCCACCTTTGCCGCCGGCTTCGTGAGCGGCAGCGTGGTGGCGGAACACCGCTCCGGAGGAAGAGTGGTGGCTTCCGCGGCGGCTCCGGCTTCGTCTCCGGTCGTATCGAACGAACAGGGACAGGCGGAACATATCCGTCATCTCCGCGAGGAGGCTCTGCAGTCTCCCGACAACGCGGAACTGTGGACCAATCTCGGCAACGCCTGTTACGACGCCGGAGATCCCGACGGCGCCATCGAAGCCTATACGCATTCCCTGTCGCTTGTTCCCGGCAATGCCGACGTGCGTACCGACATGGGCAATATGTATCGCATGAAGGGTATGCCTGAACAGGCGGTGGCCTGTTACGAGCAGGCACTCGCTGATCATCCCGGTCACAAGAACGCCGTGTTCAACAAGGGCGTAACGATGATGCTGGATCTCGAGCAGCCCGAGCAGGCCGTTGCCTTCTGGAATTCCGTGCTTGCCGCTCAGCCCGACTTCACGCTGTCGAGCGGCATTCCGCTCAGACAGGCCATGCCCGAAGTGGTATCGGACGCCGCCATTCAGCTGGAGGCTCACGGTAGAAAGGAGGCTGCGCTCCGCGCCTACGGTGAAGCGCTGAAGATAGACGACTCCTTTGCCCCGGCTCTGGTGCATCGCGCCTGGCTTCTGGAAAACATGGGACGTGCCGATGAGGCGCAGCCTCTGTGGAAGCGTGTTGTCGAACTCTATCCTGATGCCACGGATCCTGAGGGGAAACCTGTCCGGGATCGTATCAAGAAGTAATCATACCAGATTGTCATGCTTCGGTTTTCCTTTTCTTTTGTTCGCATCGTCATGTCGGTTGCGGTGCTCTGCGCGTTTCTCGGCTTCCCGTTCCCGCTTCTTGCGGAAACGGCGGAGCAGAGCGCGGTCATTGCCGCCCCTGCGCCTTCGGTGACTGTTCCCGATCCTGTGACCATTCGGGCGGAACCTCAGCCTCAGGCACCTCCGCATGCGGACAGGCGCTCTTCGGCCTCCAGACTCGGCGTGCGATCCGTGCTTTCCATGCTTCCCGATCCGGAGGGGAGTCTCGATCAGGCGGGTGCGGTCGAAAGTCTCGACCGTTTTGTTCCCTATGCCGTCGAGATTCTGTCGAAGAGCGCAGGCCCGCTGTGGCTGCATCTGGACCTTGCCGACGTGAAGGATGCGTCGCCGCATACGCTGTGGCTTGATCTTGGCACGCAGATTCCTTCCGGGGTGTCCGTGTGGCTGTCTTCCGACGGATGGAACTGGGAGGCGGTCAAGGCGTCTTCTCCGGGCCTGTACGACATTCTTTCCGCCGGAAGACGGGGGCAGGTGCTCATTCGTCTGGACGGGCTTCCCGGTTTGTGGTTCCGTCCGGCGCTGAGCGATCCGTCGACGGTGATGACCTCTCCCGAACGTCTGGGACATCTGCTGTCTCTGGCGGCGCTGGCCGTGCTCGGCGCTCTTTCGATTCTGCTCAGCATGACGGAACGGAGCGAGGGGCGCTTCTGGACGGGCGTACTGGCGCTTGCCGCTCTGGCGCAGATACAGTGGGGCGTGCCGTCCATGCCGTCGGGAGGCATGGGAACGGGGGCGTTTCCCGGGATGTTTGCCGCAGGCGTGGCGCTGTTCATGCTGCCGCATGCCGGGCGTGTGGTCATGCACACGCGCGAGACCTCACCGTTTGTGGATACGCTTTTTCTTCTTTTTGCGCTGCCGGGAGCCTGTGCGGCCATTGTACCGCTTCTGCCCGGCATGGCATGGACGGTTCGTCTGCTGCCTTTGTGGCCTCTGGCGGCCGTTCTTTGCCTGATTCCTTCCGTCGTGCTTCTTTTCCGCGGCGTGCGGGGAAGCGGTTCCTTTACGCTGGCCTGTCTTTTCATGGGCGGCGGCGCTGCCGTATCCCTGTGGGGGCTGCTTCATGGGCTGCAAAGTTCCTGGTGGAGTTTTGCCGTTCAGGCCGGGCAGGCCGTCGGCGTGTTGTTCCTGTCTTCGGCTGCGCCGTACAGGGCGGAACGCAGAGTGGAAACGCAGGAAACCGTGCTCGATATCGTTCCGCGCAGGACTACGGAAAACAGAACCAATACCTATAAGGACAACAGCCTTGCCGCGCTGCGTCGAGCGTTCCGCGGCACCGTGGAGGAGCTGTTCGAGGAGGCCTGCCGCCTCGATCTTGCGCTTTCCCGGGCCGGAGTGGGCAAGGACAAGGTTGATATCATGACCCATGCCGACGGCATGGTGGCCGCTGCGCGCAGGCTTTCGGAAGCGGCGCTGGATCTGCCTGCGGAAGCCGCCCTTCCTGAAGCTTCCCGACAGGTATTCGAGCTTCGTCAGGTCATACAGCAGGCTTTTGCCTCCGTGTTCGACGAGGCCGAGAAGAAAGGACTGGGGCTGTCGTGGTATGTGGCCCCGCAGCTGGGGCAGAAGTTCCGGGGCGACGTGTCCCGTCTGACGGCGCTGCTTTCCCTGCTGCTGGCCGACGCCGTTCGGGCATCGAACCGCGGTGCGGTCAGCCTGCATGTGCGGCGTTCTTCTTCCAGCACCCACCCGGGGCATCTGCAGTTTATCGTGCTCGACAACGGCGAGGGGCTTCCGCCCCGGGGCCGTCAGAGCATGCTGCTTTCCCGGGCGTGGGAACTGGCCAGCTCCCACGGCGGCGACTTTTTCATGGACAGCACGCCGCAGGGCATGGCGCTTTCCTTCAGCATGGAATGCACGGCCATGGAGACTGACGGAGTGACGGAGCGGGTTCTGCCGCCATCCGACGCTCAGGAAGCGCCGAGCGGCGTTGCTCCCGTCATTCTGGCTTCGTCGGATGCGCTGAACCGGCAGATGTACGCGCACTATCTTTCCGACATGGGCTTTACGCTCTGGGAGGCCCGGGATGCCGAGGAAGCCGCGGCTTTGTACGTTGCCGCTCCGGCTTCTCTGGTGATTTTCGACGGAAGTCTCCGTGAAGATGACATGGTGCAGGGCCTTGCCGCCATACGCATGTTCGAGGGCGAGCAGGCGCTTGCGGCGGTTCCCTTCCTTCTGCTGGCCCGTGATGATGCGCAGGCCGAACGCATGGCCAAGGCCGGATGCGACGAGTCGCTTCTTCTGCCTGTGGTGCGCAAGGATCTGCGTGCTCTCGCGCGCTGGCTTATTTCTCCTTCCGGCCCCAGACCCGTGCTGAGCTCACAGCGCATCACTCTGGCGGCGGTTCTGGCCGGAGCGCATTCCGGATCGGTACGCATGCAGCCCAAAACTTCACGCAAGTCTGTGGTGCAGGAACGGGCGGACAAAGCTCTCGTCACGGCGGGAGGCGCGCAGAACGTTTCTGCTCCGGACTCTCTGCCGGAAGAACCAGCGGCAGGAAACAGCGCGCTCAGTATGGAGCCCGCGGTTGCGGATTCGGAGAAAAAGGAGCGCGGCTGGTTGTCTTCGTTGTTCCGTTCCCATGAAAAGAGCGGAAAGCCTCTGGATGTCGCGGGCGGCGATGCGGTAATCGGCAGCGCTGCGACGGAAGAGGCTCCCGTTCCGGAAGAGGAGTCTGTACAGCCGGAGACTTTGCCGGCAGCAGCTCAGGAGGTCGTGGAACTTTCTTCGGAACATATTCTGATGGAGGAGAGCGGCGTTCAGGAGCTCACGCAGGATAGAATCGTCCTGCCTGAAGAGGGCGACGGAACCGCGGACGACAGTCTGATCGACCTGGATCCGACGCTCATCCGGACGGAGGAGGATGAAGAGCGGAGTGCTTCGGATTCTTCCGAAGGGGAAGATGGTTCCGGCGGAGAGGAAGACGCAGCGCTCATGGAGCTCCCTCTGGACGACATGACGGAAAGGCTGAACGGTATTTCCAGCGCGCTGATCAGGGGAGATGTGCAGGCCATCCGGGGCGGAGCCAGAGCGCTTTCCGCCATTGCGGACAGATACGGCATGCATACGCTTGCCGACATGGCCCGCTGTTTCCGTGCGGCGTGGGAGGAAGGCGATGTTGAGGCCGCGGCTCAGATTGTGGAAGAAATGAGGGCTGAGATCGCCAGATTGTAACCTTTGTGAGGAGACCTGTTTTTTTATCCGCATGAGTGCTTGCAACTTTTGTTGAAAGAACTTATGTTAAAGCCATGTTTAGGCGGCATCCCGCCTCGGACAAAGAAACATAGGAGGCAATATGCCAAAGCTGCAGAAGATTATATGTGCATTGGACCTTTCCGAGCACAGCAAGACAGTGGCAGAGTACGCATGCATGCTTGCCAAGGCTATGAATGCCAGCATCGTAGCCGTTTATGCAGCTCCTACGCTGACGCAGTACACGGGCTTCCATGTCCCCCCGAACACCATCGACAGCTTTGTGGGCGAGATCGTTTCCGGTGCCGAGAAGGCCATGGCGCAGTTTGTCTCTGAAAACTTCGAAGGCGTGGAAACCAAGGCAGAGGTCGTGGTTGGTTACGCTGCCGAGGAAATCCTTGAAATCGCCGCCAAGGAAGAAGCGGATATGATCGTCATGGGTACTCACGGCCGCAAGGGCATCGACCGGATTCTGTTCGGTTCCGTGGCTGAACGTGTCGTCAAGAACTCTCATCTGCCTGTTCTTACCATTCGTCCTTCCGATAATTATACCGGCGGCGCGATGTATAAGGACTGATGCTTCTTCTCTATGATATGATCTGAAGTCGGGGGCTTTCCTTTACGGCATTGTCCGGGAAGGAAAGCCCCTTTTTGTTCGTACAAATTTCCCTTTCAGGTGAGTCTCATGAGTCTTCCCTTCACGTCTTTCAACGATGTCCGCCCGGAAGTGGCGGCTTTCGAATCCTATGAACCCGGCCTCAGCATTGCGGAAATCGCCGAACGCTACGGTCTTTCCCGGGTCATCAAGATGGCCAGCAATGAAAATCCGCTGGGCGTGTCGCCCCGCGTGCGCGATGTCATTGCTGCCTGTGCGTCCGAGGCCTTCCGCTATCCTCAGTCGGGCAATCCGAGACTGGTGAAGGCTCTGGCCGCCTTTTACGGCGTTGATGCCAAGCGTATTTTCGTGGGCAACGGCTCCGACGAGGTCATCGACCTTCTGTTCCGCGTGCGTGCCGTTCCCGGAGTGCACAATGCCGTGGTGTTCCGTCCCTGCTTCGGACTTTATCCCACGCAGGCCCGCATGGCGGGGGTGGAGCTGCGTCAGGCTCCGCTTCGTGCCGACTTCACCTTTGACTTCGACGGACTCCTGAAGCTTGTGGATGAAAACACCACGCTTGTCATCGTCACGTCGCCGGACAATCCTTCCGGTCGTATTGCGTCGCCGGAAGAACTGGAAGCCCTGGCCCGGGCGCTGCCTCCGGCCTGTCTGCTTGTCGTGGATGAAGCCTATATCGAATTTGCCGGAGAGGAACATTCTCTGCTGTCGCAGCTGGAGAGTCTGCCCAACGTGGCCCTCATGCGCACCTTTTCCAAGGTGTACGGTCTGGCCGGTCTGCGCATAGGCTATGCGATTCTGCCTCCGGCCATTGCCGACTACATGTGGAGGGTGAGACTGCCGTTTTCCCTCAACATTCTTGCCGAAGAGGCTGCCCTTGCCGCGCTTGCGGACGCGTCGTTCCGCGAGCATACCGTGGATCTTGTCAAACGCGGGCGTGAGCTTCTGACCGAAGGACTGCGCTCGATGGGCTGCGAAGTGACGCCCAGCATGTCGAACTTCATCATGTTCCGCCTGCCAGAGGGCTCGGTAACGGCACGGGAGCTGCACGGCGAGCTTCTGAAGAGGGGCATCATCATCCGGGCGCTTGGAAGCTATCATCTGCCGGAATGGCTGCGCGTGAGCGTGGGAACCGGCGAAGAAAACGAACTTTTCCTCCGCCAGGTGCGGGACATTCTTGGAGCGTGACATGACGGAAGCATCCTTCGGCGTCATTACTGTGGACGGTCCGGCAGGAGTCGGCAAAAGTACGCTCGCAAGGCGACTGGCCGCAACGCTCGGCATTGCCTACCTTGATACGGGGGCCATGTACCGCACGCTTGGCCTGCACCTCGGAGCCGAGGCGGCCGACATGGATGAGGCGCGTCTTCGCGCCAGATGCCGTGAGTATCGTTTCTCGCTGGAGACCGGCAATCCCGGGGAGTCGCCTCAGCTTTGCTGCAACGGCGAACCCATCGGGCCGGAAATCCGCACGGAGAGGGCCGGACGGCTGGCTTCGCTTGTGGCCAAGCTTCCCGTGCTGCGTGAGGAGCTGCAGCGAGCGCAGCGAGCGCTGGGAGAAAAATATTCTCTGGTGGCCGAAGGGCGCGACATGGGAACGCGGGTTTTCCCCGACGCTCCCCACAAGTTCTTTCTTGACGCCCGCCCAGAAGTGCGCGCCAGGCGTCGCTATCTGGAACTGGAAGCCCGAGGTACGCTGAACGGACTGACTCTGGAGGAAATCCTGCGCGGCATCGAGGAGCGGGACGATCAGGATCGGGGCAGGGCGGTGGATCCGCTGCGGCCTGCCGAGGATGCGGTGCTTGTGGACACCTCTGATCTGGACCTCGACGGCGTGATGCAGGTCCTGCTCGACGCGGTAAAAAGCCGTCAGGCCGAAGGCATACCGGAGAAAAAGGTTCCGATCCGCGCCCGGGCGGAAATGAAGCTTCCGGACGGCGTGCTGCAGTTCTGCAATGCGGAAGATGTTCTTGGTTTTGCCCGCGGGGAAGCGCTCTTTGCGGCGCGTGCTGCCGCGCAGCGTCATGGTGTTGAGGCGGAGGTTCGGGTCGACTGCAGCCTGGAGAACGGCGTTTTCACCGCTGAGGCGGACACGGCCCCGGGATCTTCGGCGGGGAAGATCGTCCTTGCCTGCGTGCAGGCCGCGGTTTCCGGTGTGGCGGACAGCCTCGGGCTGCGGGAAGCCGATGTGCATCTGGTTCTGCCGGAGTGCGTTCCCGGCGCCTGAACGGCGCACGGATGCTCCGCCTTCGTATATTCCATGGAAATGACATCTGCCGGAAGAAAGGGGACAGGCATGGAACGGGAAGTGGTTCGTACCGGTGGCAAGATCAATCTTTTTCTTTTCCTTACGGGAGTGCTTCCCAACGGCTACCATGAACTGTACAGCCTGTTCCTTCCGCTGCCGGAACCGGCGGACACGCTGATCTTTTCTCCGGCCGGACGTGAGTCGGGGCTTACGGTTCGCTGCACGACAGAGGGAATTGATCCCAACCGCAATACGCTGACCCGTGCCTATGAGCTTTACGCCGAAGCCTGCGGTTTTGCGCATGCCGTGGATGTGGAACTCATCAAGGGCATTCCTCACGGAGCAGGACTCGGCGGCGGCAGCGCCGACGGCGCACAGATGCTTCTCTGGCTGCAGCGCCATGCTCCCCGGCCGCTTTCCGAAGAAGAACTGACGGCCGTTGCCGTTCGTGTCGGCGCGGATGTTCCGTTTTTTCTTCGGAATCGTCCCTGCATCGCGGAGGGCATAGGGGAAAGGCTCACGGAAGTGGAAAGCGGCGTGAAGGGGTTCAGCTGCCTGTTGCTCTGTCCGCCCGTGCAGGTGAACACGGCGTGGGCCTATGCGGCGTGGGATAGAGAAAGGGCGTCATTTTCCTTGACAGAGAAAACGAAGGCAGATAAAAATAACCGTTCAAGTTGCCAGTCATTCTATGGCATGAACGATTTTGAGCCTGTGGTTTTCGCGGCTTATCCTCTTTTGTCGTCCCTGAAAGGGAGGCTCGTGGAGGAGGGCGCCGACATCGCAGGCATGAGCGGAAGCGGTTCGACACTGTTCGGGCTTTTTCGTGACTCGGCAAGGGCGGCGCAGGCTGCCTCGGTGTTGAGACGGGAAAAATCCGCCGAAGTGTTCGGCCCTTTCGTTTTT
The DNA here is from genome assembly GCA_900553065.1 of uncultured Desulfovibrio sp. Lineage (GTDB taxonomy): Bacteria > Desulfobacterota > Desulfovibrionia > Desulfovibrionales > Desulfovibrionaceae > Mailhella. The sequence goes on along the minus strand of USBZ01000001.1, from coordinate 27,281 downwards.
TGAGTCGTCATGTCCGACTGGGTCCGGTGGGGTGTCGCCAAGCGGTAAGGCAGCGGGTTTTGGGTCCGCTATTCGCAGGTTCGAATCCTGCCGCCCCAGCCATTTGTCGTTGTGTTCCGGCTTCGCCTGCTGGCGGCGCCGCCCCTGTATCTCTGGATACTTTACTCAGGAAAGCATACTCCCATGTACGGCGACCTTAAAATTCTCACGGGTACGGCCAATCCTCAGCTGGCCATGGATATCTGCGATCATCTCGGCTGTTCCCTGACGCCGGCGCTCTGCACTACGTTCAGCGATGGAGAGCTGCGTGTGGAAATCGGTGCCAGCGTGCGCGGACATGATGTGTTCGTCATTCAGTCCACCTGTGCTCCGGCCAACAAGTCCCTTATGGAACTGTGCCTCATCCTCGATGCGCTCAAGCGCGCCAGTGCCGGCCGCATCACGGCCGTCATTCCCTATTTCGGCTATGCCCGTCAGGACCGCAAGGTCAGCCCCCGCGCTCCCATCAGCGCCAAGCTCGTTTCCGATTTCCTCACCGTGGCCGGAGCTCAGCGCATCGTTACGGTGGACCTCCATGCCGGTCAGATTCAGGGCTTCTTCAACTGCCCCGTCGACAACCTGTACGCCCGCCCCGTGCTGCTGAAGAAGCTCAGCGCGCTTTCCGGTGACATCGTCATGGTTTCTCCCGACGCCGGCGGTGTGGAACGCGCCCGTTCCTTTGCCAAGAAGATGGATGCCAGCCTTGCCGTCATCGACAAGCGTCGTGATCGTCCCAACCAGGTTGCCGAAATGCACATCGTCGGCGACGTGGCCGGAAAGACCGCCGTGCTCGTGGACGACATGATCGATACCGCAGGCACCATCTGCACGGCCGCCAACATTCTCATGGAAGGCGGCGCCAAGGAAGTTTATGCATGCGCCACGCATGCCGTTCTTTCCGGTCCTGCCTGCGAACGCCTCAATGACTCCCCCTTCAAGGAAGTCATCGTGACCGATACCATTCCGCTCGGCGAACATGCCGCCCAGTGTGAAAAGCTCCGCGTGGCTTCCATCGCCGGAGTTCTGGCCAAGAGTATCCGCAATATTCACGACGGTTCTTCTGTTAGCGCCCTGTTCTGATCAGGGTTTTGAAGACGATATATCGTGCCGCGCCCCGTTCGACGGGAGACGGCCAATAAGGAGAAAGCATCATGTCCGAACTGAAAACTCTTTCTGTGAAGAAGCGTACCGCTTTCGGCAAAGGCGCCAACCGCCGCCTGCGCACCGAAGCTCTGGTGCCCGGTGTGTACTACACTGCCGACGGCCAGAATATCGCCGTTCAGATGGCTGAACTGCCCCTCAGCAAGATCTACGAACAGGTTGGTCGTACCAACGTCTTCCAGCTCGAGATCGAAGATGAAAACGGCGCCAAGACCCTGCATCCCGTGTTCGTGTGGGACGCTCAGTACTCCCCTGTGAAGAACACCTTCACCCATGTCGACTTCTTCGGCGTGGATCTTGACAAGGAAATCAAGGTCAAGGTGCAGGTGGAATACGTCGGCACTCCCAAGGGCGTGAAGATGGGCGGCACCATGGAAACCTACCGCGACGAAGTGGTTCTTTCCGCCAAGCCCGCCGATATGCCCCGCAAGGTCAGCCTCGATGTGACCGGTATGGAAATCAACCAGTCCATCCGTGTTTCCAACATGCCTCTCCCCGAAGGCGTGAAGGCCGTGTTCAAGTCCGACTTCACCATGGTCTCCGTCTTCATGGAAGGCGCCGAGGAAGCCCCCGCCGAATAATCGGCGAGTGCCTTTCCTGAAATTCCGGGCCGGGACAGTTTTCTGCCCCGGCCTTTTTGCATGAAGAGAACGGCATGACGTCCAATTCTTCTCAGAGTTCTTCCATCACGGTGCTCGGCATCGATCCCGGTTCCAACGTGACGGGCTGGGGCATCGTGCGCGAATGTTCCGGCAGACTGGAGCTGGTGGCCAACGGGGTTCTGCGCGTTAAGGGTGATTCCTTTTCCGACCGGCTTTCCTTCATCTATCACGGCCTTCATGACATTATCGAAACGTACAGGCCGGACGAAGCGGGGGTGGAGCAGGTGTTCACGGCCAAGAACATCATGTCCGCCATCAAGCTCGCGCAGGCCCGCGGCGCAGCCGTGGCGGCATGCGCTTCGTTTCGTCTGCCCGTTCAGGACTATGAGCCGACGCTGGTGAAGAAAACGCTCGCCGGTACGGGTAGGGCGGAAAAGGAACAGGTCGCCTTCATGGTGGCAAGGCTCCTGGGCAGAACGCATATCGACGGGCCGCTGGATACGACCGATGCCCTGGCCATTGCCGTCTGTCATCTTACGCTCCGCCGTTTCCGCAGACTGGAAAAGATGGTCTGAGTCTGTTTTATCCGGAAGTGTGGAGGGAGGATCCAGGCTGGCGCAGCCAGGAATGCAGCTCGGCAGAAGGCGACTGGGGGATCGGTCTGCGTTTCTCTTGACTGTCGAGAAAGGCGGTCTGTATGAGAAGAGAAGCTTCTTTGGGGAGCGGGGATGATCGCGGAAGATTCGGCCTTCAGCGGCTCACCTGATCAGAAACTGACGGGAGTTCTCCGGTCAGGGAAAATTTTTACACACACCCCCCTTGAGCCGAAGTTCAGCTCAGGCCTGTGAAGCGGCAGTATGCTTTTTTTTACGAGGCTGAAGGCTCTTTTTTCGGAAAGGAGTTTTTTTTGAGGAAGTCGAGGCTGCTCCCGACTGCTTTGATTTTTGCAGACTGCTTGTTTTCAGACGAAAGCGTGGGAAATCGGTGCGACAGTAAGTTTTTCATCCGTAAAAAAACAGCGCCGCAGGCAGATGTTCAAAAAATTTTCAAAAAACGGTTGTCAGAGCCGGAAGAATGTTCAAAAAAAAATACGTTTTCAGATAGTTTTCAGGAATGACTATTGATAGTAAAAAAATATAATATATTGTTTTTATTTGATAAAAATATCATCTTTGAAATTTGGCATGAAAATTGCATATTACTTTGTACATTCCTTTGAAATACTCATCAACACCTCCTGCCCGTCGGCTTCCCTCTCCGGCGGGCTTTTTTTGTACCTGCGGACTTGTCAACCGGAAAAAATACGGGCAAACTGCGCGCAAACCTTTGGGAGGATATATTATGAGTCTTTGTCCCTGTGGCTCCGGCCTTGAGCTGGACGCCTGCTGCGGCCAGTATATTGACGGAAAGGCCAAGGCTCCCACTGCCGAAGCCCTTATGCGTTCCCGTTATACCGCTCACTGCCTGGGCAAGTATCAGTACCTGACCGATACCACCCATCCTCAGTTCCGCGAGGATGCCTCCGCCGACGAGATCAAGGAATGGTCGTCGCTGATGACCTGGGAAGGTCTTGATATCATCGAGACCGTGGAAGGCGGCGAGAATGATACCACCGGCGAAGTGAAGTTCTGCGCTCACTACAGCGTGCAGAACGTTCCGCAGGAACTGCGCGAGGATGCTTTCTTCCGTAAGGAAGGCGACGAGTGGTTCTACGTGGAAGGCAATGTGTACGCCAAGCAGCCCGTGCGTCGTGAAGCCCCCAAGATCGGCCGCAACGATCCCTGCCCCTGCGGAAGCGGAAAGAAGTATAAGAAGTGCTGCATGCCCCGCTAGGAGCATGCTTTCGGAAGCGTTGATCCGGCAGCCATCTGCTGCCGGATGCTCTTCCGGCTTCTGACGACGGTATCCGTCGTTTTCAGGGAAAAAGACTTGCGTCCGGTCGGAAAAACTTGTACAAGGCTTTTTCGGCAGTTCGCCGGTACCGACGCTTCGGGACCTCCTGAAATGTTTTGCGAGCCGGGCAAAAAGAATAGCCGACGGGGCTTGTCATTTCTGTTTATTTATGGCAGGCTCCCTGAACAGAAGGAACGTCATTCTTTTTTCCTTTTTGTATGTATGTGAGTCTGCGCCTCGCAACGCAGACAATTTCCCCACAGTCCCAACATGTCCAAGGAGGACGCGCATGGCTGAAGTTTCTTTCCAGGGAAAGACCTTTGAAGTGGACGAAGACGGCTTCCTGCTTCGCTTCGAAGACTGGTGCCCTGAATGGCTGGAATTCGTGAAGGAATCCGAAGGTATTCCGGAACTGACCGCCGATCATCATAAGGTTATCGATTTCCTGCAGGACTACTACAAGAAGAATGGTATCGCTCCCATGGTGCGTATCATGTCCAAGAACACCGGCTACAAGCTGAAGGAAATCTACGAACTGTTCCCCTCCGGCCCCGGTAAGGGCGCCTGCAAGATGGCTGGTCTGCCCAAGCCCACCGGCTGCGTGTAAGCCATTTTTGTGCGAACACCGCCCGTTCAGGCGACGTTTAGAAAGGCGAAAGAGTTTTCTCTTTCGCCTTTTTCTACTTGCCTGCCAGATGGACCTTTGATAGATATAAGACATCCGAGTTGGCTATAACATTTTTAATTTGTATGGAGGATTCCATGAAAATGTTTCGTAACGCCATGTTTACGGCGGCTCTGGTGATGGGGATTGCCTCTGTTGCCCAGGCCGCTGATCTTGTCCGCAAGGTCGACAGCTTCGACCTGCTGGCCGATCAGTCCGGCTCCATGATGATGCAGGCTCCTGACCTGAAGATGACCAAAGCTGCCGCCGCCAAGCAGGTGCTCGCTGCTGTGAACGAAGCCATTCCGAACCTCGGTTACAAGGCTTCCCTGCATACCGTTGCTCCTGCTTCCAAGGTCGTTGCCTATGGCGATTGGGATCGCTCCGCCATGAGTGAAGGCATTGCCTCTCTTCCTGAAGAAGGCACCGTCTTCGGCCGTATGACCCCGATGGGCGACGGTCTTGCCATCAACTCCGCCGACTATGCCACCATGGCTCGTCCTACCGCTGTTGTTCTCGCTTCCGACGGCGCCAACAACCTCGGTATTGATCCTGTTGCCGAAGCTGCCGCCATCTATCAGGCTCAGCCCGGCATCTGCTTCCACATCATTTCCTTTGCCGACACCGACAAGGGCCAGGCTGTGCTCGACAAGATCGCCGCTCTGAATTCCTGCTCCGTGTCCGTGAAGGGCGCCGACCTCATGGCCGACCAGAATGCTCTGAATCAGTTTGTTGCCGACGTGTTCTACACCACCGGCGCCGCTGAGGAAGCTCTTGTGCTGCACGGCGTGAACTTCGCCTTCGACTCCTATGCTCTCGACGCCAAGGCTCATGGCATTCTTGACGAAGCCGCCGTTGTTCTCAAGGAAAAGAACGTGCATGTGACCCTTGAAGGCTGGACCGACTCCGTTGGTACCGACGCCTACAACAAGGTTCTTTCTCAGAATCGCGCCAATGCCGTTAAGAACTACCTCGTGGAGCAGGGGGTGCCCGCTTCCAAGCTGACCGCCGTCGGCATGGGCAAGTCCTTCAAGTACGACAACGCTACGGAAGAAGGCCGCTACCTGAACCGTCGCGTGGAGTTCATTTTCAACTAATCGCTGAATAAGCATGATGAAAGGCCCGGCCATGCCGCCGGGCCTTTTTCAATCCGGAGTCCTATTGATGTTTCGCAAATGTTGGATGGGTGTGGTTTTCTGCGGCCTTCTTCTTGCTGCTCCCTGCAGTTCGTATGCCGTGAACGAATCCAAGATTCAGGCCGATCTGGATACCTTCGTCCATCAGTATGTCAACAAGGCCAACAAGCGCATGACCGTCAACCGTGCGCGTCCTCAGATCGTCAAGCGCGGTTCCAAGTACATTGCCACGTTTACGGAAATTGATCTGGAGAGTGTGCAGGCTCAGATGCGTAAGAGCAACAGCAAGCATTTCGACTATGTGGCTACTCTCCGCTACGAGGAACTCACCTTTGAAAGTGAGGGCAAGACTCGCAAGGAAGCCGCCAATGGTGAATATCGCTGCGTGAAGGTGCGCAAGCTTACCGAACTTCCCCGTTATGTGAAGGGTAAGTGGGAAAACTGATCCCGTTTCGGGAAAGAAGCCCCCTGCAAAGGGGGCTTTTTCATTTAATGGTCTAAGAGATTCCCGCTTCCGGGGAATTCATGTTTCAGACTGGTGTACCCGGGTCAGACGAGGAGGACGGGGAAGGGCAAGCGCGTTCCGGCGTACCCATTCCGCAAGAGTGCTTGAAGAGGGAGAGCTCGGAAAGAGACTCGCATATAAGGGGCGTCGCATTCTGTTTCCCTTACCGGTCACGCAGGCTGCGGAAACAGGCGGCCGTTGATGTATATGAAAAACGATGCCGCCCATCCTGGTTCAGGAGGGGCGGCATTTTCAGAGATACGGCGGATTTCTCTTTTCGCCGTAAAGATCTGAGTGGTGCTTTTACACCTTCATATAGGCAAAGCCGGAGTTCTGCAGCTGCACGAGATCGAGCGTGGCGGAAGGCACAACTTCCACAAAGGACCAGAGCATGTCCTTTTCCACATGATACGAATTCATGGCACACTGACCCACATGAATTTTAAGGCCGTTGGCCACGGCTTCCTGAGCCTTGCCCAGAAGTTCGCTGTTTTCCTTCACGAGCTGCTGCACGGCAGGACCGTTCACAACCATGACGAGTTTGAAGGTTTCCACCTCTTCCAGAGCCACGAAGCCGGCTTTTGCGGCAATGTCCACAGGCGAGATCTTGTGGCGCTTGAGCAGCGCTTCCTTCTTGTAGTTGGCGGCCTGGCTGAAGGCCAGCTTGAACACGTTGGGATCGTTGGTGTTCACATGAATGACGAGATCAAACTTCATGATATTCTCCTTAAGCCGAAGATGTTTCAACCCGCACTCGGCGTTCTGCGCTGAATGTCATGCCGCCCCGTGTCGGAAAGTGCAGCACCCTGTTGCGCAAAGGAACACTGGAAAAGGATTTCATCAGAGCTGCCTTATGTCAATTCATTTTTTCCGGCAGTGGCTGGTTGAACGTGGCAGCGATCGGGTTCGGATAGTCCGACTATGCTTGATGAGGCATTCATGGAAAACTTTCCCCGCCAGAGCGACCATTTTTTGTCGGAGGGGGGGGCGGCATGGTTCTGCGGGGAGGCTTTCATGGCGGTTAGGAGCAAGAAGACTGACTGAAGAGTCTGACGTTGCCGGAAAACCTCTGAAAGCGTCCGTAAAAGTACCCGGTCTGCATGAGGTTTCCCGGGAATGAAGAAAGCCCCGATCCTGGGGATCAGGGCTTTCTGTAGCGTCTTTTCAGAAGACGAACGAAGACTACTTCAGCTTGGAGAGCAGTTCTTCACGGATGGCATCAATGGTGCCGCTGCCGTCGAGAGTAATGTAGACGGTTTCGCCCTTGGCGGCGAGATCCTTGAAGTAATGGGCAGCAGCCAGCGTGCCGTTCTTTTCGTCATAGTAGATGTCATGGCGCTTGTTGATGGCGGCCTCGTCCTGGTCGTCGGCGCGGGTCTTCAGAGCGCCGCCGCAAACACGGCAGACATCGCCGTTGGGCTTGATGGCGTCGATGAAGATGTTGTTGGGATGATTGTTGTTGTTCACGCAGAGGCGGCGTCCCATGATGCGCTCGCGGGCAACCTTGCGGGGCAGAAGAATTTCCACCACATAGTCGAGCTTCATGTTTTCAGACTTGAGAGCTTCGTCAAGCTTGCGGGCCTGTTCCATGTTGCGGGGGAAGCCGTCCAGCAGCCAGCCCTTGTCGCCCTGTCCCTTGAGGATATCCAGCACCATGGGAATGGTGATTTCGTCCGGAACGAGTTCGCCCTTGTCGATATAGGCCTTGGCCTGCTTGCCCAGTTCAGTGCCGTTTCCGATGTGCTGACGGAAGACGGCGCCGGATTCGATGTGCTGAATGCCGTACTTTTCCATAAGAAGAGCACCCTGCGTGCCCTTGCCGCTGCCGTTGGGGCCAAAAATCAGAATATTCATCAGAATCCTCTGGCGCTTTTGCGCATGAACGCCCGTGGGTGTTCCCCGGGCTTTCTGTGTACATGTCCGGGACATGCACACGGGGCGGAGCATAATGATATCCGCCCCTTTTGTTACTCTTTCTCGTCGCAGCATCCGAATGCTGCGTCTGCCCATCCATGCCGCCTGCGGCGGCGTCCTTCCTTCGGAAAGGGAGGAAAATATCAGCTTCTTGCTCCCGGCGGAAGCTCGCTCTCCTCTACGATAAGAGCGCGACCTTCATGAAAAATGTCCCGGGCCCGCAACTTGTAGTCGTTCAGATAACGGAAGCCTTCCTTCGCAAAGGCATCGTGCGAGGCGTCGCGGCTTATGCCGGGGCAGTCTTCACGGGACATGCGGAAACTCAGCTCATCCACCAGATTGCCGCGGAAGAAAGGCCATGCCCGGCATACGGAAGGACGTGCCGGATGGATGGCGCATCCTCTTCCTGCCTTGAAGAACAGACAGAAACCGTCTTCACCGCATTTCAGCGTGGGCTTGCCGCCGATGTTTTCCGTATAGCGAGCAAGCACTTCTTCCGCCGGAAGACCGAAGTGGGCGCACAGGCGCGGCAGATCCCGGGGGCCTACGACGATGCCTCCACGGCCTTCGCAGCACTTGCCGCAGCGCGTGCACGAAAAGGTTTCCGTCTTGTCGGTGAAGAGTGCGGCGTGGACGGTCTGAAGACAGCGATCCTCCACGACCTTTACACCGGCATCGGCCATGAGATGTCCGGCCTCAGGACTGCGTATGCCTTCCTGCATCCAGAATATGGCAGGCAGACGGGGCAGCGCAAGCGTTTCGCGGGCATGGGCCTCGCAGTACTGCGGAGCTCGGAAAAGACAGATGATGTCGGGATGAAAGTTTTTCTCGGGAAGCTCGGCAATGCTGTGCACGGTGGGAATGCCCCACGCCTGGCGACGGACGGGATGCACGGGCTGAATGTTGTATCCGGCGTTGAGCAGGTATCGGCCTACATGATCAACCGGGGAGCCGGGGGTATCCTTGGCTCCGATGATGGCAATGTTTTCGGCGCGGGCCAGCATGGCACGCATATCGTCGAACAGCATGGAGTCTCCGCTGAAAAGGCATTGGTCACAAAGTATACATATTCTATCCCGCACCCGTGCCATTGGCAATGGTCTTCCGAACGAAAAAGAGAGGGAAAGTCCGCCCGGCAATAAAAAAGATCCCGGCGGATGACCGACGGGATCCCGTGTCTTTGAGGAGAAGGTGTTTCAGGCAGTCTGCTCCGTTCTCTGCAGGGAGCGGCGGTGACGCCGTCTGTGCATGTGGCGGACGATGCAGGAAAGAGAGAAGTTGATGATGAAGTAAATGAGAGCCGCAAAGCCGAAAATGGCGGCGACCTGTTCAATGCCCACGGTCTGTCCCGTGTATCGCGGCAGCAGGGCGAGGGCGTTTCTGGATCGGAACATGAGTTCCGCCACGGCTACCATGGAGAGGAAAGAGGTATCCTTGACCACGGTAATGACCTGGCTGAGCAGGGTGGGCACGATGTTCTGAAAGCACTGCGGAAGAATGATGTAGACCAGAGTCTGCACAAAGTTGAAGCCCTGGGACGAGGCGGCTTCGAATTGTCCTTTGGGAATGGAATTCAGGCCGCCGCGGATGATTTCCGCAATGGTGGCAGAGGTGAAGAGAACGAAGGCGAAGGAACAGCGCAGAAAGGCCGTGGGCAGAGGAGCGTACACATAGCAGATGAGTACCCACATGAGGTTGGGGGTATTGCGGAATATTTCGATGTAGGCTCCTGCCAGTTTGCCGAGAATGAACCTGTCATAGCTTCTCAGAAGCGCCAGCACAAGCCCGAATACGATGCTGCACGCAACGATGACGACGGACAGCTCTATGACGAGCAGGGCACCGCCGAGAAGATAGGTGAGTATTTCGGGCGTAAAGGTACGGGTAATGACCTCGATCACGACAGTTTTTCCTCGAGTTTTTTCAGTTCCTGTTCGGCATGGCGATCCTTCTTCTTCAGGCGTTCTTCATAGCGGCGGCCCCAGGTGGAGAGGGGAAAGCAGAGAAGGAAGTACAGTACGCCGCATACCAGAAAGGGCGGGCCGTAGATGCTGGCGCCGCTCGTGGCCCAGTCGTTGGTCCTGTTCATGAGGTCCGTGCCGCCTATGAGTGCGATGACGGAGGTGTTCTTGATGAGATTGACCATCTGGTTGACCAGCGGGGGCAGTATGATTTTCACCGTCTGAGGCAGAATGACCCAGCGCATGGTCTGCACATAGGTGAAGCCCTGCGAGTTGGCGGCTTCGGCCTGGCCTCGGGGAATGGACTGAATGCCTGCGCGTACCACTTCGGCGATGTAGGCTCCATGATAAATGCCGACAGCGAAAATACCCACGCTTACCTGTCCCATCATCACGCCGATATAGGGAAGGGCGAGATAGAAGACATAGGCCTGAAGAACCAGAGGAGTGTTCTGAATGGCCTCAACGTAGGCGCGAGCAATGGTTCTGGGCAGACAGTAGTGGGAGGTCGACATGACGCCGAAAATCACGCCGAGCCCCAGAGCCAGGGCCAGCGCGGCGATGGAGACCATGACGGTTACGCCGAAGGCCTGGAGAAACAGAGTCCAGTCCGCCAGAAAAACAAGCCAGCATTCAGGGGACAGTATTTGTTCGATCACGATTCAACCTGTTGTTGTCAGGCGGGGCGCGTCAGCGCCCCGGCCGAGCCCATTTTTTGAAGGAGGGAGTCACGCCGTTGTCGGAGATGATTTTGTCGATGGTACCGTCACCAAGCCAGCCGGTGATCTTTTCTTCCACAAAGGAAGCCAGTCCCTTGTTGGAAAGCTTGGTGGCCACACCGTATTCCTGAGGAGCAAAGCGCACGCTGGTGAGGATTTCCGTGCTCGGATCCAGATAGCCGGACAGAATGGAGCCGTCCACGCAGAAGGCCTGAACCTGACCGGCATCAAGCGCGGCCTTGATGGAAGGATAGTCGGGGAAGGTCTGGATATTGTCGGTGTCCGTCAGGGTGACGCCGTTTTCTCCGGCGGCCTTGATGAGAGCATCCTTGGAGGTGGAGCCTTCGGCTACGCCGATGAGCTTGTTCTTCAGATCTGCATAACCGGCAATGCCGGAGTTCTTCTTGACCAGAAGAGAAACGGCATCGGTATAGTAGGAAGTGGAGAAGTTCCAGATCTGCTTGCGTTCTTCCGTGATGGTGAAGGTGGCGAGCACCATGTCGATGTCGCCGGTATCCAGAAGCTGACCGCGGGTTTTTGCCGTCACGGCCGTGAAGCGGACATCGTCAGCATCAAGCCCCATGGCTTCGGCCAGTTTCTTGGCAATATCGACTTCCAGACCGGCATAGTTTCCGGAAAGGTCCTGCATGCTGAATCCGGGAACGTCGGATTTGACGCCTACACGCAGCTCTCCGCGTTTGACTATGGCCTGAACGTCGTCGGGAAGAGTGGCCGCAGAGGCACTTGCGGATATGGTCAGAGCGGCAATGGCGGACAGCAGAAGGGCGCCCATGCGGTGTAGCTTTTTCATAGTGTCTGTCTCCTTGTTGGGTCGGATGGCGTTGGCGTTCTTTGCCTTGTCTGAGAATCCGCATGCATGAGGACGAAGCGGAATCGCCTGTCGTCCGTCGGCAGCGGACAGAAAAAGCGTTTTTCCGGCAGAAGAAGCCTGCAGATCTTCCTCTGCCGGGAAATCGCTTTTGTACAAAGATTATCAGTGAAGAATCTTTCCGAGGAACTGCTGGGTGCGTTCGTGCGTAGGATTGACGAAGAAGTGCTCCGGCGTTCCTTCTTCGAGAATGGTGCCGTCGTCCATGAAGATGACACGGTCGGCAACTTCCCGGGCAAAACCCATTTCATGGGTAACGATGACCATGGTGATGTTTTCTTCCGCCAGCTTGACCATGACGTTCAGCACTTCCTGAACGGTTTCAGGATCAAGAGCGGAGGTCGGTTCGTCGAAGAGAATGATCTTTGTCTGGCTGCAGAGCGCCCGGGCTATGGCCACACGCTGCTGCTGACCGCCGGAAAGCGTGGCGGGATAGGCATAGGCCTTTTCTTCCAGTCCGACCACGGCAAGATAATGGCGTGCCAGTTCCTGAGCTTCTTTTCTGCTTTTTCCGAACAGCTTGACGGGGGCGAGGGTAAGATTGCCCATAACCGTCAGGTGCGGATACAGGTTGAACTGCTGGAAAACCATGGAAGAGGTGCTTCGTACCAGAGAAATGCGGTTTTTCTTGGTCAGTTCCACGTTGTCGACGAAAACCTGACCGGAGGTGGGCATTTCAAGGCCGTTCATGCAGCGCACGGTGGTGGACTTTCCGGACCCGGAAGGTCCTATGATGACGAGCTTTTCCCCTTCATGCACATCGAGATTGACGCCCTTGAGCACTTCATGGTTACCGAAGGATTTATGAACATTGGAGAGCCTGATCACGTTTTTCTCCCACACGGTGACGTTTCCCATGCACCGGATTGTATTTTACTGTTTTGTTTGGAATTTTCATGTCAAAATTGACAATAATGTAAAAATTTACCAGTGGCAGATAGTTTTGTCAATATTGTTCACAAGTATCTACTTTTCTTTGGAGGAAAAGCGATATTCATGAAAAATCATGTAATTTTATGCGGTATTACAGTGTTTTTGAAGGTATAATGTTTTTTCATTTTTGAATAACTGGAAATGGTTTCAGAGAAAGATAGCGATGATTTTCTTGAGAAAAAATTTATTATTTCAACGTATTTTGTGATTTTAGAAAAAAATTTAAAAAGGATGAGGATTTTTTCAAAAAATTAAAAGCGGAATATTGCACGTCGGTCATTGACAAAAAAAGCAACGTATCTGATCGGAAAGGGGGGAAGGAGGCCTACCGGAAGGCAACGGCGTACCTGGCAGACTGAAAGGAGTGGGCTGTCCCACGTAAGGTCGGAGTGACTGTGAGAAAGGCGGAACATGCCGGGAAGGCTCCCTCTTCCCGGGAACATCAAAATGTTTCCTTCGAGGATAGTCTGCTCTGGCCAGAACGGCAGTCTCTTTGACGGCGGTCCTGCGGAAAGAGTTCTGTGCTGCTGTTCAGACTCTTTCCGCCTCTGCGCTGCAATTCAGGTCATCCCCGTTTCTGGTATGCCGGATATGCTGTCGGCAGGGGGGACGTGCATGCGGAATCCATCATGCAGGTGCGGGACAGAAGAGCGTGCAGAACTGACGAAAGGTGCTGAGCTGCCCATCCCTTAGTCTGTCCGCGCAGAAAATGCATTTCGACACGAGCAGGGACGGTGTCCTCGTGAAAAAGGAAGCCTGCTGACAGTCCTTCGCAGGATCCGTCAGAACCGGTCTTTCCATGGGGATTGCGGCTACTGCTTGCTTATATTGAATTTTTTTATCTTCATATACAGCGTGCTTCGTGCAACGCCAAGATCGAGTGCCGTTTGACGAATGTTCCAGTGATGGCTTTTTAATGTAGCCTGGATGAGTTCTTTTTCCTTGTTGTACAGTCGGCCAAAGTGTCCTGGCTCTTCAGGCGAATGGGAGGAGATGTGCAGGGGAATGTCTGCTATACTTATCCTGTTGCTTTCGGTTGTGGAGACGGCATACTCAATGCAGTTTTCCAGCTCTCTGACATTTCCCGGCCATGAGTAGCTCTTGAAAAGATCAATGACTCTCGGATCGAACCCTTCAATATGTCTGTTCATGCTCCGTGAGAATTTTGCCAGAAACGTATTCGCCAGTATGACGACATCGTTTTCTCTTTCCGAAAGGCTCGGAATATGGAGCGAAAGGGCATTTAATCTGTAGTATAAGTCTTTTCTGAAAGTGTTTCTTTCTACGGCCTCCTGCAGATTCCTGTTGGTTGCCGCTATGACCCGTACATCGACGTAAGTGGACTTTTTTCCGCCGACCCGGGAGACCTCACCGTTCTGAAGAAGTCTGAGCAGGTTCACCTGTGCCTCAAGGGGCATTTCTCCTATTTCGTCCAGAAAAATGGTGCCGCCGTCTGCGAGTTCGAACTTGCCCGGTTTTCCCTGTCGCATGGCGCCGGTGAAGGCGCCTTCGCTATAGCCGAACAGTTCCGCCTGCACGAGATCCCGGGGAATGGCGCCGCAGTTCACCACGATGAACGGAGCGCCTCTTCGTGAACTGGCATTATGGATGGAATGGGCAAAAAGTTCCTTGCCGGTACCGGACTCTCCGAGAATGAGGGTGGTGATATCGCTCTGAGCGGCGTTCTTTCCCATACGAATCGCGGCCTGAATGGCTTCGGAGTTTCCGAGGATATGATCAAAGGTATACACGGCCTTCGCGCCCGTATTGCGTACAGAGCAGTCCCGAGCCTGGGTGACCTCCTGAAGCGTGAGGACTCCGCCCCGCCCGGGAATGGGCGAGAAGGAAAGCAGGCATGGAATGTTCTGGATGCCGTTCAGGAAGGTCACCTCGCGATGCTGGAAGGGAGTGTTTTGCGTGAGCTCGGAAAAGATGTTGTCCTTCATGTGAATGATTCTGCGGAAATTCTGTCCTTCCGGCGGACTGGTGAGGCGAAGAATGAAGCAGGCCTTCCTGTTGATGGATTTTATGACGCCGTCGGCATTCAACACCACGACGCCTTCATCCAGCGTGTCCATGATGGCGAGCTGTTCGCTGAGCAGATTGCTGAGAAATATCTGTTCCGTGATGGAATGAGCGATGGCCTCCACAAGTCCGCTGGTCTGATAGAAGTGATGACTTTCGCAGGGGATGGAGATGTTGAATACGCCGATGATGCTGCCCCGGTCGTCGTAGACGGGCGCGGCGGAACAGTACCAGTCGTGTTCCTCAAGGCTGTAGTGCTCCGCGCCCACAAGCTCTATGGGACCGCCGGAGGCCAGGCATGTGCCGATGCCGTTGGTTCCGCAGATTTCTTCGGAGAGGATGTCGCCCACGACATGGGAGGGGGCGATGTTGTGTCTGTTCTGATAACAGGAGTAGAGCACAACGCCGTTCTTGTCTGCCAGCGTGATGGTGCCGTTCAGCATATCGATGGACTTGAACAGCTTGCTCATGATGGTGGAGGCGCTGTTGATGAACTCTCTGTTTTTTTCAAGCACCTCTTCCAGGTGAGGAACGAAGGCCCGCTTTTTGTGATAGGGGTCGACCTGATACTGCCTGGAGCGAATCCATGATTGAAGAATTTCCTGCGGAATGACGGAAGTATCCACCTCTTCGCCATTCTGGAAAGCTTCCCACTGTTTTTTATGACATTTTTGTCAATAAACGTTGGCAGAAGATATTTTTTCATGAAGGTTCTTCCCCCGATGGCTGAGGTCGACCAGTCAAAACAGCGTGATACTCTTGAATGCGGCTTTGGAAAAAGATTGTTGCCGCCACCGTAATGAAAAGTGTGTATGAGATCAATACATGTTTTTGCTTTTTCGCCATGTTTTTTGAGATAAATGCAAATATATGGTGAATTTTATTATAACTATCAAATTTTATTTATTTTTTGAAAAAATAAGTGTGGCTTTGAACGGCAGATGCAAAAAAAAGAGTCCAGTTTTTGAAATAAAAATGTATGATAATCGTACATGTATGATCGTACATGTACGATAGCCAGTCAGGCATCTGAAAGAAAATGTCCGAAAAATCGGGGTGGAAGTGTCGAAAGCCCGGTCAATTTCTTCCGAATGTGCAGAAAATAATTTTTGGCATATTTTTTGCAAAAAAGTAAACTAACGTTCATGGTCGCAGTTTTCCGATCGGAGGGTCGGAAGAGATGCGATGTCGTCTTTGTTCTGCTCACTTGAAACTCAGAAGCAGAGTGAGCGAAATCTGCCGTTCACAGGCTGCCGGCTTGTGCGGATGTACGAGGAAAGCATGATTTCACGAGAAACTTTGAAACCAGTCGCCGCCATACTGGCGATAGGACTGGCGATCTTCCAGATCTATTTCACTGCCGGCTTCGGAGTGATGGACTCTCAGATGCTGCGTGTCATTCACCTGGGCACGGTGCTTACTCTGGTGTTCCTGTATTTCCCTCCAATAAAGCTGGCGGAAGGGGAGAAGGAGAACCCCCTGTGGCTTCTTCTCGACCTGCTGCTCATCTGCGGCGCGTTCTGGTCGGCATACTTCCTTGTTTCCGATATCACCTATTATCTCGAGCGCATCCGCTATATTGATCCCGTGACGGATATGGAAGCCGTGGCTTCCACCGTTGCCGTGCTTCTGGTGCTTGAAGCCACACAGCGCGTGGCAGGTCTTCCGCTGGTCATCGTTTCCGGCTGTTTTCTGGCCTACGGCATGTGGGGACAGTATCTTCCCGGCATCCTGCGGCACGACGGCGTTTCCTACAAGATGCTCTGCGAACAGCTCTATCTTGTGACGGAAGGTCTCTACGGCATTCCTCTTGCCGTTTCCTCCACCATGATCTTCGCCTTCGTCATGTTCGGCTGCTTCCTGCAGAACGCGGGCCTCGGTCAGGTCTTTCTTGATCTGGCATGCGTGGCCACCCGTCGTGCCAAGGGCGGTCCCGCCAAGGTGTCCATTTTTGCTTCCGCCCTGTTCGGCTCCATATCCGGTTCGGCCGTGGCCAACGTGTACAGCACCGGCACCTTCACCATCCCGCTCATGAAGAGAGTGGGATATTCGCCTTCCTTCGCCGGCGCCGTGGAAGCGGTATCATCCACTGGTGGACAGCTCATGCCTCCCGTCATGGGCGCCACGGCATTCGTCATGGCCGACGTGACGGGCGCAGGCTACATGGCCGTGGCAACGGCGGCCCTGCTGCCTTCCATTCTGTACTACTTCTCCCTGCTCATGATGATTCACTTCGAGGCGGTGAAGAAGGATATCGGCGTCATGCCTGCCGATCAGATTCCAGATCCCCGCAGCGTGTACCGCAGGCTGTACCACATACTTCCCATTCTCGTACTCATCTACTTCCTGATGTCCGGCCGAAGCGTTATCTCTTCCGCCTACCTGGGAACGCTTTCCGTACTCATCGTTTCCAGCTTCAGCTCCTCCACGCGGTTCACGTTCCGCAAGCTTATGGATACGCTTGAAGGCTCTTCCCGCAACGCCCTCATGATTTCCACCTGCAGCGCCTGCGCCGGTATCATTGTGGCTATGGTGTCCATCACCGGCATAGGATACAAGTTCATCAGCCTCATCACCGATCTGGGCAGCTTCAACATTCTTCTGCTTCTTGTGCTGCTCATGTTCACCTGCTTTGTGCTGGGCATGGGCGTGCCCGCCACGCCGGCCTATATCATCGTGGCCACGCTCGGCGCTCCCGCTCTCATGAAGCTCGGCGTTCCCACGCTGGCCGCCCACCTGTTTGTTCTCTATTACGCCATCCTTTCGGAAATCACGCCGCCGGTCTGCCTGTCGGCATACGCAGGGGCGTCAATAGCAAAAGCAAGCGCCATGGAAACGGGCTGGCGGGCATTCCGTCTCGGAATCGTGGCCTACATCATTCCGTTCATGTTCATATTCCAGCCCTCGCTGCTGCTCATCGGCGATACCATGACGGTTGTGCAGTCCATCATCACCGCTGTTGTCGGCGTGGTCGCACTGGCCGGCGGCATGCAGGGATACTTCGTTACGGACTGCCGTCCGGTTGAACGCATCATGCTCGTCATCGCCGGTCTCACGCTGCTTTATCCCGGACTCTATACTGACCTTCTCGGCCTGGGCCTCATTGCCGTTGTGGCTCTCGTTGAATTTTCCCGTCGTCGGAAAGTCCTTTGTTCCACAACAAAGGCTTGAAACCTTCTAATCTTGGAGATGGATTATGAGTTTCACACTGAAGAAGATGGTCCTTGCAGCCATGCTGGTAGCTTCCACCACCCTGACTGCACAGGCGGCACCAGAGTCGCTCCGCATCGTCTCTGCTGCCAACCCCAGCGGCACCTGGTACATCGGCATGGGCGCCATAGGCAAGGTGTACACCACCATGAATGAAGGAACGGACGTGACCATGCTGCCCGGCGGCGGCGCCACCAATGCTCCCCGTGTAGCCTCCGGCGCGGCTGATCTCGGCGTTGCCGAAAACAGTATCCTTGTGGCCTTCAAGGAAGGTAAGGAACCTTACAAGCGTCCTACTCCCAAGGGTATAGCCAGCATCATCAATCTTCAGGACCGGATCAACTATCAGATCGTTTCTCCCGAGGCCTCTCCGGTGAAGGATCTGCGTGATCTCAAGACCATGAAGAACGTGAACATCGGCGTCGGCTCCACCGGCGGCTCCACGGAAAAGATCTTCCGCAACCTGCTGATGGAATACGGCATTACCTATGACGATATCCGTGCCAACGGCGGCAAGATCGTGACCAACGGCTTCGACGACATCGCCAACATGGTCAAGGACGGTCAGATCGACGTGTTCGTGTGGATCGGACCCGGCGAAGCCTGGTTCATCGTGGACGTGTCCGGCAGCGTTCCGCTGAAGTTCCTGTCCATTGATCCGGAGATTGCCCAGAAAGCCGCTGCCAAGATGGGCATCAACGTGGGTACGCTTCCCGCCGAATTCTACAAGGGAAAGGTCGGTCCCAATGTGACGACCTTCTGGGATACCAACGCCATTTTCGTGCGTGACACCCTGAGCGAAGAATCCGCCTACAATCTGACCAAGGCCATCATTGAAGGCAAGGAAGACATTGCCCGCGCCAATCCTTCCTGGGTGTCCATCGACCCCACCAAGGGCTGGCAGAATAATGTGTTCCCTCTCCATCCCGGTGCTGAAAAGTACTACCGCGAAAAGGGATACATGAAATAAAGCCTGACCGATGCCGGGGGCTGCGGCCCCCGGTCTTTCGCCCTGGCGGGAATTGCCTGCCAGAACGAAAGGCCGGATTCTCGGATATTTCGGGTTCCTTATTTTTCCACAATATACCAGGGAATGGTGTCAAGGGGTTTTTCATGAATGTTTCTCCCTTATTTGAGCCTGTAAACATAGGGCCGCTTCGCCTGAAGAATCGATTCGTTATGGCTCCCATGTCCGTTCACATGACCGAGGACGGAAGTGTGACGGATAAGGAAGTCGCCTTTGCGGAACGCCGTGCCGAAGGCGGTGTGGCCATGATTATTGTCGGCTCCATCTGCGTACGCCCCGACGGCAATTTCGGCGGCCAGCTTTTCATTGAGAACGACGAGAGAATAGAGGGGCTTCGCCGCCTCACGGACGCCATGCACAGACACGGCTGTCTGGCTGCGGCGCAGATTCATCATTCCGGGCGCGAAACCAACAAGCGCACCTCCGGCTACCAGCCTGTGGCGCCTTCGCCTTTTGAACCCGAGTCTGTTTCCGTGTTTCAGGCGGAGTATGATCCTCCCCATGTCCTGAGCACGGAAGAGGTGAAGGAAATGGTGGAGTGCTATGCTCAGGGTGTGCGCCGTGCAAGAGATGCCGGCTTTGACATGTGCGAACTGCACTGCGCGCACGGCTATCTCATCAGTTCCTTCATGTCGCCGCTGACGAACAGGCGTACCGATGAGTACGGCGGCTCCTTCCTGGGCCGCATGCGCTTTATCACCGAAATCATTCACCGCATAAGAGAGCTGGTGGGCGAGGATTATCCCGTCAGCTGCCGCATAGTGGGCGACGAGCTGCGCGAGGGCGGCATCGACATGGCTCTTGCCGTGGAGATAGCCCGTTATCTTGAAGGGCTGGGCGTTGTGGCGCTGAGCGTGTCCGCAGGCATGTTCCCGTTTGTTCGAACGGTGTCCAACATGTATCACCGGCACGGCGTCAACCTCTATCTTGCCGAAAACATCCGCGACGCCGTGCATATTCCGGTGTTTTCCGCAGGACAGCTCGATAGGCCGGAAATTCAGCTTGCCGCTCTGGAGAAGGGCAAGGCTGACGTCATATGCATCGGCCGTACGCTCATTGCCGATCCGGATTATCCCAACAAGCTGCGTGAAGGACGCCTGGATGACATCATCTGGTGCATTGCCTGCAACAAGGGCTGCCATGACCGTTCTTCCGGCGACCGCAGCGTCAAGTGCGCGCTCAATGTCATGAGCGGTCGGGAAGCCGATCCTTCCTTCGCCCTGAAACCTGTGGACAAGCCCCGGAGGGTCATGGTCATAGGCGGCGGTCCCGCCGGCCTTCAGGCCGCAGCCGACGCCGCCCGTCGCGGACATACGGTTTCGCTGTGGGACGACAGGGCAGAGCTTGGCGGACGCCTCAGACTGGCGGCCGTTCCTCCGCATAAGGATCGCTATGGCGAAGCCTGCGACTATCTGGCAAGAGAAGTGCGCAAGCTTCCCGTGGAGGTGCGGACGGGCCGCCGGGCGACTCTCGACGACGTAAAGGCATGGAATCCCGATGCCGTCATTCTTGCCACGGGCAGCGTGCCCTTCGTTCCTCCCGTAGCGGGAGCGGACCAGGACTTTGTGGTTCCGGTGGACGAAGTTCTTGAAGGCAGAGCCGAAGTCGGCCGCAAGGTTGTGGTCATAGGCGGCGGCTCCGTGGGTGCGGAAACGGCGCATCTGCTTCTTGAACAGGCGCAGAGAGACATCACCATTGTGGAAATGCGCGACGGCATAGGCATTGACCTGCCGCAGGATTCCCGTATCTGTCTGCTTGATATTTTTGATAAGTCTCTGTCGATGCACTGCATTGTGAACGCCCGTGTGACCTCGCTGGGAGATCACTCCGTTACGCTGGAGAGAGATGGCCGCAGCGAATGCATCGAGGGCGTTGATACCGTGGTCATGGCTGCAGGCGCAAGAGCCGATCGGCGTCTGCTGCAGGGAATCGAAGAGATGGGAGTACAGGTGCTGCTCGCCGGCGACGCCGAAGCTCCACGCGACTATGTGAAGGCCATCCGTCAGGGCGCCGAGGCGGCCCGGGCCGTCTGATGCGGTCCACACGTTCATCCCGGCCGGCCTTTCTCAGCAACAAAACAGCGCGGCAGTTTCTGCCGCTTACGTCAGGAGTTTCTTATGAAAATCATTGATGCCCGTCTTCGTCCGCCGCTGAAGGATTATCTCCGCTGCAATCTCTATCGCGATCCGAAGAAGACGCAGGCCTGGAGCGACAACTTCCTCATGAAGCTTTCCCCGGCTGCGGAACTGTGCAATGCGGAACTGCTGTATCAGGAAATGGATGAAGCCGGCGTGACCATGGGCGTCATGACCGGCAGGCAGAGCCCCGATATGGGTCATGTTTCCAACGACGACCTCATGGCCATCATGAAGGAGCAGCCCGGCCGCTTTGTCGGCGTTGCCGGCGTGGACGGCAGCAATCCCGAGGCAGCCATTGCCGAAATCGAGCGTACCGTCGTCAACGGCACTCTTCCTGCGGCCGGCATGGAGCCGGGATGCGGCGAGATTCCCATGTATGTGGACGACGCCCGCCTGTATCCTATCTACCGGTACTGCACGGAGCACTCCATTCCCATGTTCCTGATGGGAGGCGGCGGCAACGGACCGGATCTTTCCTTCAGCAATCCTGAACATATCGACAGGGTCTGCCGTGACTTTCCCCATCTGACCATCGTGAACATGCACGGATCCTATCCCTGGATTCCGCAGGTGCTGTTCAGCTGCATGTGCCATCCCAACATGTATCTGGCGCCGGATATGTATATGTACAACATGCCCGGCATCCAGGACTATGTGGTGGCTGCCAACGGCTTCCTGAAAGACCGTTTCCTCTTCGGCAGCGGCTATCCCTACATTCCGCTGAAGCAGGCCGTGGATATCTTCCTTGAAATGCCGTTCCGGCAGGATGTGCTTCCCAACGTTCTCTACAAAAACATGGCCCGGGTTCTCGGACTCGATATGGACTGATATTCCGGGGCCGTGCTGAACGGCCCCCTCTTTACCCCTTCTTTTCCACGGCGCAGCTTCCGGGCGCGGAGCATCGCCATTTCAGATCGAGGTGTCCATGCTTTTCTCACCTGTCGTGATCAACAAGACAGAATTCAAAAACCGCATCATCTTTCCCGCCATGCTGACGCGCTTTGCCGCCAGCGGAGGGGAAATGAGCGATCAGCTTATGAACTACCATGTCGCTCGCGCCCGCGGCGGCGTGGGACTGAACATGCTGGAGGCCACCTGCGTTCATCCTTCCGGCATATGCTTTGATTCCGGCCTCAGCCTGTACGACGACCGCTATATCAGAGGGATGAGCCGTTTTGCCAGGGCCATTCATGAAGCGGGCGGCAAAGCCGGCGTACAGCTCAACCACGGCGGTCTTCATACCGTTCCCGCCGTTTCCGGCGGCCCTGTTCCGCTGGTTTCCTTCGTGCCGGGCATGACGCCCGAGAGCAACTCCCGCGTTCTCGAGGAAGAAGAGATCCGGGAGCTTGTGAAGGCCTGGGGCGATGCTGCCAGAAGAGCCGTTGAGGCGGGCTTCGACATCGTCGAGATTCACGGCGCCCACGGATACCTGATCGGTCAGTTCCTCTCGCCCCTCACCAATCGCCGTGACGATGCCTACGGCGGCGACTTCGAACGCCGCATGAGATTTCCTCTGGAAGTCATACGCTCCGTCAGGGAAGCCGTGGGACCTGATTTCCCCGTGTCGTTCCGCTGCAGCGTAGAGGAATTTCTGCCCGGCGGCATCACGCTGGATCTTGGCTGCCGCATCGCAAAGGAGATCTGCGATGCCGGTGTGGATCTGTTCAACGTCAGCAGCGGAACCTGCACCAATACCTGGTACATTGAATCGCCCGCGGCGCTTCCGGCGGGATTCAACGGCGACAGGGCGCGGGCCGTCCGCAAGACCGTGGGCGACGACATGCGTCTGGCCGTTTCGGCTCGAATCGGCCGCAGGGAAGTGGCGGAATCGCTTCTTGGCGAGGGCGGCGTGGACATGGTCTGCATGGGCCGCGCTCTCATTGCCGATCCTGAACTGCCGCGCAAGCTCATGGAAGGAAAAGATGCCGAGGTGCGCCCCTGCATTTACTGCTGCGAAGGCTGCTGCAAGCAGCCGCTCATGAGCTGCGCCCTGAATCCCGAAGTCGGCAGGGAAGCACATCCCGCCGCTGCGTCCGACGGAAAAAAGAAGGTTGTCGTTGTCGGCAGCGGTCCTGCCGGCATGGAATTTGCCCGCACGGCGGCTTCCAGAGGGCATCAGGTTACCCTGTATGAGGCGGATGCCGATCTTGCCGGCAAGTTCAAGGCCGCGTCGCTTCCTCCGGGAAAGTCGCTGCTGGGCGATGCCGTCAAATGGTTTGAGAACAGCCTTTCCCTGAACGGCGTGGAAGTGAAAACGGGCGTTCGTGTGACCGCCGACATGCTGAAGCAGGAAAAGCCGGACGTCGTTTTTGTGGCTACGGGCAGCACGCCCGTATGTCCGGGATTTTTGAAGACTCCCGAGCTTCTTTCCAGCGGCATTCTCAAGCATGCCGTGGATGTTCTTGAGGGGGCCGAAACCGGAAACAGAGTGCTGGTGATAGGCGGCGGCCTTGTCGGATGTGAATGCGCTGCTTTTCTTGCGGAAAGAAAGCGTGAGGTCACCATCGTGGAAATGAGGGACGCTCTTGCCGCCGACATGGAAAAGCACGGCCGCTTCTTCCTGCTGGAGGAACTGGACAAGCTGCATGTGACGCCTCTGACCGGATATGCTCTCTCCTCCCTGTCGGGAGACGGCAGGGCCGAAGTGAAGGACGGCTACGGCAACGTGTTTGAGCTGCCCGCCTTCGATACGGTGGTGCTCGCCGTGGGGTACAGCCCCGACAGGCAGCTGTGCGCTGAACTGAGCCGGGAGAAGATTCCCTTCCTTGCCGGCGGCGACTGCACGGGAACGGGCAAGATATTCGACGCCGTGAATGATGCCCATGCTCTGGCGCTGAAGATCTAGGCATTCCACAACGTTCATGCAATGCGGGACGCTCCGGCGTCCCGCCAGAATTAAAAGGATCAAGTATGGCTGTCATATCTCAGGCCCATCGCATGGAGCAGGCGCCTCTTTCCAAAATCCGTGAGATCATTGCCTATGCCGGAAGCCTTGAAGCGGCGGGCAAGCGCATCATTCATCTGGAAATCGGCGAGCCGGATTTTGACACTCCCCCTCATATCGTGGAAGCCTGCAAGAAGGCTCTTGATGAGGGAAAGGTTCATTACGGTCCCGTAACCGGCATTGCTGAGCTTCGTGCCGCGGTGGCTGAACGCTACAACAGACTTTACGGCTCCGATTATGAGCCCGACGAGGTCATGATTTCCGTCGGCGTTGAACAGGGCGTGTTCCTTGCCATGAACGCCTACCTCAACCCCGGAGATGAAATTCTCGTTCCCGATCCCGGTTATCTCTGCTATTTCACCCTGCCCAACATCACCGGCGCCAGGGCCGTTTCCTATGCGCTGGAGGAAAAATACGACTTTCAGCTGGACGCCGCCGTCATGGAGAGCCTGATCACGCCCCGGACGAAGGCCATTCTGCTCAATTCTCCCTCCAATCCCTGCGGTTCCGTGCTGAATGAGCAGTCCCTCCGCCTTGTGGCGGATCTTGCGGAAAAATACAATCTGCTCGTCATCTCCGACGAAGTGTATGCCGACATGGTATACGGCGGAAAGAAGTACTGCAGTGCGGCTTCTCTTCCCGAGCTGAAGAAAAGACTCATAGTGCTGCACGGTTTTTCCAAGTACTTCGCCATGACCGGCTGGCGCATAGGCTACATTCTCTGTGACCGTTCGCTCATGGATCCCATGATGCGTCTGAACTTCTACAATCTCTCCTGCCCGTGCACGTTCACGCAGTATGCCGCGCTTGCCGCTCTGCAGGAGGACGACGCTCCTTCGCGTGCCATGGTTGAGGAATATGAAAAGCGCAGAAACTACATGGTGGAGGCGCTCAATTCCCTTCCCGGCTGTTCCTGCACCTGCCCGGACGGCGCCTTCTATATTTTCGTGAACATCACGGGAACGGGTATGTCCGGCGATGAGTTCTGCCGTACCATGATCGACGAGGCCGGCGTTTCCATGACTCCCGGTCATGTGTTCGGTTCCATGGGAGAGGACTTCGTCCGCGTGTCCTATGCCAACTCTCTTGAAAATCTCAAACTTGCCGTTTCGCTCATGCGGGAAGTGCTGGAAAAGAGAGCGGCAAAATGAGCGCGTTTGATGAAAAGCTGAAAGCCGGGCAGGGCGTTGTCGGAACTTTCTGCCATATCGGCGGATCCGTTGCGGCGGAATGTCTGAGCCTGTCCGGACTTGATTTCGTCATCATCGACACGGAGCACGGGCCGTTCGTGGAGGAAAGCGTGGCGGATATGATCCGCGCCATGCAGCTGCACGGAGCTGAGCCTTTCGTCCGTGTGCGCGACGGTTCGCGTGCGGCGGTTCTCCACGCTCTGGACTCCGGAGCCAGGGGCGTCATCATTCCGGATGTTCAGTCTGCGGATGAGGCACGCCGTCTGGTGGAATATGCGAAGTATTTTCCCATGGGCGCGCGCGGCGTGGCCTTTTCGCGCAGCGCGAAGTACGGTTTTTCACCGGAAATGAAGAATATCGGGGAATACTTCGAGGTTACCAACCGCAGAGTGCTGCTCATGCCTCAGTGTGAAACGCTGGGGGCTTTGAAGGACATAGAAGAGATCGCATCTCTTGAGGGCATAGACGGCATTTTCGTCGGCCCGTATGACCTCTCCGTGGCGCTCGGTGCTCCGGCGCAGTTCGATACGCCTGAGTTCCAGTCCGCACTTGCAGCCATCCTGCAGGCCTGCCGGAAGAACGGCAAGCTGGCTTTCATTTATACGAACACCAGACCCGAGGCTCAGGCCCGTTTCGATCAGGGCTATCAGGGCGCGGCCGTAGGCACGGATACCGCCTTCCTCGTCAGGGCCATACAGGCCATGCTGCAGTCCTGACACCGGAAAAAGCATACGCGGCATGGGAGAAGCCCGCATTCTTCTTCTCCCATGCCTGCCCATGCTTCATATGCTCGGACGCCGGAGAGGTGCCGGGTTCTTCTGCCTTACGGCGAGGGCAGGGAAGAGAGAGAATCGTCGCCGCAGATATTTCTCCGGCATGGAGCCGGAGGCAGCGGAAGGCGCGTTTGTGGATGCGCTCCGTATTTGGCCGGAGATTTTCCGGATATTTTCTTCTTACTGAGAAGGCGCGGCTGCCGTCGGAGGGATCGCCTTTCGGCATTCCGGCATGAGTCTGCGTCTCGAATATGCAATCCCATCTGCTCTGAAACGCTTTCTTACGCCCTGCCCGTCGTGGCGGAGGAGGGGAACGCTCTGGCCCGCGCCCGGTGATCCGGGAAGCGTCGCCTGCATGGCGTGTCCGGAACAAGGGGCTTTGCCGCGTCGTGTCGTCGGGCGCGGACTGTCTTCTTCGTGGAATCCGGCAGAGTCGGCGGTGAAGCTTCTGCCAGAGTGCTGCACAGGATCGAATCCTCTGCAGCATGTTTTTTATCCTTCTGCCGTGATCGGTCTTTCTGAGTCGTCTGTTTACGGAACACCCCGAGGAGATCGCCATGCGAAAGCCCGTCCCTTCCAGTCTGAGGATATGTCTTTGTCTTGCCCTGCTGTATCTTTCATGGGGAGGCAGCTTTCTGGGAATGAAGTTTGCACTCGGAGGATTTCCTCCGGTGTTTCAGAACGGAATACGTCTGTGCTTCGCGGGAGCAGTCATGCTGATGCTGCTGCCCTTCACGCATCACGGCAGGCTTTCAGGCATCAGGGAGCTGGGACATTACGTGGTCCTGGCGTTTTTCATCATGTTCATGAACAACGTATGTCAGGCCGTAGGGCAGCAGACGGTTCCTTCTGGCGTTACGGCGCTTTTATACGGTACTGTGCCGCTGTTCATGATTCTCGGCGACTGGCTGATTCTGAAAGGGCCGAGGCCGGACAGAGGGCAGACCTTCGCTCTTGTCGGCGCAAGCCTGGGCATGGCCATACTGACGCTTGGAGGCTCCTCGGAAATGCGGGGAGACGCCTTCGGTATTTTTGTCATTCTTCTCGGCGTGTTCTGCTTTGTGGCAGGTTCTCTGTACGCGAGGCGCTTTCTCAGCAGCCCGGGACTGTCGCTCTATGGAGGGCTTGCCGTGAATATGCTGTTCGGCGGGCTGATGTCTCTTGCCGCCTCCGGGCTGATGGGGGAACGGTGCGACTTTTCCGAAATGACGTTCTCCTCGTTGACGGGGATGATTTTTCTTACGGTCTTTACAAGCGTTATCGGCTACTTCTGCTATTACTGGCTGCTTGTGCGCACCAGAACGCTGGTAGCGGTGTCCTTTGCTTATATAGATCCTGTCATAGCGGTGGTGCTGGGGGCCCTTTTCGGCGGCGAGTCGTTGTCGACTGCCATTGTTTTCTCCTGCGTTCTTATTGTGGTGTCCGTCATCATAGGCATGAACAGTGAAGGCGGCCAGAGACGAAGAACTCGCTGAGGACAGAGCTTGCAGATGCAAAATATGAAGATTGCGATGCCCGTCTGCGTGATATTATTTTATAAAAGTAATTACTTCTAAAA